>NZ_JAPCIT010000001.1:0-387008 GCF_027707385.1 Aeromonas sp. QDB54 | reverse complement strand
ATTGGAGCGGGAAACGAGACTCGAACTCGCGACCCCGACCTTGGCAAGGTCGTGCTCTACCAACTGAGCTATTCCCGCCTGTACTGCTTGCTGCCAGTTGCCTGACAACGAGGCGCATTATACGTACCCCGAGCGCGGGCACAACCCTTTTTTCGCACTTTGGCCCCTTTCCCGTGCTGTTTGCTCAGGGTTTAGACGGCTTGCCCAAAAAATCCGCACCAGGCTGTGACCCCACAGGCGAATTTGAGAAAAAGTCATTGAAATGATTAGCCTTTAGTCAGAGACTTGCTGCGGTTAGTAACCGGATTCTCAATTGAAAATCACCCGATGAAATGGATCTTCAAGCCCCGTGGGCTCAGGCCGCAGCTGATGCTGGCATTTTTCATGCTAGCCATGGTGCCCTTCCTGGTCGTCACCCTGTTTTTCCTCTATAGCCACGGCAAGGATCTCACCACCCAGACTTCCAACCATCTGGTTTCCGTTCGCAACATCAAGAAGAACCAGCTGGAAGACTATTTCGGCAACCTCAAAGAGCAGATCATCAACTTCTCCCAGCAGGATTTTGCCGGCAACAGTATCGGTCGCTTCTATGGCTTCACCGGAGCCTTCGAGAAACTCGGCACCACACCGCAGGAGGCCCGTGCCCGCGCTCAGGCCCGCTATGTGCCGGGCTCCTGGGATCAGCTGCAAAAACCCGACAGCACCAGCGACATCGAACCCTCTATCAGCGCCCTGATCTTGGCGGACGAGATGTACGGCCGGGTGCACCAGCGCTTTCACCGCGGCTACGCCGATATGGTGCGCAAGTCCAACTACAGCGACATCTTTCTCATCGATCTCAACGGCGACGTGGTCTACTCGGTCACCAAGCACGCCAACTTCGCCACCAACCTGCTCTCCGGCCCCTACCAGTCGAGCGGCCTTGGCAGCACCTTCGCCAAGATCAAACGCCGCCTCGACGGCGGCCAGAAGCCGCAGCAGATCTTCGAGTTCACCGATTTTGGCCGCAACGAGCTGACCGGCCAGGTGGTCGCCTACATGGCGGCCCCCGTGATGCAATACGACTATGTGCGCGGCGTGGTGATCTTCGAGCTGCTGCCTGACAAGCTCAACCAGATCATGGCGGAACGGGAAGGGCTCGGCGAGACCGGCGAGACCATCCTCATCGGCCCGGACAAGCGGATGCGGGCCAACGCCTGGCTGGCACCCGAATTCAGCGTGGAGAATAGCTTTCGCCCCAACTTCCGGCCGCTGCAGACGCCGCTGGTGGTCAAGGCACTCTCCGGCGAACAGGGGGTCGGGCTGTTTCGCTCCTACCACGATGACGAAGTGCTGGCCGCCTACACCCAGGTGAAGGTGTTCGACACCGAGTGGGCCTTCATCGCAGAGATCTCCACCAGCGAGGCTTATCGCCCCATCCGCCAGCTGGAGACCCTGGTGATCCTGCTGGGGGCCGGCTCATTGCTGCTGCTGATCCTCTTCTCCCGCTGGCTCTCCCACTCCATCACGGCGCCGCTGCGCTCCCTCACCGCCGCCGCCGAACAGGTGGCCGACGGTGCGCTGGATCACCCCATCGCCATCGAACGCACCGACGATGACATCGACCGGCTCGCCCAGGCGTTTCGCCACATGCAGCGCTCGGTGAAGGACAAGATCGAACTCATCGAGCGCCAGACCCAGGAGCTGCAGCAGCAGGTCAAGCTGACCCACAAGCAGAACCTCAGTCTGCAACAGGCGGACAAGCTCAAAGATGAGCTGCTGGCCAACACCTCCCACGAGCTGCGCACCCCCATTCACGGCATCAAGGGGATGGCCGAGTCGATGCTTGCCAGCCAGCAGGACTTGACCGAAGGGCAGCAAAAACAGCTGGGGCTCATCATCAAGAGCGCCGACGGCCTGGCCCGGCTGGTGGACGATCTGCTCGACTACCACCAGATGCGCTACGGCCAGCTGGAGATCCACCCCCAGCCGGTCTCCTCCAAGGGAGTCATCAGGCTGGTGCTGGATCTCTGCCAGCACCTGGTACAGGCCAAGCCGCTCACCCTGGTGGACATCAGCCCGGTGGAGCTGCCGCCGGTACTGGCCGACGAGCAGCGGCTCGAACAGGTGCTCTACAACCTGGTGGGCAACGCCATCAAGTACACGCCGCAGGGCAAGGTGGTGCTGAGCGCCCTGGTGGAGGGCAACTTCCTGCGCATCAAGGTGACCGACACCGGCATCGGCATAGCCCCGGATCACCTGGAGCACATCTTCGAGCCGCTGGTGCAGATGAGCCCGGAGGTCAGCAAGCAGGGGGCCGGCCTCGGCCTCTCCATCACCCGCCAGCTGGTGCACCTGATGGGGGGCGAGCTGTTCGTGGAGAGCGAGCCGAGCGTCGGCTCCACCTTCGCCTTCACCCTGCCGCTCGCCAGCGGCAAGGCGGGCAGCCTGACCCTCGACAGCCGCCAGATCGAGCACCAGCTGGTGCGCCAGCAGCCGCTGATCCTGCCGGACTGGGAGAGCGAGGATCTCCCCCCTCCCCCCGAGGATGCGCCTCTCATCCTGGTGGTGGACGACGAGCCCATCAATTTGCACATCCTGCGCCACCTGCTGCAGCCCTGCGGTTATCGCATCCTGCCCAGCAGCGACGGCCACGATGCGCTGGCCAAGCTGGCCGAGGAGCCGGTCGACCTCATCCTGCTGGACGTGATGATGCCCACCCTCTCCGGTTTCGACGTCTGCCGCCGGCTACGCCAGCAGCACCCCAAGGAGAAGCTGCCGGTACTGCTGCTCACCGCCCTCAACCAGCCCAAAGACATCGAGGAGGGCTTCAACGCCGGCGCCAACGACTATCTGGTCAAACCCTTCTGCAAGGAGGAGCTGTTCGCCCGGGTCAGGGCCCTGCTGGAAGCCAGCGCCGGGCGCGCCTCTCTGGTAGAGAATCGCTTGCTCAAGCAGGAGATAGAGCACCGTCTGCTGCTGCAGGAGCAGCTGCATCAGGATCAGGAGCGGCTGCTGGCCCTGCTCGGTGAAGGGGCCGACCCCATGGTGTTCATCGATGGCCAGGGCACAGTGCTGTTCGCCTCGCGGGCGCTGGCCCGCCTGCTGGGTCAGGAGCCGGAAGCCATGGAGGGGCAACCGCTGGACGACTGGCTCGCCAGCCCGCTGACCAGCCAGTGGCCCGATCTGCACGATCGGGGGGAGCAGCAGCTGGCGTTTCTGGTGGCCGGCCAGAAAGACGAGCTCAATGCCCGCGCCCTGCCCATCAGCCTGGGAGGCCAGGCCGCCTTCGCCCTCACCCTCAGCACCGAGCTGCGGCAGGACGAGAACCGGGTGATGGCGCTGGAGAACGCCCTCAAGAGCCTGTCACGCCAGGCCATCATCGAGGATGGCCAGCTGCTGGGCGAGCTGAGCCGGCTGGGCGGGGAGTTCCGCTCGCTCGCCGACGACCTCATCCGCCAGCAGGATGACGAGCCCCTGCGCCGCGCCTTGGTGGACACCATGCGGCTTACCCTGGATGCCTGGCAGCAGAGCACCGGCAAGGGCAAGATAGTGCTGGCCGAGAAGAGCAAGCTGTGGCGGGTCTACATGGACCGCTCCAGCCCGCAGACCCGCACCCTCGACAAGTACCTGAGCCTGGATACCCTGCCCAAGGCGCCGCGCTGGAAGACGGTGGTCGCCACCGCCGAGTACGTGCTCAATCACGGCCAGCTCAACGAGGTCCAGCGCCAGCAGTTGCACCACAGCGCCCAGACCCTGCGCCAGCTCGCCAACCGCAAACCCTGATATCCACCGCCCAATCTGCGCCCTGGCTCACACTTGCCGGGGCGGTTTTTTTTTGTGCAGAATTAAGCCTTCGCCATACGTCAAAACGAGAGCCGATCCAATTCACACAATTGTCATGGAAGGTCGATTGACAGGGACTTATTACGCCAAAGCAATTAACATAACCTGATGATTTAAATCGAATTAAAAGCGGTTTTGACGAAATTGACGTGAGGGCGTCGATTTTTACGATATCGACGATCTGAACAGTTGTTGTTTTCCTGTTAACTCTGCTTTGCTAGGGACGTTGGATGACACAACTACAAGGGTGCAAAACCTGGCCAACATTGAGGGCCGACCTCCCCAGCATGCGAAGTCGGTGCTCAAATCCAAACAAGGAATATAAATAAGAAAGGAAATAATATGCTTGCCAAAGTATCCAAAATCTCTACTGCTGTAATGCTGGGCACCATGATGCTTGCCGGCGCTGCCGGCAACGCCATGGCGGCCGACAACAAGACGGTGCTGACCCTGGTCGCACAACAGGAGACCGCGTGGGTCAAGAACTTCAACCCCTTCCTGCAAGCGGGTCTGTTGCACACCACTCGTCACTTCATCTATGAACCGCTGGTGATCTTCAACGATATGCAGGGTGGCAAACCCGTCTATCGTCTGGCCACCCACTACGAGTTCAGCAAGGACCTCAAGTCCGTCACCTTCGATCTGCGTGACGGCGTGAAGTGGTCGGACGGTCAACCCTTTACTGCCGATGACATCCTGTTCTCCTTCAATCTGGTCAAGGCTAACAAGGCGCTGGACGAGCGCTCAATCTGGACCCAGATCAAGAGCGTCGAGAAGCTGGCCCCCAACAAGGTCAAGTTCGACCTGACCGACGTCAACACCAACGTGGTGAACGATCTGGTACTGGTACCCATCGTGCCCGAGCACCAGTGGAAGTCGGTGAAAGACCCGGTCGCCTTCACCAACGACAAACCAGTCGGCACCGGTCCCTTCACCGAAGTGGACAACTTCTCCGCCCAGCTCTACACCCAGTGCCGCAACCCACACTACTGGGACAACGCCAACCTCTCCATCGACTGCCTGCGCATGCCGCAGATGGCCACCAACGACCAGGTACTGGCCGCGGTGATGAAGGGTGATGTGGACTGGTTCGGCTCCTTCGTGCCGGACATCGAGCGCCTCTACGTCGGCAACGATCCGAAGAACAACAAGTACTGGTTCCCGGCCTCCGGCACGGTGGCGTTCAACGTCAACTTCCAGGCCAAGAAACCGGGCAACCACGAAGCCTTCAACGACATCAACTTCCGTCGCGCCTTCTCCATGGCGATGGACCGCCAGTCCATGGTGGATATTGCGGGCTACGGCTACCCGACCGTCAACGAGTACCCGTCAGGTCTGGGCAAAGCCTTTGACTCCTGGAACAACCCGGAAGTGGACAAGAAGTACGGCAAGTACAACAAGTTCGATCTGGAAGGCGCCAAGGCCCTGCTGAAACAGGCCGGCTACAAGGATTGTGACGGCGACAAGTTCCTCGACACCCCCACCTGCCAGAAGATCGAGTTCAAGGTGCTGGTACCGAACGGCTGGACCGACTGGGTCAACACCGCCCAGATCGGCGTGGAAGGGCTGCAGGCACTGGGCCTGAACGCCAAGACCGCCACCCCGGAAGCCACCGTCTGGACTGAAAACCTCATCACCGGTGACTTCGACGTCGCCCTGCAGGGTTACTTTGCCGGTGCCAACCCGCACAAGTACTTCGAGACGGCCTTCCACTCCCGCAACATGGGTGAGCGCGGCAACCGCTTTGCGGCACCCCGCTACAAGGATCCGGCGCTGGACAAGCTGATCGACGACTTTACCCAGACCGCCGATGCCGCCAAGCAGAAGGAGATCATGTTCGAGATCCAGGACAAGGTCGGTGCCAACCAGACCATCATCCCGGTATTCAACAACCCGACCTGGTACGAATACAGCACCAAGCGTTTCCACGGCTGGTTCAGTGCCGACAACCCGGTCGCCAAGCCGCAGGTTCACCCGGACACCCCGGAGCGTCTGCTGCACGTGTTGTCACTCAAGCCGAACAGCTAATCAATCCCGGCCCCCTGCGGGGGGCCCTCTTCCCCGCCCATCCCCCTTTTTTCCCGGCGCTGCCGGGGTTGGGGTAACTATGCCCGACGCGGGGCGGACCAGCAGTAAAAGGTATCATCATGGGATTCATACTGAGACGCTTTTCCTTCTATCTGGTCGCCTTTCTGGTGGCCGCCACCATCAACTTCCTGCTACCCAGAGCCATGCCGGGGGATCCCGTCTCCGTCATGTTTGCACGGGCCGGCGCCATGATGGAACCCGCCGCCCTGGAAGCCCTCAAGGCCACCTTCGGGTTCGTGGACGGCCCCATCGGCACCCAATTTCTCACCTATGTGAAGAGTGTCTTCACCTGGGATCTCGGCACCTCGGTGCGCTACTACCCCCAACCGGTCGCCGACGTGCTCGGCCGCGCCATCGGCTGGACCCTGTTCCTGGTGGGCACTTCCACCATTCTGAGCTTCTCCATCGGTTCCATCGTCGGCATCTTCGCCGCCTGGCACCGGGGCGGACGCATGGACAGCTTCCTCTCCCCGCTCACCCTGGTGATGCAGGCCATTCCGCCGGTGGTCATCTCGCTGCTGGCGCTCTTCCTGTTTGGGGTGAGTCTGGAATGGCTGCCCATCGGCTACGCCTACAGCCCGGAGATCAAGCCTGACTGGGGCTGGGAGCACATCAAGAGCATCCTGACCCACGCCATCATGCCGGTGGGCACCCTGGCCATGGTGCAGGTGGGGGGCTTTCTCATCACCATGCGCAACAACATGATCAACCTGCTCGGCGAGGACTACATCACCATGGCCAAGGCCAAGGGGCTCTCCAGCAACCGGGTGATCTTCAACTACGGCGCCCGCAACGCCATCTTGCCGAGCGTCACCGCCCTCTCCATGGCGCTGGGCTTCGTCATCGGCGGATCCCTCATCACCGAGGTGATCTTCAACTACCCGGGACTGGGTCTGACCCTCTATCAGGGCATTCTGGCCCGCGACTACCCGCTCATTCAGGGGCAGCTGCTCATCATGACCATCACCATGCTCAGCTTCAACTTCCTGGCCGACGTGCTCTACGTCTTCCTGGATCCCCGTCTGCGTACCGGAGGCAAATAAGATGCGCATGCCGACTATTCTGAAAATCCTGCTGGGCAACAAGAAGGCCGCCTGCGGCCTCTTCATCGTGGTCAGCTTCGTGCTGATGGCGCTGTTCGCCCCGCTGCTGGCCAGTTACGAGCCGACCAAGCGGGTCTCCCGCCCGCACCAGCCGCCCAGTGCCGAGTACGTGATGGGCACCACCCGCATGGGTCACGACATCTGGGCCCAGTTCACCAACGGCGCCCGCATCTCCCTGATGGTGGGCTTCGGTGCCGGTATTCTGGTGTGCGCCCTCGCCATCACGGTCGGCATCACCGCCGGCTACTTCGGCGGCGTCATAGACGAGTGCCTCACCTTCCTGATGAACGTGGTGCTGGTGATCCCCAACCTTCCCTTGCTGCTGGTGCTGGCAAGCTTTATCGGGGAGGCGTCACCGACGGTGATCGCGCTCATCATAGGCTTTACCTCCTGGGCCTATGGCGCGCGCGTCATCCGGGCCCAGACCCTGGCGCTGCGGGAGAAAGAGTTCGTCATCGCCGCCGAGGTGCTGGGCGAGCCGGCCTGGCGCATCATCCTGGTGGAGATATTGCCCAACCTCATCTCCATCATCGGGGTGAGCTTCATCGGCTCCATCATCTACGCCATCGTCACCGAAGCGACCCTGGAGTTCCTGGGCCTGGGCGACCCCACCGTCGTGAGCTGGGGCATCATGCTCTACAACGCCCAGACCTCCAGCGCCATCCTGGTCGGCGCCTGGTGGGAGATCCTGGCCCCCTGCTTCGCCATCGCAACGCTCGGTGCCGGCCTGGCCCTGCTCAACTTCGCCATCGACGAAATCGCCAACCCGCAGCTGCGCTCCCACAAGGGGCTCAATCGCTGGAAGAAACTCGCCGTCCCCGTCACCACGCCGGTGCCGGCCGTACAGGAGAAGACAGCATGAGATCGCAACAACCCCTGCTGTCGGTACGCAACCTCTGCGTCGACTACATCACCGAGAACGGCGACGTGCGCGCCGTCAACTCGGTCAGCTTCGACATCGCCCCCGGTGAAGTGTTCGGCCTGGCCGGCGAGTCGGGCTGCGGCAAGTCCACCGTCGCCTTCTCGGTAGCGCGGCTGCACAAGCCGCCCGCCTACATCAGTGGCGGCGAGATCCTGTTCAAGGGGGAGAACATCCTCCACTACGGCGACGAGCGGCTGCGCTCCTACCGCTGGCAGCAGGTGTCGGTGGTGTTCCAGTCCGCCATGAATGCACTCAACCCCGTGCTGCGGATGGAGGAGCAGTTCTGCGACGTGCTGCTGGCCCACAACCCGGGGCTGACTCGCTACGAGGCGATCAAGCGCGCCCAGGAGCTGCTCGCCATCGTCGACATCCACCCGAGCCGGCTCAAGGACTACCCGCACCAGTTCTCCGGCGGCATGCGCCAGCGGCTGGTCATCGCCATCGCCATGGCGCTCAACCCCGAGCTGCTCATCATGGACGAGCCGACCACGGCGCTCGACGTGGTGGTGCAGCGTGAGATCCTGCAGAAGGTCTATGCGCTGAAAGAGAAGTTCAACTTCTCCATCCTGTTCATCACCCACGACCTCTCCCTGATGGTCGAGTTCTGCGATCGCATCGGCATCATGTATGCCGGTGAACTGGTTGAGGTGGCGCCGGCCAAGGCGATCCTGACCGCGCCGCTGCACCCCTATACCAAGGGGCTCGGCAACTCCTTCCCACCTCTGCACGGGCCCAAGACGGTGCTGGAAGGGATCCCGGGCACCCCGCTCAACCTGCTGGAGGTGCCGGTGGGCTGCCGCTTTCAGGCCCGCTGCGCCAGGGTGCACGAGCGCTGCCGCCAGCAGTACACCAAACTGGCCGAGATCCGCCCCGGCCAACAAACCGCCTGCTACCTCTATGAGGCGCAGGATGAGCAACAAGATCCCCTGATCTATCTGGACAAGGCCGCTGGCTGTTAAGGATGTCTGTCATGCAAATCGCCCAAACCGACGCCCCCATCATCGAAGTCCAGCACCTCTACAAGGACTTCCCCGTCAACTCCAACGCCATCAAGAGCGGCAAGATGCGGGCCCTCTCGGACATCACCTTCAACCTGCACCGGGGCCGCGCCCTGGCGGTGGTGGGAGAGTCCGGCTCCGGCAAGAGCACCATCGCCAAGATCATCGCCAAGATGTACAAGCTCTCCGGCGGCCGCATCCTCTATCGCGGCCGCGACCTCGAGGAGTTCAACAAGGGCACTGCCCTGCTCGACTACCGCCAGAGCGTGCAGATGGTGTGGCAAGATCCGTTCGGTTCGCTGAACCCGACCCACACCATCTACCACCACATCGCCCGCCCCCTGCTGCTGCACAGCAAGGTGATCGACAAGAAAGATCTGCCCGACATGGTCTATGGCCTGCTGGAGAAGGTGGGGCTCACCCCTGCCAAGGCCACCGCGGCCAAGTACCCGCACCAGCTCTCCGGCGGCCAGCGCCAGCGGGTCAACATCGCCCGCAACCTGGCGGTGGAGGCCGAAGTGGTGCTGGCGGACGAGCCCACCTCCATGCTCGACGTCTCCATTCGTATCGGCATCCTCAACCTGATGGAGCAGATGAAGGATGAGCTCGGGGTCTCCATGCTCTACATCACCCACGACATCGCCACCGCCCGCTACGTGGCCGAAGATCTGGCGGTGATGTACGTGGGCCACATGGTGGAGTGGGGCGAGGTGGACGAGATCCTGCACCACCCCCAGCACCCCTACACCCAGCTGCTCATCTCGGCGGTACCGGACCCCGAGAAGAGCATCCACGCCGAGCTGGAGGGGGGCCGCAAGGGGGAGATCCCGCTCTGGACGCCGGAGTCCTGCGGCTGCCCGTTTGCCGGGCGCTGCAATCAGGCGATGCCCCGCTGCAAGGAGACCCTGCCCCCCATCAGCAAGCTCGCCGACAACCACTTCGTGCGCTGCTACCTCTACCAATGACAGATTGGCCGGACACGGCGTCCGGCCACGCCTCGCCACGGGGCCGTCAGGGCCCCGCAATGTGCCTCGCCACGCCAGGTGAGCCACAGGAGTAAGACGTTGATGGAACTCTTGATCAATCAGGTGGGTTACCAGTGCGACGGGGAGAAGATCGCCCTGTTGCAGAGCGACACCGACCTCGATATCCGCGGCCACCTCAGGCTGCTGCGCCAGGATGACGAGCGCATCCTGCTGGAAATCCCACTGCAGCCGGCCGGCCAGGTCGAGGGCTGGCAGGGGCGCCACTACTGGCGCGCCGACTTCTCCCCCTGCAAAGAGCCCGGCCACTACCGGCTGGAGGCCCTCATCCAGACGGGCGCCAAGGAGCGCATCGTGCGCACCGCCCCCTTTGCCATCGGCCAGGATTTGCTGGCGAGCCGCTGCCTCTCCGACGTCATTCACTACTTCAAGGGGCAGCGCGCCAGCGGCGCCTTCGATCGGGCCGACCGCAGCGCCCGCCTGTTTGGCAGCGAGCAGCACAAAGACGTGCACGGCGGCTGGTATGACGCCAGCGGGGATGTGAGCAAGTACCTGAGCCACCTCTCCTACGCCAACTACCTCAACCCCCAGCAGACCCCCATGGTGGTCTGGTCCCTGCTCAAGTGCCGGGAGCTCTTGGCCCCGCGCCAGGACATCGACGGGGTCAACCTCTGCAAGCGGCTCAACGACGAGGCGCTGCACGGCGCGGATTTCCTCTGCCGGATGCAGGATGAGTCGGGCTTCTTCTACATGACCCTGTTCGACAAGTGGAGCAAGGATCCCGCCCAGCGCGAGCTGTGCGCCTACGCCACCCAGCAGGGGCTCAAGTCCACCAGCTGGCAGGCAGGTTTTCGCCAAGGGGGCGGCATGGCCATCGCGGCGCTGGCCCGCGCCGCCCGCGAGAGCGTCAGCGGCGACGTTGATGCCAGCCGTTACGCCGAGGCTGCCCGCCGCGGCTACCTGCACCTGCGTGAGCACAACCTGGCCTATCTGGACGACGGGGTCGAGAACATCATCGACGACTACTGCGCCCTGTTGGCGGCGGTGGAGCTGACCCGCACCTTGGGCTCCGAATGGCTGAATGAGGCGAGAGTCCGTGCCAGCAAGCTCTGTGCCCGCCAGCGCCCCCATCCGGAGCTCGGCCACTACTGGTCGGCCAACGAGGATGGCTCGCGCCCTTACTACCACGCCGCCGAGGCGGGCCTGCCGGTGCTGGCGCTGCTGGAGTATCTCGCCATCGAGCCGGAACCGGCGCGCCAGGGGACGGCCCAGCGCGTCATCGAGCAGGCGCTGGCCGCCGAGCTGGCGCTTTGCGCCCGCCCCGGCAACCCCTTCACCCTCGCCCGCCAGTATGTGAAGGGGGTCGATGAGACGCCCCGGGTGAGCTTTTTCATGCCCCATCACAACGAGTCGGGTTACTGGTGGCAGGGGGAGAACGCTCGTCTCGCGTCGCTGGCCGCCATGGCGTTTGCCGCCGCTGCCCAGCTGCCGCGTCAGCGCAAGCCGCTGCTCACCTTCGGCCAGCACCAGCTCGACTGGATCCTGGGGCAGAATCCCTTCAATGCCTGCATGCTGGCGGGCCATGGCAGCAACAACCCCGCCTACACCGCCGGTTATCCCAACGCGCTGGGGGGGATCTGCAACGGCATCACCGCCGGCTTCGATGACGAGGCGGAGATCGCATTCATTCCAGCGGCGTACAAGGATCGGCTGGATCAGAACTGGCGCTGGGGCGAGCAGTGGATCCCGCATGCAGCCTGGTTTGCTCTGGCCATCACTTGGCAGAATGCGCAGGGAAATGGAGGTCGACATGATTGAGTACTGGGTCGGGGTCGATGGCGGCGGCACCCACACCCGTGCCCGCATTCGGGATCGGGCCGGCAAGCTGCTCGGCGAGGGGCGCGCCGCCGGCTCCAATCTGGAGCTCGGCATCGCGCTCGCCCACGGCAATGTGCTGGCCGCCATCGAGCAGGCCCGTATCGAGGCCGGCCTGGCGGAGGATGCCCAGCAACGGATGGGGGTCGGGCTGGCGCTCGCCTCCGCCGAGCTGGCCGACTGCTATCACGCCATGCTGACCATGCCCTTCCCCTTTGCGAGCGTGCGGCTCACCTCCGACGCCTTCGGCGCCTGCCTGGGCGCCTTTGGCGGTGAAGAGGGTGCCATCCTCATCGCTGGCACCGGCTCGGCCGGGCTCATCTATCGCCACGGCCAGCTGCACACCTGCTCCGGCCGCGGTTTTCCCATCTCGGATCTGGGCAGCGGCGCCTGGCTGGGGCTGCGCGCCATCCAGCAGGCGCTGCTCTGCCACAACGGCATCCTGCCCCCCAGCACGCTCGCCATTCGATTGCTCGACCACTTCAAGCGGGATCAGGCCGAGGTAGTGCGCTGGGCCGCCCGCGCCATTCCCGCCGACTACGGCCGCTTCGCCCCCTGGGTGTTCGATGCCGCCAGCGACGGTGACGAGCTCGCCTGCCAGCTGCTGGATGAGACCTGCCAGCAGCTGGCTACCCTGCTGGAGGGGATGCGCCAGCTGGGTGCCGACCGGATAGCCCTGCTCGGCGGCATCGGCATGCGCCTCGCCCCCCGTCTGGCACACCTGCCGCTGGTCAGTCCCGCTGCCGACGCGCTGGAGGGGGCCATCCTGTTTGCCCGATCGGAGGCTTATCCATGTCTGCATCCCTGAACCTGTCCCCATCCACCCCACCCCAAAGTGCGGGCCTGACCCCGGTCTGCCCGCTGCGGGGGGTGCCCATGTCAGCCCTGCGGCTCCCGGCCGGGGTTGACCAATACCACAAGGACGCTGTCTGGCTGTTCGTCCCCTTCACTCCATCAGAGGAATTTTCATGTCTGCACCCCTGATCCACACCCAGGTCGACCGACGCGACGGTGACGACGTCTGGTTTCGTTTCAGCCTGAGCCAACTGCCGGATGCCCCCTGGAAACTCCACTTCTGCCTGGCCCGCCACATCGACCCCGGCTCGGTAGAGGGGGGGGAGCTGGAGCGCCAGAGCGGCAGCTACAAGGTCTTGATCCCGCAAACGGGGGCCAGCGAGCTCAGCTTCTGTTGTCGCAACACCCCCATCAAGCGCCTCTCCGACATGCCGCGCGGCTTCTTCCTGAGCCTGCCCCAGGCCAGCGGCGGCCCCCAGCTGATGCCGGTGGAGCTGACCGGCGAGGAGCTGGGCCTGCCACAATCCGCCACTGCAGCGCCGGATCTGCCCGAGGTGGAGCCGCTCGCGGGCATCGTGCCCCAACCGGATCGGCTGTTGCTGCTGGAGGGCAACTTCCGGCTGGCGGAGCGCGCCCACGTCAGCGGCCCGAGCCCCCTGCTCGGCCCGCTGCTGGCCCACTTCAACGAGCTGACCGGGCTCGCGCTGGCGCAGGATCACGACGCCGAGATCCGGCTGGTTGAAAGCGGGCTGGGCCCGGAGGCCTACCGGCTGACCATCACCCCGGAGGAGATAGTGATTGCCGCCAGCGGCGAGGCGGGCTGGCGTCACGGCCTCGTCAGCCTGGCCCAGTGGTATCTGCAGCACGGCGAGAGCCTGCCCTGCATCGAGCTCAGCGATGCACCGCGCTTCGGTTTTCGCGGCATCTTTCTCGACTGTGCCCGCCACTTTCACTCCCTCGCCACCCTCAAGCGCCTGCTCAAACTGATGAGCCTCTACAAGTTCAACCGCTTCCACTGGCACCTGACCGATGACGAGGGGTGGCGACTCGAGATCAAGGCCTTCCCCCAGCTGACCGAGCTGGCCGCCTGGCGCGGCCACGCCCTGCCGGTGGGGCCCCAGCTCAGTGGTGGCCCCGAGCCCTACGGCGGCTACTACACCCAGAGCGAGGTGCGCGAGCTGGTGGCCTACGGCGCCGGGCTCGGCATCACCATCATTCCGGAAATTGACATCCCGGGTCACTGCCACGCCGCCATCAAGGCGCTGCCCGAACTGCTGGTGGAGGAGGCCGACCGCTCCCGCTACCTGTCGGTGCAATATTTTGACGACAACGTGCTCAACCCGGCGCTGCCCGGCACCTACCGCTTCCTGGAAGCCGTGATGGACGAGGTGTGCGAACTGTTCCCTGGGCCGCTGGTGCACATGGGAGGGGACGAGGTACCCGCCGGGGTCTGGACCGACAGTCCCGCCTGCCAGCAGCTGATGAAGCAGCAGGGGTATCAGGATTGCCGCGAGCTGCAGGGCCACCTGCTGCGCCACTGCCAGCAGTACCTGGCCGGCAAGGGCAAGCGGATGCTGGGCTGGGAGGAGATTTTGCACGGCGACAAGGTGAGCCGGGACGCCACCATCTTCGCCTGGACCAGCTTCCAGGCCGGGCTCGACGCGGCCACCGCCGGTTATCCGGTGGTGATGGCACCGGTCCAGCACCTCTATCTGGATCTGGCCTGGAGCCAGGACATCCATGAACCCGGCCTCTACTGGGCGGGTACCCTCAATCTGGCGCAGGTCTACGCATGTGACCCGGCCCCAGCCGATTTCCATGCCAACGATAACATCCTGGGGGTGTTGAGCCCCTTATGGTCGGAGCTGATCACCTCTCGCGATCGCCTCGACTATATGTTGTTCCCGCGCATGCTGGCGACCGCCGAGGTGGCCTGGAGCGATCCCGCCCGCAAGGCGTGGGAGCACTTCGCCGCCCGTCTGCCGGGCCAGCTGCAGATCCTCGACCAGCTTCAGGTGCGTTACCGGGTACCACAGAGGTAGTGTTATCTTTTTTCCTTGGCGGCCCGATGGCCGCCTTTTTTTTACGATTCGCCAACAAAACATCAACTTGCCCCTACCATTCATCCGCCATTGTTGGCAAAATTCAGCCCCCTATGAAGCCGGTCTGCCGCCTGCTGGCGCGAGCCTGCAGCCACCTCCAGATCTGCCACAATAACAACGACAAAGTTATCAACAAGAACATCGGAGCGTATTCCTATGGCCCGCAGAGACGTCCATACCCTGGACAGCGAAGTGGAGTTTCCTGCCGACGAACAACTGGTTTCCACCACGGATCTGCGCGGGGTGATCACCTACGCCAACCCCGCCTTCTGCCGCATCGCCGGCTACCCCGTCGAGGAGCTGGTCGGCCACAATCACAACCTGGTACGCCACCCCGACATGCCCAAGGCCGCCTTCGCCGATCTCTGGGCCCGCCTCAAGGAGGGCAAACCCTGGCGCGGCATGGTGAAGAACCGCTGCAAGGATGGCCGCTACTACTGGGTCGATGCCTATGTGACCCCCATCTACGAGGGCAACCGGATCAGCGGCTACCAGTCGGTGCGCTGCAAGCCGGATCCCCAGCTCAAGCGTATCGCCAGCCAGACCTACCAGGCCTTGCTCAAGGCGGAAAGCGGCACCAGCAGCCGCCTCCCCTCCCTCGCCCGTGCCCGCCTGCCGCTGCTCGCGTTGTTGCTGCTCGGCCTGCTGGGCTGGGCCGCCAGCAGTCAGGGCCCGATGACAGCCCTGCTGATGCTGCTGCCCCTGCTGCTCATCGGCGGCGCCTACTGGCGTGAGCTCTTCGCCCTGCCGCTCTATCTGCAGCAGCTCGGTCGCGAATACGACAGCCTGACCCGGCTGGTCTACTCCGGTGACGGCCCCGGCGCCATCGCCGACTTTCACATCAAGATGCTGCAGGCCCGCATCCGCACCGTGCTGGGCCGGGTCAACGATGCGACCAATCCGTTGCAGACCCTGGCCACCAACCTGAAACAGGCCTCCCATCAGGCCTGCCTCGACATCAACGAACAGGATGCCCAGACCCAGCAGATGGCCGCCGCCATGACCCAGATGGCCAGCACGGCCCACGAGATTGCCCGCAACATCCAGGACTCCAACGGCCAGGTCAGCGAGGCGCGCAGCCGCTGCCAGCACACGGACAAGCAGCTGGCCCAGACCGAGCAGCGCATCGAGCAGCTCGCCAGACAGGCAGAGCTCGCCTTCAACTCGGCGGTGGAGCTGGCCAGCGAGTCGGAGCGGATCGGCAGCGTGATGGGGGAGATCCAGGGCATCGCCGACCAGACCAACCTGCTGGCGCTGAACGCCGCCATCGAGGCAGCCCGGGCCGGTGAGCAGGGGCGCGGCTTTGCGGTGGTGGCCGACGAGGTGCGGACCCTGTCGACCCGCACCCACAAGGCGACCGAGCAGATCCAGGGCAGCATCCAGCAGATCCAGCACACCCTGGGCCGCTGGAAGGGGATGATGCAGGAGAACCTGCAGCAGACCCGCGAATGCGCCGAGATGACCCGCCAGGGCTCCAGCAGCCTGCATACCGTGCTGCAGGAGATCGAGCTGGTCACCGAGTTCTCCACCCAGATAGCCGCCGCCGCCGAGCAGCAGCAGACGGTGGTGGAGGACATCAGCCGCAGCATCAACCAGATCTCCGAGTACTCCCACGCCAACAGCCAGAAGATGCAGGAGGTCGACGACTCCAGTCAGGAGCTGCTGGAGCGGGCCAAGCAGCTCAAGGGGCTCAGCCAGACCTTCGGCTGACCCATTTGCCAGCCACCCGACAGAAGCGCCACAATGGCGCTTCTGTCGTTATTGACGAGTGATCCGGATGAGAATGGAATCGACCCCTGCCCCGCTGAACAAGGTTGCCCGCATCGAGGCGATCCTCGCCCTGATCCCGGCCGGTCGCGTGGTGAGTTACGGCCAGGTGGCGGATCTGGCGGGGCTGCCCGGTCGGGCCAGGCTGGTGGGCAAGGTGCTGCGGGAGACCGACAAGGTGCTGCCCTGGCACCGGGTGCTGGGCGCAGCGGGCACCATTTCACTGCCCAAGGGGTCGGCAGGCTTCGATAAACAGGCTGGATTGCTGCAGGAAGAGGGGGTGCCCGTGATTGGCGGGCGGGTCAGGATGCGGGAGTGGCAGTGGCAGCCCGACCTCGCCGAGCTGCTGTTTCTCCTGCCCTTTTGACGATGGCGGCCCGCCTCACCGGGTGATGGGGGCCAGGATCTCGTCGCTGCGCACCTGCACCGGGATGGTTTCGTACTCCCGCTGCAGCAGCACCAGCAGACTCTGCTTGTCTACTTCCAGCACATAGGCGGTTCCTTCCCGGGTCAGACAGGTCATTCCCGGCCGGATCTCGTTAATCTCCATCACAACCTCCGTGTCCAGCGCTGCCATCCTTGCAGCGGTTTCAGTATACCGCCATCCGAAAACAAAAAGGCCCCTGCAAGGGGCCTCTTTCATCAGAGTGTGAACTGCGCGCAATCACGCCTTCTTCGACTTGGCCAGGCTCTCCTGCCACTTGCCGTTGTCGTAGTGCGCCGTCCAGCCGGTCGCCTTGCCGTTGACCTCGGTCATCACGTACTGCTCCTTGGTCTTGCGACTGAAGCGCACGATGGCGGGGTTTCCGTCAGGATCTGACGCCGGGGCATCGGCCAGATACTGGTGCTTGGGCGACAGACGCTCCTTGAAGCGCTTGAGCTCTTCCACCAGCGGCGCACGGGTCTCGCGGGATTTCGGGAAGTTGCTGGCGGCCAGGAACAGGCCGGCCGCCCCGTCACGCAGCACGAAGTGGGCGTCGGACTGGGTGCACTTGAGCTCCGGCAGCGGGACCGGGTCTTCCTTCGGCGGCGCGATATCACCGTTTTTCAGGATCTTGCGGGTGTTCTTGCAAGTGTCGTTGGTGCAACCCATGTACTTGCCGAAGCGGCCGTTCTTGAGCTGCATCTCGGAGCCGCAGCGGTCGCACTCGATGCTCGGCCCTTCGTAACCCTTGAGCTTGAACTGGCCTTTTTCGATTTCGTAGCCATCGCAATCCGGGTTGCGACCACAGACGTGCAGCTTGCGGCTGTCGTCGATGATGTAGGCATCCATGGCTGTGCCACACACACCACAGCGATGCTTGGCACGCAGCGCCTCGGTTTCTGCCTCTTCACCGTCGGTGGCGGAGACGAACTCGTCGGCGGAAACCAGGTTGATGGTCTTCTTGCAACGCTCTTTGGGCGGCAAGGCGTAGCCGGAACAGCCGAGGAACACCCCGGTGGTGGCGGTACGGATACCCATCTTGCGGCCGCAATCCGGGCAGTCGATGTCGGTTAGCACCATCTGGTTGGCACGCATGCCCCCCTCTTCCGGCGCCTTGTCCGCTTTTTCCAGCTCCTGGGTGAACTCGGCGTAGAAGGCGTCCAGCACCTTCTTCCACTCCAGGCTCCCTTCGGCGATGCCATCGAGCTTGTCTTCCATCTTGGCGGTGAACTCGTAGTTCATCAGTTCGACGAAGTTCTCCACCAGCCGGTCGGTGACAATCTCACCCATCTTCTCGGCGAAGAAACGGCGGCTCTCGACCCGCACATAGCCACGATCGACGATGGTGGAGATGATGGAGGCGTAGGTAGACGGACGGCCGATGCCGCGCTTCTCCAGCTCGCGTACCAGCGCCGCTTCGGTGAAGCGGGCGGGCGGCTTGGTGAAGTGCTGGCGCGGATCCAGCTTGACGAGTTTGAGGATCTCGCCGACGGTCACCGCCGGCAGCTGGCTGTCTTCGCCCTTGCGGCCCATCGGCGGCAGCGCCTTGGTCCAACCGGCGAAGCGCAGGGTACGGCCGCGCGCCTTGAGCTCGAACTCACCCGCCTTGACGGTCAGGGTGGAGGAGTCGTACTGGGCCGGCGTCATCTGACAGGCGACAAACTGACGCCAGATGAGGTCATAGAGCCGCATGGCGTCGGGCTCCATCCCTTCCAGCATCTCGGCAGTCACCAGCACGCTGGAGGGGCGGATCGCCTCGTGGGCCTCCTGGGCATTGGCCTTGGCGCCATACAGGTTTGGATCGCTCGGCAGGTAGGCGGCGCCATACTGCTCGCCGATGTATTCCCGCACCGCCTCGACCGCCTCTTTGCTGAGGTTGGTGGAGTCGGTACGCATGTAGGTGATGTAACCCGCTTCATAGAGACGCTGGGCCATCATCATGGTCTTCTTGACCCCGAAGCTCAGCCGGGTAGAGGCCGCCTGCTGCAGGGTAGAAGTGATGAAAGGGGCGGACGGCTTGGAGCCGGTCGGCTTGTCTTCCCGGTTCACTACCTTGTAGTCGACCCCTTCCAGGGCGGCCACGGCGGCGAAGGTCTCGGCCTGGGTCACCGGCTTGAAGTCGGCGCCGTTGCGGCTGACCACTTCCATCCGCAGATCGCTCTTGTCGGCGGTCAGCAGATCGGCGTTGAGATCCCAGAACTCGACCGGTACGAACGCCTTGATCTCACGCTCTTTATCGACGATGAGGCGCACTGCGACGGACTGTACCCGACCGGCGGAGAGGCCGCGGGCCAGCTTCTTCCAGAGCAGCGGGGAGACCATGTAACCCACCACCCGGTCGAGGAAACGACGGGCCTGCTGGGCGTTGACGCGGTGAATGTTCAGCTCGGATGGCTGGGCAAACGCCTCCTGGATGGCGGTCTTGGTGATCTCGTTGAACACCACGCGCTTGTAGCGGCTGTCGTCGCCGCCGATGATCTCGCGCAGGTGCCAGGCGATCGCTTCTCCCTCTCTATCCAAGTCGGTTGCGAGATAGATGGTGTCGGCCTTCTCGGCCAGACTCTGCAACTCGCTGACCACTTTTTCCTTGCCGGGCAAAATCTGGTAGTTGGCCTGCCAGCCTGCGGTCGGATTGATCCCCATCCGTGAGAACAGGGCATTGCGATCCTTGGCAGCCTTCTCTGCTTCGCTCAACTTGATGCCGCGAATGACAGGTTTTTTGGGCTCGTTGCTGGCGCTGCCGCTGGTGGGCAGATCGCGCACGTGACCGACGCTGGATTTCACCACGTAGTCCTTGCCCAAATATTTGTTGATGGTCTTGGCCTTGGCCGGAGACTCCACTATGACCAGTGATTTGCCCATGCTGTAACTATTATCCTCATTGCACCCGACGGGGTTGGTGTGCGGTTTTGTGGGGCTGTATAAGAGATTTGACGGGAAAAAGCAATCTTGTGAGCAAATTTGCCCGGCAGCCCGAACCACTTTGTTTCTTTATTTATTAATGCGAAGCCGAGCCGCGGGAAGCAACCGCTTTTTTATTTTTATGCTATATCCACCCTCTTTTTATATTTGAAACGACATAACCAACCGCTCTTGTAACATAACAAACCAGTTTCGTTATCAGCTTGTTACAAAAGACAAAATCTCCTTATAATGGCTGCATCCCACAGCATTGTGCGCGGAAGGAACCGCTACCCATATAAAAATCGAAAGGATGTACTCAATGAAGCACTTCGAGGTCAACTTCGACGGCCTGGTCGGCCCGACTCACAACTATGCCGGCTTGTCCTATGGCAACGTCGCCTCCCAGAACAATGCCAAGGAGGCGTCCAATCCGAAGGAGGCGGCCAAGCAGGGTCTGCGCAAGATGAAGGCACTGACCGAGCTCGGCATGACCCAGGGAGTGCTGGCCCCGCAGGAGCGACCGGATCTCGCCACCCTGCGCCGCCTCGGCTTCACCGGCAACGACGCCAGCGTGCTGGCCCAGGCCGCCAAACAGGCACCCGCCGTGCTGGCCGCCTGCTATTCGGCCTCCAGCATGTGGACCGCCAACGCCGCCACCGTCTCCCCGAGTGCCGATACCCAGGATGGCCGCATCCACTTCACCCCCGCCAACCTGACCAACAAGTTTCACCGCTCCCTCGAACCCGAGGTGACCGGCCACATCCTGCGCGCCGTGTTCAACAACGACCGCCACTTCTATCACCATCAGCACCTGCCGGAGAACGACCACTTCGGTGACGAGGGGGCCGCCAACCACACCCGGCTGTGCCGCGCCTATGGCGAATCCGGGGTCGAGCTGTTCGTCTATGGCCGCAGCGCCTTCGATGTCTCCCAACCCGCCCCCAAACGCTACCCGGCCCGCCAGACCCTGGAAGCGAGCCAGGCCATCGCCCGCCTGCACGGCCTGGGGGACGAGAGCGCCGTGTTCATCCAGCAGAACCCGGACGTCATCGATCAGGGGGTGTTCCACAACGACGTGATCGCGGTGGGCAACCAGAACGTGCTGTTCTTCCACCAGCAGGCGTTTCTCAATACCGCCTCGGCGCTGGCCGAGGTGCGCACCAAGTTCGGCGACGGCGAGCTGCACTTTATCGAGGTGCCGACTGCCGAGGTGTCGGTACAGGATGCGGTGAAGTCCTATCTGTTCAACACCCAGATCCTCACCCTGCCGTCCGGCGAGATGGCGATCATCGCCCCCACCGAATGTCGCGACAACCCGGCGGTGTCGGCCTATCTGGCCAAGCTGGTGACCCTGGGGACCCCGATCAAGGGGGTGCACTACATGGATGTGAAGCAGAGCATGCGCAACGGCGGCGGCCCCGCCTGCCTGCGGCTGCGGGTGGCGATGAACGACACCGAACTGGCCGCCGTCAACCCGGCCTGCCTCATCAGCGACAGCCAGTTTGCCCGCCTCGATGGCTGGGTCGATCGCCACTATCGCGACAGCCTGGCACTGGACGACCTGCGGGATCCGGCGCTGGTCATGGAGTCCCGCACCGCGCTGGACGAGCTGACCCAGATCCTCAAACTCGGCTCCGTCTACCCGTTCCAGCGCTGAGACGCGCCATCGGCCTGCAGAACCGACCCAACAAAAAGCCGGGCAAGTGCCCGGCTTTTTGTTGGGTTTTACGTTGCCCTGACTCAGCGCCAGGGGCCCTGCTGCCACAGCCGACCAAGACCGGACTCCAGCGCCACGGCGGCCTGCTGACCGAGCTTCTGGGTCAGGCTTTTTGGCTTGCTGTAGCGAATGCCGACCACCTTATGCTGGCTGGTCTGGGCCAGCAGATAGTCATCACTGGTGCAGAGGCTGTCCACCAGCCCGAGCTGCTTGGCCTGGCTCGCCAGCCAGTGTTCGCCGGTGGTGACGCTGTCGATGTCGAGGTTGGGTCTGTGCTCGGCCACGAATGCCTTGAAGCGCTCGTGAATGGCGCCCAGCTCCTCGCGAAACTTCTCGCGCCCCTGATCGTCATTCTCGCCGAACATGGTGATGGTGCGCTTGTACTGGCCAGCGGTGTGCATCTCGAACTCAATGTCGTGCTTTTTGAGCAGCTTGTTGAAGTTCGGCAGCTGGGCGATCACCCCGATGGAGCCGACGATGGCGAACGGCGCCGCCAGGATCTGATCCGCCACGCAGGCCATCATGTAGCCGCCGCTCGCCGCCACCTTGTCGATGGCCACGGTCAGCTTGATGTCACGATCCCGCAGCCGCTGCAGCTGGGAGGCAGCCAGGCCGTAGCCGTGCACCACGCCACCGCCGGATTCCAGCCGCAGCAGCACCTCGTCGCCCGGCTGGGCCACCCCTATCACGGCGCTCACCTCTTCACGCAGGGAGGCCACTTCCTTGGCATCCATGCTGCCGTGAAAATCGATGACGAACAGCCGGCTGCGCGCATCTTCGCTCTTTGCCCGGGCCTTGTGTTCGGCCTTGCGCGCCTTCTCCAGCTGCTTGCGCTCCGCCTTGCCGGCCAGCGCGGCCTGCAACTGGTGACGTCCCTGCTCCAGCTCGCTGGAGAGATCGGTCACCACCAGCTCCCCCTTGCGGGATTTGGGCTGACGGCTGCTCACCACCATCAGGATGACGGCGCCGATGGCGAGCAGTAGGGTGAGGGTCTTGGCCAGGAACAGGCCGTATTCGGTCAAAAATGCCACTTGATGCTCCACTGGTGTGCCCCGGAGGGACGATTTTTTCACATTCTAGGGAGTTTGCCCGGTGTGCGCAAAAACTCTGCGTCAACCCGTCAAAAATGCCAATCGACAATCACAACCCCTCTGATTTATTCACATTTTTGCCATCTCATACTGGTCAAACGCCGTGCGGGATCAGTACACTTGCCCCTCTATTTGCCGCGCGCATCTGCCACGAATTGTTAACAGGAGTTGTCATGTTCAACTATCAGGCCCCCCGGGATCTGCTCAAGGACAAGGTCATTCTGGTCACGGGTGCCGGTGACGGCATCGGCCGCGAAGCGGCGCTCACCTATGCGGCCCACGGCGCCACCGTGATCCTGCTCGGCCGCACCAGCGCCAAGCTGGAGGCAGTCTACGACCAGATCGAGGCCGCCGGCCACCCGCTGCCCGCCATCGTGCCGGTGGATCTGAAGGGGGCGACCAAGAGCCACTACCTTGGCATGGCCGAGACCTTCGCCCAGCAGTTCGGCCGCCTCGACGGCGTGCTGTTCAACGCCGGCCTGCTCGGCACCCTGTCACCGTTCGAACACATCCAGGAGCAGGAGTGGGACGAGGTGATGCAGGTCAACGTCAAATCGGAATTCCTGCTGACCCAGGCGCTGCTGCCGCTCATCCGCCAGACCGCCAAGGAGCAGGGCGAGGCCTCCATCGTCTACACCTCCTCCAGCGTAGGCCGCAAGGGCCGCGCCTACTGGGGCACCTATGCCATCTCCAAGTTCGCCATCGAAGGCATGATGGAAGTGCTGGCGGACGAGCTGGAAAATACCGGTGTGCGGGTCAACACCCTCAACCCGGGCGGCACCCGCACCAAGATGCGGGCCAGCGCCTTCCCGGCCGAAGATCCGATGAACCTCAAGACCCCCGCCGACCTGATGCCGCTCTATCTCTATCTGATGGGCGCGGACAGCCGGGGCAAAACCGGCCAGACCTTTGTGGCCCAGCCCAAATAAATCAACAAAATAACCGCAACCCTGCGCCGCATGGGGTTACATTCAATAGGGTGCCGTCGGCACCCTGTTTCAACATCCGCTCCCTTATCAGGTTGAGATATGTTTCGTCCCAAGAGCACGTTTGAGCAATGGCGGATCTTTCAGGCCGTGGTTGACTGTGGCGGCTACGCCCAGGCCGCCGAGGCGCTGAACAAGAGCCAATCCTCTCTCAATCATGCGGTAGCCAAGCTGCAGCAGAGTCTGGGTGTGGCTCTGCTGGAGGTGAGAGGGCGCAAGGCGGTATTGACGCCGGCGGGGGAGATCTTCCTCAAGCGGGCCCGTCAGCTCAGCCAGCAGGTGGAAGAGCTGGAGAACCTGGCCAACAACCTGGAGCGGCAGTGGGAGCCGCAGATCAACCTCTATGTGTCGGTGCTGCAGCCGCGCGAGCGACTCTATCGGGCACTGGCCAACTTCTATCCCCGCAGCCGGGGCTGCCGGGTCAATCTGCACGAGCGCATTCACTGCCACTTCAACGCCCTGCAGGTAGGGGATCTGATGCTCTCCGAGCACCTGCCCCACGATCGCACCGGCCTGCCGCTGGACGAGGTGTGCCTGCTGCCGCTCTGCTCGGCCGAGCACCCGCTCGCCACCCAGGGTGGCGCCATCGCCGCCGAGGAGCTGGCCAGCCACAACCAGATCAGCCTGCATCCCCCCATTCACCGCTCGGTGGACTGGAACGACGCGGACGACACCGGCTGGAAGGCGACCCATTACCACGAGGTGATCGCCATGCTCAAGCTCGGCCTCGGCTACGCCTGGCTGCCGCGCCACCTGGTGCAGGAAGAGCTGACAAGCGGCGCCCTGGTACCGCTGGATCTGGCAAGCGGCAACGAGCGCCACCTCTATACCTATCTGCTGACTCCGTCGGCCGATGCGCTGGGCCCGGCCACCGAGCTGCTGCTGCGCTGCCTGCGCAACGAATACCAGAACGACAACGACCGCTAGAGCGTCTCCCCGCCGCCATCAGACAGTGAGGCGGGCCGACCCGCTCGCCCCCTCAACCCCTCCGCTTTCAGACGTTCGGCACCCGCCAGCAGGCGGCCAGCGCCAGCAGCGCCAAGCCCATGGCCACCATGAAGACCCCGTGGAAGCTCCAGATCTCCGCCACAGTCCCGGCAATAGCCCCCGCCATGATGGAGCCGGTGCGGATGCTGTTGGCGAACAGGGTGGTCGCCACCCCGGCGCGACCCGGCATCAGATCCTGGAAGTAGGACATGCCGATGCCGGCGACGATGCCGATGAAGATGGCGTTGAGCAGTTGCAGCGCAATCAGAGCATGCTGGCTCGACAGGGTCACCAGCCCCACGTAGAAGCCGACCCCGGCCAGCACCGCCAGCAGCATCATGGGACGCTTGCCAAAACGCTGGGTGTAATGGCCCGCCAGCAGCATGAAGGGGATCTCGAGGGCCGCCGCCGTGCCCATCAGCACCCCGGCCAGCTTCTCCTCCAGCCCCAGCTCGCGGGTGATGTAGAGCGGCATGTTGATGAGGTACATGCTGTTGCAGGTCCACATCAGGGTGGAGGCAATGAAGAGCGCCCGCACCGACGGATCCCGCCAGCTGCTGACCCGCTCCACCTCGCTGTCCATCACCGGCAGCGGCAGCGAGGGCAGCCAGCGCCACACCACGAAGGCGCAGAGCAGATAGGCCACTGCGGAGGCGAGGTACATCACCTCGAAGCCATAACCGATGGCCAGCGCGAAGGCGATGGGGGGCCCTATCACCCAGGCCAGCGAGAACTGGGCCCGCAGCACCGAGCTGAACATGTCGGCCCGCTTGTTGCGGCTGTCGGCGTATTCACGCGCCAGCGCGAACAGCTGGGGACTGGCGGTGGCGGCCAGGCTCGCCAGCAACACCCCCAGGCTCACCAACAGCCAGTATTGCCGGTTCCAGGCAAACAGCAGGGAGAGCACCACGCCGGCGAAGCAGCAGCGCAGGATCAGCCGCTTGCGATCCCCCTTGTTGTCGGAGCGATGGCCGAGCCACTGGCTGATGAGGATGCCAATCACCGCGTTGACGGTATAGAAGAGCCCCACCAGGAAGGGGCGCACCTGCACCTCCTCGGCCAGAAACAGGCTCAAGGTGGGTACCTGCAGTGCCACCGCCACCCCGGTCATAAAGGTCACGGCCAGAAAAGAGAGAGAGACGGGATCCGTCCTGTTGCGAGCGGCGGTCAGCAAGCGCATAGAATTACCACTGATTGGAGGGAAGAAAACTGGCCAAAATTCGGCAAGTGCATGAAATGGCGCCGCTTATTTTATGTCATTATCAAGAGCCACCTCAAGGCTTGCGACCCCGTCCCCGACCCCGTACAGTGAAAGCCCACTGGCCAGCATAAGGATTTCACATGTTTGATTTTGACCGGGAAATAGATCGCAGCGGCACCATGAGCCTGAAATGGGACAAGTACAAGGGACAGGACGTGCTGCCCATGTGGGTTGCCGACACCGACTTCGTCTCCCCCCCTGCCGTCATCGAGGCCCTCACGGCACGGGTCGCCCACGGCATCTTCGGCTACTCGCGCCCCTCTCCCCGGCTGATCGAACTCATCATCGCACGGCTGGCCAGCCGCTATGGCTGGACCATCCAGCCCGAGTGGATCGTCTTCCTGCCCGGGGTGGTGCCCGGTCTCAACCTCGCCTGCAAGGCCTGGAGCCAGCACGGGCGCGGCATCATCACCCCCAAGCCGGTCTACTACCCCTTCCTGCAGGCGCCGGGCTTCAACGACCGGCCGCTGCTCACCGTGCCCATGGTGGAAGAGGCCGGTCGCTGGGTGCTGGATATCGAGGAGCTGGAGCGCCAGGCGCCGGCGGCGGATCTGCTGCTGCTGTGCAACCCGCACAACCCGGGCGGCACCGTGTTCACCCGCGAGGAGCTGCTGGCCATCGACGCCATCGCCGAGCGCCACAACCTGGTGATCTGCTCCGATGAAATTCACTGCGACCTGCTGCTGGACAAGGACGCCCGCCACATCCCCTACGGCGCCATCAACCCGGCGGCGGCCGAGCGCTCGGCGGTGATGATGGCCCCGAGCAAGACCTTCAACATCGCCGGGCTCTGCTGCTCCTTCGCGGTGGTGCCCAATGCCCGTCTGCGCCTCAAGCTGCAGCAGGCGATGCGCGGCATCAGTGCCGACGTCAACCTGCTGGGCTTCGTGGCGGCAGAGGCGGCCTACGAAGGCGGCGAGCAGTGGCTCAGCGAACAGCTCGACTACCTGGCCGCCAACCTGGCCCTGATCGAGCAGGCGGTCGCCCGCTGGCCCGGCATCAAGCTGGCGCGCCACCAAGCCACCTACCTCGCCTGGATCGATATGAGCGCACTCGGGCTGGACGACCCCATCACCTTCTTCGAGCAGGCCGGGGTGGGGCTCTCTCCCGGTGCCCAGTTTGGTGACGGCCAGTTCGTGCGGCTCAACTTCGGCTGCACCCGGGCTCGCCTCGTCGAGGCGCTAGCCCGCATGGAAAAAGCCATTCTGGCGCGCTGATCACGCGCTTTCTCCCTCATGGCCTCACCCTATGGGCAGTGGCGGGGCCGGCAGCAGCCGGCCCCGCAATATATTGAAGTCAGCCAGATCCGTATCCGATCGCAATAGGGTATATTTTCGCAACATGCCGCCACGGCCCCGCAACCCGGGATATCGATGGCGCCGAATACGGTGCAGTGCCGCCGCCAGCAGCTGGCGCGGCCGAATGCCAACCGGGATGGGCCAGCCCCATCCCTTTTATCAGCCATTGATCCGGTTCACTATGCCCCAACCAGCCTTGCACTATCTGCCGACTCTGCTTCGCCGCACCCTGCCCTGGCTGGCAGCGGCCCTGGCGCTGCCCCTGCAGGCAGCCACGCCTGCCAATCTCACCATCGGTACTGGGCCCCTCAACGGCGTCTACTACCCGACCGGTGGTGCCATTTGCCGGCTGCTCAATGAAGAGACGGCCAGCCATGGCCTGCACTGCTCGGTGCAGAGCACCTCCGGCTCCCTTGCCAACCTGAAGGCGCTGCATCAAGGGAAAGTGCAGCTGGCGCTGGTGCAGTCCGATGTGGTGCACCACGCCGCCCACAGTACCGGCCCCTTCATGGGTCAGGCGCCCGACGACCAGCTGCGCAGCCTCTATCGGCTTCATCAGGAGTCGCTGACCCTGCTCGCCAGTGCCAACAGCAACATCAACACCCTGGCCGACATCGAGGGCAAACGGGTCGATCTGGGCAACCCGGGCTCCGGCGAGCACATCACCAGCCAGGCCCTGCTCGATGCCATGGGCTGGCAGGCCAAGAGCTTTGCCCCCGTCATCCCCGCCGCGGCCAACAACCGGCTGGAGGGGCTCTGTGACGGCACCCTGGACGCCGCCTTCGTGGTGGCGGGCCACCCCAACCAGGCCATCGGCGATCTCACCGGCCGCTGCAAGGCGCGCCTCATCCCCATCGAAGGGGAGCAGGTCGACGCGCTGCTCAAACAGCATCCCTACTATCAGCGCAGCCGCATCGGCGCCAACCTCTACCCGGGCCAGCCGAGCGGCGTCAACACCTTCGCCGTCACCGCCGAGCTGGTGGCGCTGGCCAGCCTGCCAGAGGGCGAGGTGCGCACCGTGCGCGACGTGCTGAGCGGGCGACTCAAGCAGTTCACCCGCCTCCATCCGGCCCTCACCGCTCTCACCCTGGAGGGGATGCAGGGTGAGGCGGAAGTACCGCGCCACGCCGGCATGGCGGATGCCCCGCCCGCCCTGCTGCCCGAAGCCCTGAACCCGGCTCCGGCGGCCTCGGAGGCCCTGGCAACCTCAGCGGCGCAGCCCACCGAAGTGGAACACCCCGCTGGTGAGGACGCGAAACAACCCACCGGCGAGACGGGCGCCCCCTCCCCGGAAGGTGCGCCCGCCACCTCGTCCGGGCAGACCCCTGGCGCCCTGCTGCCGACCCCCTCGGCAGCCGCAGCCACCAAACCGGGTGCCAGTAACGTGCTCGAAGGGGCCGCCGTGGAGCAGGGCGGCAAGCTGACGGGCACGGCCGCGCCAAGCTCCTCTGCCGTGATGAGCGGGGAACAACCCGCCTCGCCTGCCCCCGCCGAACCGGCATCGACAGCACAGGTACCGATAACACCGCCCGCACCGAGCGCCGCCTCACCGACCGGGGACGGCGCACCTGCCCAGTAAGGTCGCCAAACAGCCACAACGACAGAGGCCACCCAAGGGTGGCCTCTTTTTGTTTCGATATTGGGTGGACTCACGCCCTGGCGTCCGGCAACGGCTGCGGGCGCTGGATCTCCTGCTCCACCCAGTGCAGCAGTTGCTTGATGGCGCGCGACAGCACCTGGTTCTGGCGCACTACGTACCCTAAGCTGGTGCCGGGAAAGTCGGTGAGCCGGGTCACCGGGGCGGTCAGCTTGAGCCGCGGGTGAATGGAAAAGTCCGGCACTATGGCCACTCCGAAGCCCGCTTCGGCCCAGTCGAGCTGGGCGTCCACGCTGCCCACCTCCATGATGCGGCAGCTGGGCAGACCGAGCAGCGGCAAAGAGGGGTCGATAAGCGCCCGGGTACGGGTGTCGTGGCCCAGCAGGATCAGGGTCGGCTCGTCGAGGGGATCGCTCTCCCCCGCCTTTGCCCGCGCCTGCCAGCGGGCGAGACCGTGGCCCAGCGCGCACCAGGTCACCTGCTGCAACTCGGTGTAGAACAGCGGCTCGCTGCGCTTTTGCGCCATCACGAAGCCCAGATCCGCCTTGCCCGCCTTGACCAGCTCAGCTGCCTGATCCGAAGTGGTGTTGAACAGGGTGAGGTCGATGCCGGGGAACTCCTGCTTGAAGCGCTGAAAGGGTTGAATGAGCAGCAGGCGCGAGATGATGTCGCTGGCGGCGATGGCCAGCGTCCCCTGACTCAGCTGGTTGAGGGCGTTGAGATCGGACTGGCAGAGCTGCAGCTCGGCGATGGCGCGCTCGGCGCTTTGCAGCAGCCGCTCGCCGGCCTGGGTCAGCCGAAACGGGCTGCGCTCGATGAGTTTGACCCGGGTGGCCTGCTCCAGATTCTTGAGGTGCAGGCTCACATTGGGCTGGGTCATGTGCAGTTCGGTGGCGGTCTGGCCGAAGTGCTGCAGCCGGGCCAGGGTGACGAAGGTGTGCAGCCAGTGAATATCCAGCATGGGGATCCTCTTGTGCCGCCACGGCCGCACGGGCCCCTGACGGGGATGCCGGCACGGCAGCGGGGCGGTTTGCCGATAAATTCACCGCAATTATATGACTCTCTTATCGGAATTATAAAGATAATTAATTTTTCTAATCCTCCTGAGCCTCCTAGGATGATCGCCTAACGTCTTAGGAGAAAGAGTCATGTCGTCTATCGTAGTCGTAGGTGCCAACTGGGGTGATGAAGGCAAAGGCCGCATCGTGGATTATCTGGCAGGCCAAGCAGGCGCCAGCATTCGCTTCCAGGGCGGCAACAACGCCGGCCATACCGTCGTCAACGACCTTGGCACCTTCAAGCTGCACCAGGTTCCGAGCGGTGTGTTCAACCCGGATTGCCTGGTCGTGCTCGGCCCTGGCATGGTGATCAGCCCCGAGAAACTGACCGTCGAGCTGGACGAAGTGAAAGCCTCCGGCGTCACTCCCAAGCTGGCCATCTCTGATCGCGCCACCCTCTGCCTGCCGCTGCACGCCATGGAAGATACCCTGGAAGAGCAGCGCCTGGGCGACGGCGCCTACGGTTCCACCCGTCAGGGCATCGCTCCCGCCTATGGTGATCGCGTCATGAAGAAAGCGATCCTGGTGGGCTGGCTGAAGCAGCCGGAAGTGCTGGTCGAGCGTATTCAATTCTTCCTCGACTGGAAACTGCCGCAACTCAAGGCACTCTACCCGACCTTCGAATTCAACCAGACCGCCCAGGAGATGGCCGACTGGCTGCTGGAAGTGTCCGCCCCCTGGATCGACTCCGTCTGCAACGTCAGCATGCCGCTCAAAGCGCTGCAGGCCGAAGGCAAGACCCTGCTGTTCGAAGCCCAGCTGGGCGCCGGCCGTGACCTGATCTACGGCGAATACCCCTGGGTGACCTCCTCCCACGTCTCCGGCGCCTATGCCGGCATCGGTGGCGGCCTGCCGGGTCTGCGTCCCGAGCGCGTCATCGCCGTCGCCAAGGCGTTCAGCACCTCCGTCGGTACCGGCACCCTGCTGACCGCCATGGAGAACCAGGACGAGTTCCGCAAGATCGCCAACGAGTTTGGCGCCACCACCGGTCGTCCCCGCGACGTCGGCTACTTCGATGCCGTTGCCACCAAGAACGGTGTCGAGCTGCAGGCTGCCAATGAAGTGGCACTGACCAAGCTGGACTGCCTGACCGGTCTGCCGGATCTGAAGATCTGCGTCGCCTACGAAGGTGCCCACACCGAGAACCCGATCTGGCCGCAAACTGCCGGTCTGAAGCCGGTTTACGAAGTGATGGAAAGCTGGAGCGAAGACATCACCGGCTGCCGTACCTTCGCCGAGTTGCCCAAAGCGGCTCAGCAGTACGTACTGCGCATCGAAGAGCTGCTGGGCGTACCGGTGCCGATGGTCTCCGTCGGCCCGGGCCGTGACGAGATGATCCTGCGCTAAGTTGCGCGATCAGCTGTCAGCACAGTAAAAAACCGGCATCCTGGATGCCGGTTTTTTTATGCCCGGCGTGCCACCCTCTTTCGCAGCGCTCACCAGCAATCAACATAACGACTCATATCATGGCAGTAAAACGGCCACTTTGAGCGGTTGAGTCACTCACCTTCTCCCCCTCTTCGCTAGACTGATCCCATCATCCACCGAGGAGCCTCACCATGAAGATTGCCAAGCGAACCACCCTGCTCTCCCTGCTGTGCGTGGCGACCCTGCCCGCCAGTGCCATGACCCTAAAGAGCAGCGACATCCACGAAGGCCAGCTGATGGACAAGGCCTTCAGCTTCAACGGCTTTGGCTGCAGCGGTGACAACCGCTCGCCCCAGCTGAGCTGGCAGGACCTGCCGGCCGGCACCAAGAGCGTCGCCATCACCGCCTATGACCCCGACGCGCCCACCGGCAGCGGCTGGTGGCACTGGCTGGTAGTGAACCTGCCGGCCAGTCAGAGCGAGCTGCCGAGCAACACCTCCGGCAAGCTCAAGCAAGGGCTGGAGCTTAAGACCGACTTCGGCAGCCAGGGTTACGGCGGCCCCTGCCCGCCCGCCGGCCACGGCATGCACCGCTACCAGTTTACCGCCTGGGCCCTGCCCCAGGCCCTGGAGGTGAAGACAGACACCCCGCCCGCCATGGTAGGCTACATGCTCAACAGCATGGCCCTTGGCAAGGCCACCCTGACCGCCACCTTCGTCACCCCCTAGGAGCCAGCCGGATGAGCACGCCGCTGCTGCAACTGCACCACTATCTCGGGATCCGCCAGCAGCCGCTGCACCGGGTGCTCATCTACGCCCCCACCATCATCTGGGTGGAGCAGGGTCACAAGCAGTTGTGGTGGCAGGAGAAGCGCCTGGCGTTCGATCAGGCGAGCTGGCTGCTGATCCCGGCCGGTCACCAGCTCACCTTCGTCAACCAGCCGGAGCAGGGCAAGTTTCGCTCCCGCGCGCTGACCCTGCTGACCCCGCCCCCCGTCGAATGGCTCAGCGCCGCCCAGGCCGGCCCGCTCAGGGAGCCGCGCCTGGCGGTCAGTCCGGCGCTGGCCTTCTGTTTCGAGCTGGTCTGCTCCATGGCGGATCGGCGGCTCCATGAGGCCACCCAGGTCCAGCTGCTGCAGGGCTTCTATGCCGAGCTGCAGGCCGCCGGCGGGCTCGACCTGCTGTTTCCCGCCCATGCCATGACCCTCGGCGAGCGGCTGGCCCGCTACCTAGGGGTGGAGCCGGGCGCCGATCACACCCTGGAGGGGGTCGCACCGCACTTCGCCATGAGCCGCGCCTCCATGGCGCGCAAGCTGGCCGCCGAGGGGCGCAGCTTTCGCCAGCTACTGGCCCAGGTGCGTATGAGCCACGCCCTCACCCTGCTACAGCAGGGGCTGGCGCCGCTGGAGACGGCCCTCGCCTGTGGCTACGACTCCCCCAGCCGCTTTGCCGCCCGCTTCAAGCAGGAGTTCGGCCTGACCCCCTATCAATACCTGCGTACCTGCCCCTCCTCCCTCTCGCTGGCTGCCGCCAGACAAGTAAATAGTTACTAAAACATCAAACTATGTAACCTCGTGTAACCGGGTGATCCGGCTCACACCTCCCCCTCCTGCACTGTGACGCAGCGCCAATATTCCCCTCAACATCGCCCTATAATGGCTCTCGCAAACGCTTTCACTAAAACAAGTACTAAAAAACACCTTCCTTAACCTACAAAAACTGTCATTGGAGCGAGAGATGTTTCGTAAAAGTTTACTGTCCGTCACCCTGAGCGTCGCCCTGTTCGGCCTCACTGCCTGCAACGGCAATGACTCCAGCAGCCCGGCCGCCCCCAGCGCCACCCTGGCGAACCAGTATCAGAACGTGATCGACCGCAGCGGCACCCCGCTCCAGTTCCGTGACTTTGACAGCTACTCCAACCTCAAATACAACCCGCTGCTCGATCTCGGTGCCTGGCACGGCTTCCTGCTGCCCTCCAGCGACAGCGAGTGGGGCGGCTTTACCGGACCCATGGTCATCGCCGAGGAGTACAGCCTGTTCTTCGCCAGCGAATTGGACAAGCTGACCCTGAGCGACGAGAGCGGCCGCGCCTTCCCGCTCACCAGCGCCAGCAAGCAGGCGCTGTACGCCATCCCGGGGGCGCTGGTGCAGCGCTTCGAATTCGACCCCTTCACCCTGGAACTGGAGCTGCGCTACGGCGATGCCCGCACTGCGCTGGTTCGCACCCGTCTCATCAACCACACTGACGCACCGCTCACCCTCAAGCTCAACTGGCAGGGGGAGCTGCTCAACCAGTGGGATGCCAACAAGACGGTCGCCGAGCAGTACCCCACCTGGACCCGCAGCATCAGCCAGACCGAGCGCGGCGTGGCATTCCAGTTCGGCAAACTGCGCAGCACCTGGAACATCATGCAAAGCGGCAGCGCCAGCTACCGCATCGATCGCACCCTGCCTAGCCGTACCACCCTCGACGAGCAGGGGCTCGGCTACGTGAGCGAGGCCAGCCTCACCCTGGCCGCCAAGGGCCAGCAGGATATCTACACCCTGCAGAGCTATGTCCACAGCAGTGCTGAAGCGAGTCGTTTCGAGCAGAGCCGCCAGGCGCTGCTGGCCGACCCCGCCAGCCATTTCGACGACTCCATCCGCCGCTGGGAGGATTACCTGGCGCGCGGCCTCTCCAATCAGGGGATCCCGGAATCGGAGCGGCGTATCGCGGTCAAGGCGATGGAGACCCTCAACGGCAACTGGCGCTCGCCGGCCGGTGCCATCCTGCACGACGGGGTGACCCCCTCCAACACCGCCCGCTGGTTCGACGGGGTCTGGGCCTGGGACAGCTGGAAGCACGCCTACGCCATGGCCCACTTCAACCCCGAGGTAGCCAAGAACAACGTGCGCGCCATGTATGACTACCAGATCCAGGCCGATGACCCGGTTCGGCCGCAGGATGCCGGCATGGTGATCGACGCCGTCTTCTACAACAAGCTCGCCGATCGCGGTGGCGACGGCGGCAACTGGAACGAGCGCGACACCAAGCCGCCCCTCTCCGCCTGGGCCATCTGGGAGATCTACAGCGCCACCCAGGACAAGGCCTTCATCGCCGAGATGTATCCGAAGATCCAGGCCTATCACGACTGGTGGTACCGAGCGCGGGACAACAACCGCAACGGCATCATCGAATATGGCGCCACCCGCCACGTCGAGCACAACGACGAGTTCGGCAACATCACCTTCAAGGTGCAGTACCCGACGGGGGCACCGGTCGGGCTGGATCTGTCGAGCTGTACCGATGAGGGAGATGGCTGGTATGGCTGCGCCGGCATGGCGCTCTATCAGCAGGTATTGAGCGTTGGCGGCTACGCCGACATGGATATCGGCGCCCAGCACGGCGCCGGCTGGGAGTCCGGCATGGACAACGCCGCCCGCTTCGGCTTTATCGAGCCGGATCAGCTCAAGCGCTATGCCGACAAGACCTATGGCGGCGACATGGCCAAGGCGCGCCAGGACTGGAACGTCTTCTTCTTCGAAAACCATCAGGACGACGGCAGCCTCATCGGCTTCTCCATCGATCAGGAGTCGGTGGAGCTCAACGCCTTCCTCGCCAAGGAGAAGCGTATCCTGGCCGACATGGCCGAGCTGCTCGGCAAGCCGGACGAGGCGATCCGCTATCGCGAAGGGGCGACCCAGCTGGCTGGTTACATCAACAGCTGCCTGTTCGATGAGGCCTCCGGCTTCTATTACGACCGCCAGATAGCCCAGGGGGATCTGCCGGACGCCAACGGCTGCGTCGGCAAGCTGTTGACCGCCCGCGGCCGTGGCCCGGAAGGGTGGAGCCCGCTCTGGGCCGAGGTGGCGGACAAGGAGAAGGCGGCGCGGGTACGCGAGGTGATGCTCAATGCCCAGGAGTTCAACACCAGGGTGCCGCTCGGCACGGCGGCGCTGACCAACCCGGCCTACGACCCCGACATCTACTGGCGCGGCCGGGTCTGGCTGGATCAGTTCTACTTCGGGGTGAAGGGGCTGGAGAACTACGGCTATCGCAGCGATGCCCAACAGCTCGTCAACAAGCTGTTTGCCAACGCCGAGGGGCTGGCGGGCAGCGGCCCCATCCGCGAGAACTACAACCCGGAGAGCGGCGCCATGCAGGGGGCCAGCAACTTCAGCTGGAGCTCGGCCCACCTCTACATGCTCTATCGCAACTTCCTGAAAACCGAGGGCTGATCCCTATCAGCAGAAATGAGCAAACAAAAAGGCCTCCGCAAGGGAGGCCTTTCTTATGGCGGCGCCGGTGGTGGCGACTTACTTGACGGTCACCCGAGCAAACTTGCGCTTGCCGACCTGGTAGACGGCGGTACCGGCACCGATGAGTGCCTTGCCATCGTCCAGCTTCTCGCCGTCAACCTTGACCGCGCCCTGCTTGATCATCCGCAGCGCTTCGGAGGTGGTGGCCACCAGATCGGCGTCTTTGAGCAGGTTGGCGATGGCCAGCCCTTCGCCTTCCAGTGCCAGCTCGACTTCCGGCATTTCGTCCGGAATGGCGTTCTTGGAGAAGCGCTGGGTGAAGTCTTCGTGGGCTGCTTCGGCCGCCGCCTCGTCGTGATAACGGGCGATGATCTCCTTGGCCAGCCAGATCTTCACGTCGCGCGGGTTGAGAGTGCCGGCGGCAATGCCCGCCTTGAACTCTTCGATTTCAGCCAGCGGACGGAAGGAAAGCAGCTCGTAGTAGTTCCACATCAGATCGTCGGTGATGGACATGATCTTGCCGAACATCTCGCCCGGGGCGTCGTGTACGCCGATGTAGTTGGCAGCGGACTTGGACATCTTCTTGACGCCGTCCAGGCCCACCAAGAGCGGCATCATCAGCACGCACTGGGTCGCCATGCCGGCATCTTTTTGCAGCTCGCGGCCCATCAGCAGGTTGAACTTCTGATCGGTACCGCCGAGCTCGACGTCCGCCTTCAGCGCGACCGAGTCATAGCCTTGCAGCAGCGGATAGAGGAATTCGTGAATGGCGATGGACTGGCCGTTGCTGTAGCGCTTCTTGAAGTCATCGCGCTCCATCATGCGGGCCACGGTCTGCTTGGCCGCCAGCTTGATCATGCCGGTCGCGCCCAGCTCGCTCAGCCAGGTCGAGTTGTACTCGATGCGGGTCTTGGCGGGATCGAGGATCTTGAACGCCTGCTCGGCATAGGTGAGGGCGTTGTGCTTGATGGCCTCTTCGGAGAGCGGCGGACGGGTGGCGTTCTTGCCGGAGGGGTCACCCACCATGGCGGTGAAGTCACCGATCAGCAGGATCACTTCATGGCCCAGATCCTGGAAGGTCTTCAGCTTGTTGAGGATCACGGTATGACCCAGATGAATGTCGGGAGCCGTCGGGTCCATCCCCAACTTGATGCGCAGCGGGCGCCCTTCCTTCAACTTGGCGACCAGTTCTTCTTCCACCAGAATTTCTTCCGCTCCGCGCTTGATCTCGGCTAGCGCCACCTCGAGCTGGGACATTTTTTGACTCTCCAATCACGATTCCACAGGGCCAGACATATTACTGGAATGGCGGGCCAATTGGAAAGGCGGTAAACTCCGACATTCTTCCCGGCTCAACTTCGTCTGCTTCTCATGGTCATTTGGCACGCCTTCAACTCTCTCCCTCACTGGCACCGAAAAATGGTGCTGATCCTGAGCATCATGGTGATGATGCTGGCGGCCTGGCCCAGCGAACAGGCGGTCGCTACCCGGGTCGATGACAACGGCAACAAGCTGGCCATGGAGCAGCAGGTCGACGAGGAGGCGCTGCTGGCCGAAGCCAAGCCCGTCGCCCCGCCCAAGCCGAGCTACATCACCAAACAGGTGAAGGTACGCAGCGGCGACAACATGGGGGTCATCTTCCAGCGCCTCGGCCTCAGCACCACGGATCTGCACCTCATCGACCAGCTCGAGGGCACGGATACCCTGCGCCTGCTCAAACCCGGTCAGGAGCTCACCTTCAAGCTCACCAAGGGCGGCGAGCTGCACAGCCTCTACTACCCCCACAGCCTGGAGCAGGCGCTGAAAGTGAGCCGCAAGGCCGACAGCTTCGTGGCCAGACCGGTCAAGCTCGAACTCGACACCCGCGAACAGGTGGCCAAGGGCGAGATCCGTTCCAGCTTCTGGGGCGCCGCCGTCGACGCCGGCATGACCGAGGATCAGATCATGGACTTGGCCGCCATCTTCGGCTGGGACATCGACTTCGCCCAGGACCTGCAGCCGGGCGACAGTTTCCGGGTGGTCTACGAAGAGAAGTATCAGGATGACGAGCGGGTTGCCTCCGGCGACATCCTGGCCGCCGAGTTCGTCAACCAGGGTGCCACCTATCGCGCCGTGCTGAACGAGGACGGCAACTACTACACCCCGGATGGCAAGGCGATGCGCAAGAGCTTCCTGCGCGCACCGGTCAACTTCAAATACATCAGCTCCAACTTCAATCCGCGCCGGCTGCACCCGGTCACCGGCAAGGTACGCCCCCACAACGGCATCGACTACGTGGCGCCGGTGGGCACCCCCATCATGGCGGCGGGCTCCGGCAGCGTGGTGGCCGCTGGCTACAACCAGTTCAACGGCAACTACGTCTTCATCAAGCACGCCGGCAACTACGTGACCAAGTACCTGCACCTCTCCAAGCGCACCGTCAACAAGGGGCAGCGTGTCAAGCAGGGGCAGACCATCGGCAATCTGGGGGGGACCGGACGGGTCACCGGGCCGCACCTGCACTATGAATTCGTGGTGGGCGGCGTGCACAAGAACCCGCGCACCCTCAACCTGCCGCAGGCGGAGACGCTGAGCGGACGGGCACTGGCCAACTTCAAGGCCCAGGCCATGCCCCAGCTGGCCAAGCTGGACAGCCCGGAGCTGCAGCTGGCCCAGAACAAGCGGGCCAACGGCGGCAATTGACCCACAAGGAGCAGTCATGAGCGAGCGTTATATCGGCTTGATGCCGGGTACCAGAATACGGTATGGAATCGAGGCAGCTCCCTCTCTCACGTGCTTTTTCCCGACCTGCAAGTAAGGAAGCCCCATGACTGAACGCTATATAGGCTTGATGTCTGGTACCAGCATGGATGGTATCGATGCCGTGCTGGTGCTGATCGAGGGGGATGAACTGCGGGTCGAGGCGGCCCTCAGCCACCCCTGGCCCACTGCGCACGAGCTGCACGCCCTCTGCACCCCGGGCGACAACGAGATCGACCGCATGGGGGTGGCCGACAACCTGGTCGCCCGCGAGTTTGCCGCCGCCACCCACGCCCTGCTGGCCAAGGCGGGGCTGACTCCCAGGGATATTCGCGCCCTCGGCAGCCACGGCCAGACCATCCGCCACCGCCCCCAGCTCGGCTTTACCCTGCAGATCGGCAACGCGGCCCTGCTGGCGGCGCTGACCGGCATCGATGTGGTGGCCGACTTTCGCACCATGGACATGGCCCTCGGCGGTCAGGGGGCGCCGCTGGTGCCCGCCTTCCATCAGGCCTTCTTTGCCCACCCCGGCGCCCTGCGGGTGGTGCTGAACCTCGGTGGCATCGCCAATATTTCGGTGCTGCCGGGCCAGGCGGACGGCGTCTATGGCTTTGATACCGGCCCGGCCAACACCCTGCTCGACGGCTGGTATCGCCGCCATCACCCCAAGGGAGCCAGCTACGATGCCGGCGGCCAGTGGGCGGCCAGCGGCCAGCTTATCCCTGCACTGCTGGAGCAGTTGCTGGCTCACCCCTACTTTACCGCCCCCCACCCCAAGAGCACCGGGCGGGAGATGTTCACCCTCGACTGGCTCGATGGCGAGCTGGCCGGCCACTCCCATGCCCCGGCGGATGTGCAACGTACCCTACAGGCGCTCACCTGCCACAGCATCGCCCGCCAGCTGCCCGCACTGACGGATGCGCAGAGCCGGCCCGAGCTGTATGTCTGCGGCGGCGGCGCCCATAACGCTCCGCTGCTGGTGGAGCTGGCCAGCCTGCTGCCCGGCTGGCGCATCGCCAACACGGCCGAGCTGGGGATCGCCCCCGACTGGATGGAAGGCGCGGCGTTTGCCTGGCTGGCGCAGCGCTTTATCCACCGCCAACCCGGCAACCTGCCCGCAGTCACCGGTGCCAGCCGCCCGGCGATACTGGGTGCCCTCTATCCTGCCTGAACAAGGAGGGCAACCTGCCCTCCCATACGCCGGTGCCAGCCGCCCAGCCGTGCTGGGTGCCCTCTATCACGCCTGAGCCAGGCCTGGTCCAGACCCAATAAAGCAGGGCCGTCACTCGACGGCCCTGCTTTATTTCCTGCCTGCTCTGCCAGTTTCTCTTGCAAGGGGCGTGACGCTATTGGCGGCTCACCGCCTCCAGCAGGGTAGTGGCGGCCAGCTTGCCGAGCGGATTGCCGGCCAGCGGGCTGTCACCGGTCAGCAGATGGCGATCCCGGCACACCTCCCCCGAGATGCCGCTGTTGACGATCTCAAACCCCATCCCCTTGAGCCGCTCGCCAAACTTCCAGGTGAGCCGACCCGGCATGTAGCCGATCGCCGGCGTCTGCTCATCCAGCGCATCGGGGAAGGCGCAGATCCGGTAGCCGGCGAAGGTGTGCGGATTGGCTACCGCCAGCAAGGCCGCCGGCCCGTGGCAGAGGGTGATGATGAAACGCTCGTGGGCCATCGCCCACTCCAGCAGCGCCTTGACCTCGGCGCTCTCGGGCAGCCCCATCAGGGCGCCGTGCCCGCCGGGAATGAACACGCCGAGGTAGTCCGAATCGGGGGCCTGCACCTGGGCCAGCAGCTCCGCCAGTTTGGCGGGCTGGCGGAACTGCCCCTGGTATTTGCCATAGAGCCCCACCACCGCCTCATCCTCCGTCGGCATGGCCCACCACTCGAACTTGACCGGATTGCCCGACAGGGTGGCCACCTCAAAGGCAAAGCCCGCCTTGTCGAGGTGATACATGGGCAACAGGGTTTCCACCGGGTGGTTGCCGGTAGAGAACAGGGTGCCGTTGTCGGTGGGCAGATAGCGCTCATCGGCCCCGATCAGCAGGATCTTCCAGCGGCCGCCGCGATAGGGGGCGGGATAATCGGCCCCCGCCAGATCCGACTTGCGCGAAGTGAACTGGCTCAATGAATAGGGGGAAGGGAAAAAGGCATTCTGCTCCGCCGGATCCGGGGTCGGTTGCTTGTCGTCAATCAGCTTCTCGGTCATGGGACGCTCTCCATCATGGGTTGACTCGCTCTCACAGTATTGGCTGCCAGGGGCTGGGTAAATGCGCCGTGCCCTTCCCTCTGACAGGTTGCTGACGTACGGCGCCCGCGCAGCCAGGTCATGTTCGCACCGCTGAAAATATATGGCATATGCAGGCTTCCATCCTGCCCGCCTGGTTGCCGCATCCGGCAGTGAACGGCGCCCCTCATTTCCATCCGCTCTTGCCGCCTCAGCTTATTGCCATGCAGATGGGCTGAATGTTATTTCAATGGCTCGCTTGTGGCTCACTTCAGGCATATTTTTGGTCTTATGAAAAGCCCTTCCCCAAGCCGAAAAATAAATAGCTATGCAAAACCGGGATAATATCCTGCAAGTTGGTCAGATTTATTAACCTGGGATTTACAGCTGGTAACTTGAATCGACGCAAATAAAGGCACCATCAGCCGCCTGCATGGCAAAAAGTGGGAGCCCCATCACCTTTATTGCTCTTTCTGGTCATGCATTGAATAGCAAAGTGAATATATTTCACTCTGTTGAGCCACCTCATAGAAACCGGATCCCGGTTTGCATCCGCTGGCGAACGCCCCCTAGAATCCTCCCGTCTGAATCATCAAGCCGATTTATTTCTCCCTTATCCGTTTGCACGCGCCGGCGGCACCGGCACAAGGCTTTACACAGTGATGACCATGGTCCCCTGCCCTCGTCGCCCTGCGGCGGGAATGGGCAACTGTTGCCGCCATCATGGGTATCGCCCTGCGTGACGCATTCGGCCAGGGAAGAACAACGCGGCCTGACCCTACATCAAAAACGAAAAAGGAGTATCGCCATGAGTGGTACCATCATCAAGTCAGCCAGAAATACCGCCAGTGCACCGCAGGATCTGAGCCCCAGCACCCAGAGCGTGGCGTTCTCCCACTACAACAATATCTCCGCCCAACTGCCGGTCGACCCGAAAACGGGCGCGCTGGTCGCAGGGGATATCAAGGCGCAGGCCAGACAGTGCCTCACCAATATCAAGGCCATCGTCGAGAGCATCGATCATGTGATGGATGACGTGGTCAAAATCACGGTGTTTCTCAAAGAGATTGCCGATCTCGACGCGGTCAACGCCGTCTATGGCGAGTTCTTCCCGCGCTTGCTGCCGACTCGCACCGTGCTGGCGGTGGCCGGTCTGCCGCTCGGCGCCGCCGTGCAGATGGACGCGCTCATCTCCAACGGTGAAGGCACCTTCCCGCAAGCCCCCTGCCCGCTGCTGAAGCTCTCCCGCAACAGCGACAAGGCGCCGCAGGATCCGCTCTCGACCCATACCGTCGCCTTCTCCCACTACAACAATATCGGTGCCCAGCTGCCGGTCGATGCCGCGTCGGGCCAGCTGGTCGCCGGTGGCATCCAGCAGCAGGCTGGCCAGTGCCTGCGCAATATCAAGCACGTGCTGGAGAGCATCGATGTGCCGTTTGACGATATCGTCAAGGTCACCGTCTATCTGACTGATCTGGCCGATCTGGACGCCGTCAACGAGGTCTACACCACCTTCTTCCCGGACTCCGCCATTGCCCGTGCCGTCGCCTACCTGCCGGCGCGCAGCGTGATCGTGGCCTCCGCCCTGCCGCTGGGCGCCCGGGTGCAGATGGATGCGGTCATCTCCCACGGTGACGGCACCCCGCCGCAGCTGGTGGAAGACAGACACAATCTGGTGATCAGCGCCCGCAATACCGACAAGGCACCGCGCAGCCCGCTGCACACCCAGACTGTCGCCTTCTCCCACTACAACCACATCGCCGGCCAGCTGCCGGTTGATCTGGCCACCGGCAAGATCCTGACCGGTTGTGTCAAGGAGCAGACCGCCCAGTGCCTCGGCCATATCAAGACCATCGTCGAGAGCATCGGCCACGTGATGGACGATATCGTCAAGGTCAATATCCAGGTGAAGAACATCGCGGATCTGGCGGACGTGGATGCCATCTACACCAAATACTTCCCGGCCTATCTGCCCGCCCGCACCGTGATTGGTGTGAGCGAGCTGCCCGCCGGCGCCCTGGTGCAGATTGATGCGGTGATGTCCAACGCGGAAAGTACCCCGCCGCAGGCATAAGACATGCCCTGAATAATAAAAAGAGACCGGCTGAATGCCGGTCTCTTGTTTGGTAACAGGAAGGGATATTATGGCATCGACGCAGATATGCGAACGTTCGATGACGCTTCGCCAATCGAACCTGCGGGCCAATAACACGCTATCGAATATGGTGCTTTAGTTCAGCTTCCCACTGTTTGAACAATGTAAAGTCACTCTCGGCTCGACTCTTGGCTGCCGTGAACCATTGCACCCCTACCTCATCAGAATGCCTGAACTCCAACCGAAACTCATACTTGGTACTTATCACCAGTGCCAGACATGCACCAATCAAAAATGCAATAGCAGGAAGAATCCATGTAATAACCTGACCTTGTGCATCCGTTGGCACAAATATGAAAAGTAAACTGGAAGCAATGGCCCCCAACATAATCATATTGAGTATTTTGTCTCTCCAGGAAAGGACCCGAACCTGTACATTCGATATTCTTCCTAGATCGTAGCTGTCCTTATTTACTTGTAGTTTCTGTGCTGACTGATTGATGACAATGGAACAAGACATGGGAAACTCCATTTCAGATATACGTCACATGACATTTTTATAATCAAGAACTCTTCATGAAAAACTGACCGCCATCCCGACAACCCTGCTGCATGACACCAAGCAGCCAGCAACCATCAAATAGCCCGAACGTTGCCAACCAGGCTTGTTCAATGGACGCTACCGAATATTGGTTTATGCCTTGTAATGACGGGGGTAAGCCGCCCAACATGGTATCGTATGACGCCAAACTTGAAAGCAAATTCAAAAGAAAAAGGGAGATTGATCAAATAATCGATCTGAATACCTCCCGTATCGGCCCACACACTATTTCGTCATACCCAAGCAGCCATAAAAAACGCCCTCCATCTTGCGATGGAGGGCGTTTTATCGTTCCGGCTATTGAGTCAGCTTGACCCAATATTCAGCGATTACAGGGATTCAGCAGTCGCAACCACGTTTTCCACGGTAAAGCCGAATTCCTTGAACAGCAGCTCGGCCGGCGCAGACTCACCGAAGGTGGTCATGCCGATGATCTTGCCGCCAAAGCCCACGTACTTGTACCAGTAGTCGGCGATACCGGCTTCGATGGCCACACGCTTGGTGACGGAGGCCGGCAGGACAGACTCTTTGTACTCGGCAGACTGGGCGTCGAACACGTCGGTGGCCGGCATGGAGACCACGCGCACGGCACGGCCCTTGGCAGTCAGCTGCTCATAGGCGGCAACGGCCAGTTCCACTTCGGAACCGGTGGCGATCAGGATCAGCTCAGGCTTGCCAGCACAATCCTTCAGCACGTAGCCACCCTTGGCGGTGTCGGCCAGTTGCTGGGCGCTGCGGTCCATCTGGGCCAGGTTCTGACGAGAGAAGATCAGCGCAGTCGGGCCGTCGGTACGCTCGATGGCGTGCTTCCAGGCGATGGCGGATTCAACCTGGTCACACGGGCGCCAGGTGCTCATGTTCGGGGTCAGACGCAGGGAAGCGATCTGCTCGACCGGCTGGTGAGTCGGGCCATCTTCACCCAGACCGATGGAGTCGTGGGTGTAAACGAAGATGGCGCGCTGCTTCATCAGGGCGGCCATGCGCAGGGCGTTGCGGGCGTATTCCATGAACATCAGGAAGGTGGCGCCGTAGGGGATGAAACCACCGTGCAGGGCGATACCGTTCATAATGGCGGACATGCCGAACTCGCGTACACCGTAGTGGATGTAGTTGCCGGAGGCATCGTCGTTGGTCAGGGACTTGGAACCGGACCACATGGTCAGGTTGGACGGCGCCAGGTCGGCAGAGCCACCCATGAACTCCGGCAGCAGCTTGCCGAAGGCTTCCAGCGAGTTCTGGGACGCTTTGCGGGTCGCGATCTTGGCCGGGTTGGCTTGCAGGGTTTCGATGATCTTGGCGGATTCAGCGGCCCAGTTGGCCGGCAGCTCGCCAGCGGTACGGCGCTTGAATTCGGCAGCCAGGGTCGGGTGAGCGGCTTCATAGGCGGCAAACTTGGCAGCCCAGTCGGCTTCCAGTTTGGCGCCCTTCTCCTGACCGTTCCACTCGGCAGCGATGTCGGACGGGATAACGAACGGCGCGTGGTCCCACTTCAGGAAGGCACGGGCGGCGGCGATCTCGTCATTGCCCAGCGGTGAACCGTGGCAGTCGTGGGAGCCGGACTTGTTCGGGGAACCGTAACCGATGATGGTGCGGCAGCAGATCAGGGTCGGCTTGCCGGTCTCGGCCTTGGCGGCTTCGATGGCAGCGTTGATCGCTTCCGGGCTGTGGCCGTCAACGGCGGCAATCACGTGCCAGCCGTAAGCTTCGAAGCGCTTGACGGTGTCGTCGGTGAACCAGCCTTCCACGTGACCGTCGATGGAGATGCCGTTGTCATCCCAGAACGCGATCAGTTTGCCCAGTTGCAGGGTACCGGCCAGGGAGCAGGCTTCGTGGGAGATACCTTCCATCAGGCAGCCGTCGCCCATGAAGGCGTAGGTGTAGTGGTCGACGATGTCGTGACCCGGCTGGTTGAACTGCTCGGCCATGGCCTTCTCGGCGATCGCCATGCCCACGGCATTGGTGATGCCCTGACCCAGCGGACCGGTAGTGGTTTCAACGCCCGGCGCGTAACCGTACTCCGGGTGACCCGGGGTGCGAGAGTGCAGCTGGCGGAAGTTTTTCAGATCGTCGATGGAGAGGTCATAACCGGAGAGGTGCAGCAGGGAGTACAGCAGCATGGAGCCGTGGCCGTTGGAGAGAATGAAACGGTCGCGGTCGGCCCACTTGGGGTTGTTCGGGTTATGTTTGAGGTGGCTGCGCCACAACACTTCGGCGATATCCGCCATTCCCATGGGGGCGCCCGGGTGACCGGAGTTGGCTTTTTGAACGGCATCCATACTCAATGCGCGAATGGCATTGGCAAGCTCTTTACGAGAAGGCATCTGTATCTCCTGCGATTGCTTCATTTGATGGCCAAGATTAAGGCGCGTTATTGTCCCAGCAGGGGGCGCGGCGTGCAAATATTATCTGGGCGAATAAAGTGGCTTTGGGAGCTCAATCGCTTTTCTTGACAGGGCAAACGATTGAGCCGTAACCGCTTTACACCCCAAATGGGGTAAAGCGCGGATCTTGTTCGGCCAGGGGGCGGTAAAACCAAAATAGTGCTGGCAATCGAGGGGGGCGCTAACTAAAATGGACGTCCAGATGTAGATACCTCTACAATCATCCTATCATCACCCGGTTATTGCTGCGGCGATAACCCCAGACAAGCTGAGAATCCCATCATGGCAAAGCTGTTTACTTCCGAGTCGGTCTCCGAAGGCCATCCCGACAAGATTGCGGACCAGATCTCCGATGCGGTCCTGGACGCCATCCTCAAGCAAGACACCAAGGCCCGTGTCGCCTGCGAGACCCTGGTCAAGACCGGCATGGTCATGGTGGCCGGTGAAGTAACCACCACCGCCTGGGTAGACATCGAGCAGATCGTGCGCGACACCGTGCGCGACATCGGCTACACCCACTCCGACATGGGCTTCGACGCCGACTCCTGCGCCGTGCTGAACGCCATCGGCAAGCAGTCCCCGGACATCAACCAGGGCGTTGACCGCAGCGATCCGCTGGAGCAGGGCGCGGGCGACCAGGGCCTGATGTTCGGCTACGCCACCAACGAAACCGACGTGCTGATGCCGGCCCCCATCACCTACTCTCACCTGCTGGTGAAGCGTCAGGCTGAAGTGCGCAAGAACGGCACCCTGCCGTGGCTGCGCCCGGATGCCAAGAGCCAGCTGACCTTCGCCTACGACGACTCAGGCAAGATCATCGGTGTGGATGCCGTGGTTCTGTCTACCCAGCACGCCGAGTCCATCAGCCACAAGGATCTGGTGGAAGCGGTGCGCGAAGAGATCATCAAGCCGGTACTGCCGGCCGAGTGGGTCAACAAGGACACCAAATACTTCATCAACCCGACCGGCCGTTTCGTCATCGGCGGCCCGATGGGTGACTGCGGTCTGACCGGTCGCAAGATCATCGTCGACACCTACGGCGGCATGGCCCGTCACGGTGGTGGCGCCTTCTCCGGCAAGGATCCGTCCAAGGTTGACCGCTCCGCTGCCTACGCCGCCCGCTACGTGGCCAAGAACATCGTCGCCGCCGGTCTGGCCGATCGCTGTGAAATCCAGATCTCCTACGCCATCGGCGTGGCCGAGCCGACCTCCATCAGTGTCGAAACCTTCGGCACTGCCAAGGTGGCCGAGGATCTGCTGGTCAAGCTGGTACGCGAGCACTTCGAACTGCGCCCGTACGGCCTGATCCAGATGCTGGATCTGAAGCGCCCGATCTACCAGGCCACTGCCGCCTACGGTCACTTCGGTCGCAACGAGTTCCCGTGGGAACAGACCGACAAGGCCGAACTGCTGCGTTCCGCCGCCGGTCTGTAAGCGTCACGCTTGTGGTATAAAGGGGAGCCTGGCTCCCCTTTTGCTTGTCCGCCATTTGCCGAGAACCCGATGTCCGTCACCGCTACCCGCCTCGACTCTGCCCTGCACCAGCAGTTGCTCGCCCGTGTCGATGCCTGTTTTGTGCAGGCCGAAGCGCGCCTTGGCCGCCCCTTTCCCCGCCCGCAAGTCCATTGCAACATGCGTGGCCGGGCGGCAGGGTCGGCGCGGCTGCAAACCTGGGAGCTGCGCTTCAACCCGGCCCTCTATCAGGCCAACCAACAGGCGTTTCTGGCCGAGGTGGTGCCCCACGAGGTGGCCCACCTGCTGGTTTATGCCCTTTGGGGTGAACATAGCGGCGAAGGGCGTGGCAGATCGCGGGTGCTGCCTCACGGCCGCCAGTGGCAATCGGTGATGCGGGAGGTGTTCGGCCTTGAGCCCAGAACCACCCATAGCTTCGATCTGGCGGTCCTGGCGCAGCCGACCATCCCCTATCGCTGCCTCTGCCAGCAGCATCAGCTGTCGGTGCGCCGCCACAACAAGGTGGTGCGCGGCGAGGCTCGCTACCACTGCCGCAGCTGCAAGCAGCCGCTGGAACGGGCTGGCTCGTCGCAGTAAGCCAGCCGGTGTTGCGTCCCTGTGCTAGGGTGCCTCTCTGCTTTTTCCGCCAACCATCTCATTGCCAAGGATCACCATGTTTCGTCCCCTGCTCTCTCTCGCCCTGACCCTGCTGGTCAGTCTGCCCCTGCATGCCCAGACCTTTCGCGCCGCCAAACAGGATCTGAACCGCCTCTATCAGGATCACCCGGTTACCTTCTATTGCGGCTGCAAGATTGACTATCAGGGCAAGAAAATGAGCCCGGATCTGGCCAGCTGCGGCTATGAGCCGCGCAAGCAGCCCAAGCGCGCCGCCCGCATCGAGTGGGAGCACGTGGTACCGGCCTGGGAGTTCGGCCACCAGCTTCAGTGCTGGCAGCAGGGCGGTCGCAAGAATTGCGGCAAAAGCGACGAGTTCAACCAGATGGAGGGGGACATGCACAACCTCTTCCCCGCCATCGGCGAGGTGAACGGCGATCGGGCCAACTTCCGCTTCTCCGACTGGAATGGCACCCCGGATCAGTACGGCCAGTGCCGGATGCTGGTGGACTTCAAAAATCGCCAGGTGCAGCCGCCCAAGGGGCCGGTACGTGGCCAGATCGCCCGCGCCTACCTCTACATGAGCCAGCAGTATGGGCTGCGTCTGGCGGCGCAACAGCGTAAACTGTTCGAAGCCTGGGACAGGCAGTACCCGGCCGACGGCTGGGAGTGCGAGCGCAACCGCCGCATCGGCAAGCTGCAGGGCAATACCAACCCCTTTATTGAAAAGCAGTGCCGATAACCCCATCTATGGGCACAAGGGATTTAAACCCCCTCTTCTTGAACCAGAGACTGACACTGAGCCATGCGCATTCCACGTATCTATGAACCGGCCGCCCTGCAGGTGGGCCAGACCCTCGCCCTGTCGGAAGACGGTGCCAACCACATCGGCCGGGTGCTGCGCATGCAGCCGGGTCAGCAGCTCGAGCTGTTCAACGGCGACGGCAACCAGTACCCCGCCACCATCGCCAACGTCGGCAAGAAGTCGGTGGAAGTGACCATCGACAGTTGCGACACCCGCTCGGTGGAATCCCCGCTGGCCATCCACTTGGGTCAGGTGATCAGCCGCGGCGACAAGATGGACTTCACCATCCAGAAATCGGTGGAGCTGGGCGTCACCTGCATCACCCCGCTCTTCTCCGAGCGCTGCGGCGTCAAGCTGCCGGCCGATCGACTGGAGAAAAAACGCGAGCAGTGGCAGAAGGTGGTGATCAGCGCCTGCGAGCAGTGCGGCCGCAATACCGTGCCCGAGGTGCGCATGCCGATGGAACTAGACGCCTGGCTGGCGGAAGAGACTCAGGAGCTCAAGCTCAACCTGCACCCGCGCGCCCCTTACAGCATCAACACCCTGCCAATCCCTGAGCACGGCGTGCGCCTGCTGATCGGCCCGGAAGGGGGCTTGTCGAGCGACGAGATCGCCCGTACCGTGCAGGAAGATTTCAAAGAGATGCTGCTGGGGCCGCGGGTGCTGCGCACCGAAACCGCCGCCCTGACGGCGATTACTGCGCTGCAATGCCGATTCGGCGATCTCGCTTGATCCCATCGGCCGCATTGAGCAGCCGCACGGCAACCTCGATGCAGCCGCAAGCGGCCGATTACGCTGCGCTAATCGACCCTACAACCCCCTCGAGCCATTAAGAAGGAACAGCGGATGACCATTAAACTCGGCATCGTGATGGACCCCATCTCGGCCATCAACATCAAGAAGGACTCCAGCTTCGCCATGCTCGAAGAGGCGCAAAAGCGCGGCTACGAGCTGTTCTATCTGGAGATGAAAGACCTCTACATGGAGGGCGGTCGCGCCTTCGGTACCATGCGTCCGCTCACCGTCAAATATGACTATGCCGACTGGTACACGCTGGGCGAGGTAGTGGATCAGCCGCTCTCCAGCCTGGACGTGATCCTGATGCGCAAGGATCCCCCCTTCGACACAGAGTTCATCTACGCCACCTACATGCTGGAGCGGGCTGAGGATGAGGGCTGCCTCATCGTCAACAAGCCGCAGAGCCTGCGCGACGCCAACGAAAAGCTCTACACCGCCTGGTTTGCCGAGCACACCCCGACCACGCTGGTGACCCGCCGTGCCGACAAACTGCGCGCCTTCCACGCCAAGCACAAGGACGTCATCCTCAAACCGCTGGACGGCATGGGCGGCGCCTCCATCTTCCGCATGAAGGAGGATGACGCCAACGTCGGCGTCATCATCGAGACCCTCACCGAGCACGGCAGCCAGTACTGCATGGCGCAGACCTATCTGCCCGCCATCAAGGATGGTGACAAGCGGGTGCTGGTGGTGGACGGTGAGCCGGTGCCCTACTGCCTGGCTCGCATCCCGGCCCAGGGGGAGACTCGTGGCAACCTGGCGGCCGGCGGCCGTGGCGAGGCGCGCCCCCTGAGCGAAGCAGACTGGGCCATCGCCCGTGCGGTGGGCCCGACGCTGAAAGAGAAGGGGCTCATCTTCGTCGGTCTCGACATCATCGGCGATCGGCTGACCGAGATTAACGTCACCAGCCCGACCTGCATCCGCGAGATTGAAGCGGCCTTCGACGTGCACATCACCGGCATACTGATGGATGCCATCGAGCGTCGGCTGGCCAAGGCTTGAGCGGCTCCAGCCACGACTACAGACGATAAACTACAGAGGCGGCCCCGGGGCCGCCTCTTTTCTATCCTGTTTTTTTCCATCCTGCCTTTGCTCTTTCCTGCCTCTGCCCATCAGCAGCGGAACTGCCCCACCTTCACCTTGAGTTCGCTTGATAGCTGTTCCAGCTCGTGGCAGCTCTGGTTCAACTGGGAGGCGGCCTCTGTCGACTCGCTGGCGATGTGGGCGATATTGACCACGTTGCGGCTGATGTCCTCGGCCACCTTGCTCTGCTCCTCCGCCGCCGTGGCGATGTGGGTATTCATCTCGTTGATCACGTTGACCGAACTGACTATCTCGCCAAGCGCCTGACCGCAGGCCAGCACGGTGCGGTTGGACTGCTCCACCTGATCCAGTCCCAGCTCCATGCTGGACGCCGCCTGGGTAGCCCCCTGCTGCAGCTTGACGATGGTCTTGCCGATCTCCTCGGTGGATCGCTGGGTACGCTGGGCCAGGGTGCGCACCTCGTCGGCCACCACCGCAAACCCTCGCCCCTGATCGCCGGCCCGCGCCGCCTCGATGGCGGCATTGAGCGCCAGCAGGTTGGTCTGCTCGGCGATGCCGCGAATGGCGTCCATCACGCTGCTGATATTGCGGCTGTCATCAGCCAGCTGGGTGATCATGGCGGCGGTGTTCTGGATCTGGGACGACAACCCGGACATGCACTGGATGGCGTCCGCCACTATCTGGTGACCGTGCCGGGCAATCCCGTCGGCATGGCGCGCCGCATCGGCAGCGTTGTTGGAGCTGTTGGCCACTTCCGCCACGGTCGCGCTCATCTGGTTCATGGCCGTCGCGGTCTGATCGGTCTCGGCCTGCTGCTGGGCGAAGCGCTGGCGGCTCTCGACGCCGATATGGGCCAGCTGGGCCGACTCCCTGGCGAGCTGCTCCGCCATGCCGTTGATCTGGGTGATGAGCTCACGAAAATGGCAGATCACGTCGTTGAGGGAGTGGGACAGCCCGCCCATCTCGTCCTTACGCAGCACCGGTGCCAGCTTGCTCAGATCGAGATCCGTCTGCATGCCGCGCAAGATCCCGCCCATGGCAGCCAGGGGCTGGCTGACGCTGCGCCCGGCCCACACCCCGAAGAACAGGATGCAGGCGCCGCCGACCACCAGCAGCAAGATAAACAGCCGGTTGAGCTGTACCCTGAGCACGTTGAGCTCGGTCATGTTCTTCTCGGCCTCCTTCAGCTGATACTCCACCAGGGCGCTGATCCCGTCGCTGACCGGGTCGATCACCCGATAGAGTGGCATGATATGGGCGGCCAGCTGACCCTGATTGCTCCCCTGCATGTCGGCCAGGATCTGCATCACCGCCTCAATCTCCCGGTCTGCCGCCGCGAACAGCCCCTGCATCTGGTCGGCTTCCCGCTGCTCCGCCTGGCTCATCGGCTGGCTGCGGTAGCCCTGCCAGATGCGCTTGATCTCCTGCTGGGCGGCGCTCATGTCCGCGCGCGATCTGGCGGGGTCAAAGCCCCCCACATTGGCCTTGTTGGCCGCATCGATCACCTTGACCGCGTAGAGATCGGCGATCTGCTTGAGCTCCTTGAGCTGCACCACCTCCCCCTGATACATGCTGTTCATCCCTGCCATCAGCTGGGACATCGCCTGGATAGCCCCGATCACCAGCAGCACCAGTGCCAGCAGGGGTACCACACAGCCCAGGATCAACTTCTGTCTGATCGAAATACCTTCCATGGTGTTATCTCCATCCTGGCTGCGGCGGGGAACCGGCCCGCAAGCGGTAAAAAGCGGTTTTGCCCGCCTCGGCGAACTGCCATAATTGACCCAAATACCTTTGCAATATTTGGCCCATATGCAAACACTGCAAAATCACTTCCTGCTCGCCATGCCGAGCCTCTCCGATCCCTATTTCGAGCGTTCGCTGGTCTACCTGTGCGAACACAGCGAAGAGGGCGCCATGGGGCTGGTGGTCAACATCCCGGTGGACATGTCGCTGGATGCCATGCTGACCCAGCTCAAGCTGGCGCCGCCCCCCAGCCCCGAGCTCAAGCAGCCGGTGCTGCAGGGAGGGCCGGTGCACGCCGACCGCGGTTTCGTGCTGCACAGCTTCCGACCCGGCTTCAACTCCACCCTGCAGGTGGGGGATGAACTCATGGTCACCACTTCCAAGGATATATTGGAAACCCTGGGCACCGAGGAGGCCCCCGCCCACTGGCTGGTGGCGCTCGGGTATGCCGGCTGGAGTGCCGGCCAGCTGGAGCAGGAGCTGGTCGACGGTGCCTGGCTGGTGATACCGCCCAATCCGGATCTGGTGTTCAAGACCCCGATCCATCAGCGCTGGCAGCAGGCCGCCGCCAGCATAGGGGTCAACCCCATCCATCTATCCAGCGACATCGGCCACAGCTGATGCCGTTTGCCACGCATTTCGCGAGGCATTTTGAGGAATCAATGCAATGTCATCACGCAGTATCATGGGCTTTGACTACGGCACCAAAAGCATAGGGGTGGCCATCGGTCAGGAGCTTACCGGCACGGCCCAGCCCCTGCGCGCCATCAAGGCCAACGACGGCATCCCCAACTGGGACGACATCGACAAGCTGCTCAAGGAGTGGCAACCGGATCTGCTGGTTGTCGGCCTGCCGCTCAACATGGACGGCACCGAGCAAGAGATCACGGTGCGGGCCCGCAAATTCGGCAACCGGCTGCACGGCCGCTTCGGCAAACAGGTGGAGTTCAAGGACGAGCGGCTCACCACCACGGATGCGCGGGCGCGTCTGTTCGAGCGGGGAGGTTATCGGGCGCTGGAGAAAGGCAGCGTGGACGGGGTCTCCGCCCAGCTGATCCTGGAAGCCTGGATGGAAGAGCAGTACGGTTGACAGACGGGGGAGAGGCAGGTCAATCCTGCCCCTCCCCCATGCCTGCATCAGGCCTTGGCCTGTTGCGAGAGCAGATCCTCCCCTTCTTCACCCTGACCGGCATGCATCATGCGGTTGAGCCAGGGCACCATCAGCGCCATCACCACCGCCACCAGCAGCGTCACCAGCCCAATCTTGCCAAACACGTCCGTGTAGATTGGCAGGGTCTGCAGCGGATCGGTCACCCCTTGCGGCACGGCGGTAAAGGTCGCCACATAGCCTCCCAGCAAAGAGGCCATCGCCTGGGTCAGGAACCACATCCCGAGGATGAAGCCCATCAGCCGCTGCGGCACCAATGCCGCCACCATGGCCAGCCCCAGGGCGCTGATCATCAGCTCTCCCAGACTCTGGAACAGATAAATGAGCACCATGAACCAGGGTGAGGTGAGCCCCTGTGCATCGGCAAACCAGATGCCGGACGCCGCCGCGGTGAGAAAGCCGAGGGAGCAGAACAGCATGCCCAGGGTGAACTTGAGGGGCATGGTGAGATCCCGCCCCTTGCTGCCCAGCCGGGTATAGATCATCGCCAGCACCGGGCTGCCCACCACCACCCAGAAGGGGTTGAGCGCCTGGAAGCTGATGGGGTTGACGCTCATCCCCAGCATCTCGTGATGCATGTTGTTGATGGCAAAGAAGTTGAGCGAGGTCGGCATCTGGGCGTAGAGCACGTAGAACACCACGGCTTCCAGCATCAGCACGAAGGCCACGTACATCTTGTTGCGGGCCACCGCATCGAGCTTGAAGGCCTCGCGAAAGAAGAAGATCACCACGGCCAGGGTCACCGTCATCAGCACCATGTTGGCGATCACCACGTGGTGCATCAGCCAGGCGCAGAAGAAGACCAGCGCCACCGATCCCAGCAAGACCAGCAGCAGCTTGCCGTAATCGAGCGGCAGATGGTCGGGCTCGGAGCCGATGTCCCTGACCATGTGACGACAGGCGAAGAAGGTCAGCAGCGCGATGACCAGGCCCACCCCGCACAGGTTGTAGGTCACCGTATAGCCGTAGTGATCGGCGATGACCGGCGCCAGCGACAGCGAGATGAGCGAGCCGATGTTGATCGACATGTAGAACAGGGTGAAGGCCCCATCCAGCCGGGGATCGCCGCGCTCATAACACTTGGCGAGCAGGCTGGCGGGGTTGGCCTTGAACAGGCAGTTGCCGACCGCGATGGTGCCCAGTGCATAGAAGATGAGGTCGGGATTGTAGATGGACATGCCGGTCATGAAATAGCCGATGACCAGCACGATGGCCCCCAGCACCATGGTGCGTTTGGTGCCCAGCACGTGGTCGCCCACATAGCCACCCACCGAGATGAGGCCATATACCAGCGCCGAGAAGGCACCGAAGGTGATGAACGACTGCTCCTGTGAAAATCCCAGCTGCTGGACGAAGAACACCGCTAGGATCCCCTGGACGCCGTAATAACCGAAGCGCTCCCAGAGTTCGACGAAGAAGATCATGAAAAAGGGTTTGGGCTGTTGCAACAACCCGGTCGGGGCCGATGGACGCATGCTAACCTACCTGTCTTGGTGTTTTTTATTGGTGTGATATGGGGCCGCCGCACGGATAAGTGTGCACGGGCACCTCTGTCTGTGGTGATCACCACTGTGCTCGCAGCGGCGGATGGTCAGCTGGCAGGGCTGGGAATAAGCCGGATGGCTCCTGACACGATAAGGTGGGGGATCGGGCGACTTCATGCCCGGCACAATATTCCGCAGGCGTTTGGCAACGGGCTGGCAGCTGTTTGCACCCGTCATCGCACACCGTACACTCTCGCGACAATTGTAAAAGCCGAAAAATCGACAGATGGCATGATAAGACACTGCTATTAACGCAAACCAATAGCCGATCACACTTCACTTGTTGCAATAGGTGAAGTTTTCTAATGAAACCACATTAGTTTTATTGGTGCAAACGGATCTGTTTTTCCCGCTGCCAACCCTCTATGCATAAAAAAACGCCGGACTGGCCGGCGTTTTTCAATATGGTGTTGGCGACCCGTGGGCCGTCCGCCAAGTGTGGCGGATCAAGGGGCCAGCTGGCTCAAAATGGCATGGGCCGCGCTGATCCTGGCTTCGTTGGGGTAGTTGCGGTTGGCCAGCATGACGATGCCGATCCCTTTGGCAGGCACGAAGGCCACGTAGGCACCAAAGCCGTTGGTCGAGCCGGTCTTGTTGTAGAGTCGCGCCCCCCCCGTCTCTTGGGACGCGGCAACAGGTTTGACCGGGTTGGCATTGTAAATCACCGCCGAGGAGTTGCCCGCCAGCAGCGTCTGCTCGCTGACGGGATAGGTGTAACTCTCCCAGCCCAGCCCCTGGGTCATCTCGCCGACCGAGTAGCGTCCTTGGTGGGTCAGGGAGATGGCCTGCTGCAACGCCTTGTCATCAACCCCGCTGATATTGGCCTTCACGAAGGCGAGCAGATCCGCCGAGCTGGTCTTGATGCCGTAGGCCTCGTCGGCCAGCATGCCGGGATTGACCCTGATGGACTTGTCCTCTTTCGAATAGCCATAGGCGTAGTCCCCCATGGCCTGCTTCGGCACTTCGAGATAAGTGTGATGCAAGCCGAGCCCGGGCAGCAGGGTCTGCGCCATCAACTGGGCAAACGGCTGCTGCAGACTGCTCGCCGCCAGATAGCCGAACAAGCCGATGCTGGGGTTGGAGTACTGGCGATGGCTGCCCGGCTGATAGGCCGGCGTCCACTGGCGATAGTAAGCCTGCATCTGTTCGACCGATTCCACCTCGTCGGGGAATTGCAGCGGCAGCCCCCCGGCGCTGTAGGTGGCGAGTTCCGCCATGGTGACACCATCAAAGGCGGAGCCCTTGAGCCAGGGCGCGTGCCGGCTCACCTTGTCCTCCAGCCCAATCGCCCCCTTGACCACGGCGTAGGCACCCAGGGTGGCGGTATAGGTCTTGCTGACCGAACCAATCTCGAACAGGGTCTGCTCGCTGACCTTCTTCCCGGCCGCCATATCGGCCAGCCCATAGTTGAAGTAGTGGGCCTGCCCCCCCTTCAGTACGGCGACCGCCATGCCCGGGATCCTGTGCTGCTTGAGCATGGGGCGGATGGCGTCATCCACCACAGCGTTCAGCGGATCAACGGGGGCCGCCAGGGAGAGCGGGGCAAGCAGCAGGGTGCCGAGGGCCGGCAGTGGCAGGGATCTGGTCTGTTTCATGGCAAAAATCTCAGTATGTTCAGGAGCTGTCAGCCTAACCGGCCTGCGTGTGCCGGGCATGAGCCTGGGTGAAGTCTGTGTGAAGTCACCCACCAAATCATCCAGATTCAATGAGTTATCCATGACTTGCCCCTCTTGCCCGGCAACGGGCGTATAAGCTGTAGGGGCGGCATCACACAGGGAGGCGCACGTGCAGACACAACCACAGATAACCCGGCTGCTGACGGCACTGGAGCAGGTGATCCTCGGCAAGCCGTTGCAACTCAAGATAGCGCTGGTGACCCTGCTGGCTCGCGGCCACCTGCTGATCGAGGATCTGCCCGGCATGGGCAAGACCACCCTGGCCCACGCCCTGGCGCAGGTGCTGGGGCTCGACTGCCGGCGGGTGCAGTTCACCGCCGATCTGCTGCCGGCCGACCTGCTGGGGCTGCAGATCTTTGACCCCCACCAGCAGCAGTTTCGCTTTCATCCGGGCCCCGTCTTTACCCAGGTACTGCTGGCGGACGAGATCAACCGCGCCAGCCCCAAGGTGCAGAGCGCCCTGCTGGAGGCCATGGCCGAAGGCAAGGTGAGCATAGAGGGAGAGAGCCACCCGCTGCCCGCCCCCTTCTTCGTCATCGCCACCCAGAACCCGGCGGATCAGGCGGGCACCTACCCCCTGCCAGAATCCCAGCTCGATCGCTTCGCGGTGCGCCTCTCCCTCGGTTTTCCCACCCCGGAAGCGGAGCGGCGACTGCTGCGCGGGGCCAGCCAGAGCGCGCCCCTCGAGCGGCAGCTGAGCGCCGCCGAGCTGGCTGCCCTGCAGGCCGAGGCGGCGCAGATCCACCTCTCCGATGCCAGTCTCGACTACCTGCTGGCGCTGGTGCAGCAGAGCCGCTTCGACGCCGACCTGCCGCAACCGCTCTCACCCCGCGCCGCCCAGACCCTGCTGGCGGTGAGCCGGGCCTGGGCGCTGGTGGCGGGCCGCCGCTTCGTCAGCGTGGAGGATGTTCAGGCGGTCTTCCCCTACGTGGCCGAGCACAGGCTCAGGGGCAGCTTTGGGGTGCAGCGTGGCGAAGCCTGCCCGCTGAGCCAGCGCCTGCTGGCCCGGGTCGATCCGGATCGCCCCTGATGAACTGGCGCCAGCGCAGGGCCAGTTGGCAACAAGGCTGGCTGGCCCGGCGCATCCCGCCGGCCCGCCAGATCACCCTGCAGGGGCGCTGCCTGTTCATCCTGCCCACCCGGCTCGGCCTCTGGTATCTGCTGGTGATGCTGGCCATCTATCTGCTCGGCACCAACTACCAGAACAACCTGGTGTTGCTGGTGGCCTACGGCCTCGGCAGCCTGTTCATGGTCACCATGTGGCTCACCCACCGCAACCTGCTGGGGTTGTCTCTGCTGGGGGGGGCCACCGTGCTGGGAGAGGCGGGCAGCCCCCTGCCCATGCCCATCACGGTGCGCAGCGAACGGCCGCTGCAGGCACTGCAATTTTCCCTCAATGAAGGGCGGCTCTGGCTGGCGCAGGTGGATGCGGTGCCGCAACCCCTGCTCCTGCCGGTGCTGGGCCCTCGGCGCGGACGCCTGCCGCTGGAGAGGCTGCGGGTGGAGAGCCGCTACCCCCTCGGCCTGTTTCGCTGCTGGACGCTGCTGGACCTGCAGCTGGAGGGCTGGCTCGCGCCGGCCCCCGAGTACGGTCCCCTGCGCGGGGAGGCGACGGCCGATGCGGCGGGCAACCGGGGGCAGCCCACCCCGGCCTCGATGGGGGATTTCGACATGCTGCGGGCCCACCAGAGCGGGGAGCCGCTGAGCCGGGTCGCCTGGAAGCAGCTCGCCCAGGGACGCGGCCTGCTGGTGAAGCAGTTCTGCGAGCCGGGGCAGGATGATACCCACCTCAGCCTGCAGCGGGTCGGCGGCCGGGATCTGGAGCAGCGGCTGGCGGTGCTCGCCTGGTGGTGTGACGACTATACCAAACGGGGCATTCCCTTCAGCCTGACGCTGGCGGGCCGGACGCTCGGGCCGGACAGCGGGGCCGCCTTTTTGCAGCGCTGCCGGCTGGCGCTGGCCCGCGTCGATGCCATAGAGCCGACGCAGGAGGTCGACCTCGATGTTGCTCGATAACCGGCGCCTGCTACCGCTGCTCGCCCTGCTGCAACTGCTGCTGATCCCGGCACTCTGGCCCCAGCTGCAACTCTGGGTGGTGGCCGTTTCACTGCTCACCCTGGGCGGGCGGGCCATGATGCTGTGGCGGGGCTGGCGTCCGCCGCCTGCCGCCGCACTGGCACTGCTGGCCATGCTGGGTGTGGCGCTGCTTGGCTGGCAGTGGCGCCAGCTCGGCACCCTGCCGGCCCTCATCAACCTGCTCTGGCTCGGCTACGGCCTCAAGCTCATCGAGGTACGGCGAGAGCGGGATGTGGAGCAGGTGCTGCTGCTCGCCTTCTTTCTCGTCGCGCTGGCGCTGGTGCAGCGGCAAAGCATGGGGTGGGCCCTGGCGATGACGGGGGCGCTCTGGCTGGCGGTCACCACCTTGCTGGCGGCGGTGCAGCCCCTCGGCCAGCGGCTGTGGCGCCGGGCCGGGCTCATCCTGCTGCTGGCCATCCCCCTGCTGCTCACCCTGTTTCTGCTGCTGCCAAGGCTGGCACCGCTCTGGCAGATGCCGAACAGCAGCCGCGCCCTCTCCGGCCTCTCGGAGGAGGTGGCCCCCGGCGACATCAGCGAGCTGGTCAACTCCTCCGAGCTGGCCTTTCGCATCACCTTCGCCGCCGCCCCGCCCCCGCCAGAGGAGCGCTACTTCCCGCTGATGCGCCAGGAGCGGTTCGATGGCCGGCGCTGGTTGCTCAGCGAGCAGGTGCGCCGCTGGCAACAATCCCAATCCGTGCAGATGCAGCCGGCGGCCAACCCGGCGACCCCACTGCCGGCCGGCAGCTATCAGGTGATCGCCGAGCCCCAGCGCCTGCGCTGGACCCTGGCCCTGGCCAACCCCGAGGTGTTGAGCGGCCCGGTCACCTTGAGCCCCCTCGCCACCCTCTATCGCCAGGATCGGGGGGATGGCCGCGTCAGTTACCGGGTCAGCACGGCCGCCATGGCGCCACCTGCCGATGAAACTGCCCGTCACCTCAACCTGCAGTTGCCCGCCGGTGGCAACCCCAAGGCCAGGGCCCACGCCCTGGCGCTCAAGGCCCGCCATCCGACGCCGGAGGCGCTGGCCGCCGCCCTGCTGGGCGAGTTTCGCCAGGGCGACTTCTACTACACCCTGCAGCCGCCGCGGCTGGGACAAGACGGGGTGGATGACTTTCTGTTCGAGAGCCGGCGCGGCTTTTGCGGTCACTACGCCACGGCCACCGCCTTCGTGCTGCGGGCGGCCGGCATCCCGGCCCGGCTGGTGACCGGCTACCTCGGCGGCGAGTGGAATCCGAGGGGCAACTACCTGGAGGTGCATCAGTTTGATGCCCACGCCTGGGTGGAGTATCTGGATGAGCAGAACCGCTGGCAGCGGCTCGATCCCACCGCCGCAGTGGCCCCCCAGCGCATCGAGGGGGGCATGCCGGCGGCCCTTGGCGGCGAGTTCGCCGCCGCTGACCCCCTCTCCTTGCAGCGCTATCGCAACTGGGCCCTGCTCAACCAGTTGCGCTGGTGGGGGGCCAATCTCGACTACCAATGGACCCGCTGGGTGCTCAACTATGATGCCGCCAGCCTGTGGCAGCAGCTGGGACAACGCTGGCCGGTGCTGGCCGGCCATACTCACTGGCTGATCCTGGCCGCCCTGCTGGGGGTGGCCAGCCTGGTGGGTGGCCTGCTGATCTGGCGCGGCCCCGCTCCGCTACCCCTGCGGCTATGGCAGCCCCTGCGCCGGCGCGCCGCCCACCATGGCTGGCAGCCCTTGGCGGGGGAGAGCCTGGCCAGCTGGTGCGAGCGCCTCGCCGACCTCAGACCCTCTCTCGCGCGGCCACTGCAACAGGGCGCCTGGCTCTACCGGCGCTGGCGTTATGCCCCCTTGTCGGCTGCACAGCGCCACCGCACCTTGCGCCAGCTACGGCGGCGGTTACGCCAGATCTGCCGGCGCTGGGATGCCCGCCACTGACGGCAGTGCAGCGTCAACACACCTTGCGCCAGCTGCGGCGACGACTGCGCCAAATCTGCCGGCGCTGGGATGCCCACCACTGACACGCCCAAACGAAAGGGGAGCCAGTGGCTCCCCTTGTTGTCAGACAACGGCGACTGCGAGGCTTATGCCTGCTTGCTGTTTTGCGCCGGATTGTCCCAGATCCCCTCTTCCAGCTGGCTGCGGATCTCGGGGTACTTGTTGGCGTCGAAGGTGGGCACCTTGCCCAGCTTGAGCTGGTCGTTGTAGTCCCGCGCCAGCTTGATGGCCACCCCGGAGAGCAGCAGAATCGCCACCAGGTTGACGATGGCCATCAGCCCCATGGAGACGTCCGCCATGGCCCACACGGTCGGCAGCTCGCCCACCGAGCCGAACATCACCATGCCCAGCACGAACATCCGGAACAGCATCAGGCCGCCCTTGTGGTTGTGCTCGAGGAACACCAGGTTGGTCTCGGCGTAGGAGTAGTTCGCCACGATGGAGGTGAAGGCGAAGAAGAAGATGGCCGCCGCGATGAAGATGTTGCCACCGCCACCGATCTGGGAGGAGAGCGCCCTTTGGGTCAGCTCCACCCCGGTGATGCCGGAGCCCGGTTCAAACTGGCCGGACATCAGGATGATGGCGGCAGTACAGGTACAGATGACGATGGTATCGAGGAACACCCCCAGCATCTGCACATAGCCCTGGGAGGCCGGGTGCGGCGGATAGGGCGTCGCGGTTGCGGCGGCGTTGGGAGCGGAGCCCATACCGGCTTCGTTGGAGAAGAGACCGCGCTTGATGCCGTTGATCATCGCCTGGGAGATGGCGTAGCCCAGCGCACCGGAGCCGGCCTGCTCAAGACCGAAGGCAGACTTGATGATCAGGCTGAACACCCCCGGCAGCTCGCTGATGTTCATGGCCACCACGAACAGCGCCATCAGGATGTAGGCCAGCGCCATGAAGGGCACGACCAGCTCGGCGAAACGGGCGATGCCGCGAATGCCGCCGAAGATGATGAGACCGGAGAGAACCACCAGCGCCAGACCGCTGACCCAGTCGGGGATGCCGAAGGCCACGTTCATCGCCAGGCTGATGGAGTTGGCTTGTACCGCGTTGAACACCAGACCGAACGCCAGGATCAGGCAGAGCGAGAACAACACCCCCATCCAGCGCATGCCGAGCCCCTTCTCCATGTAGTAGGCGGGGCCGCCACGGTAGTTGCCGTCCTCATCCTTGACCTTGTAGAGCTGGGCCAGGGTGCTCTCGACGAAGGCGGTCGCCATGCCGATGAAAGCGATCAGCCACATCCAGAAGATGGCACCCGGGCCACCCAGATAGATGGCCACCGCCACCCCGGCCAGATTGCCGGTACCCACGCGGGCGGCAAGGCTGGTACAGAGGGCCTGGAAAGAGGAGATGCCGGCGTTGTCTGATTTGCGGCTGTTGCGCAAGACGGAGAACATGTGGCCGAAGTGGCGGATCTGGATAAAACCCAGGCGGAAGGTGAAGAAGATGCCGACGCCGATGAGCAGGTAGATGAGCACGGCTCCCCACATCAGGTCGTTAATCATTGCGATCAAGGTGTCCATATTTCTCTCGTTGTTATCACATCCATGGTCAGTCTGCGCTGACCCCTTGCTGTCTGTTTCTGAATTTGCGGTTCACTAAAGGGGCGGAATCTAGCATAGCGAGGGAGTTCAGAATAGTGATCGGGATCACTGCGGAAACAAAAAACGAGCGATCCAGTGCATTAAAGCTTCATTTAACTCGCAAAATTTCAACAAAACTGAGAATCCAATCAATCAGCCGACAAATTAGACCCAAAAGAGCACTTTTTGGCAATTATCTACATAGAGGTAGAGCAAGCAGAGAAGGGGGCAAACCATTACGCAAGCGTTTATCCATCCGGGTAGCCAAAACCCCCTTGTTTCGCCAAACGTTTTACACGTAATAAAATTTCAAGAGGCTGATCTGACAATTTGTGTGATCGATGCCACAAAACCGATAATCAACCAAAAAAGTTGTTTTTGGCGGCCGCTAAATTCACTCTGGCAAAAATGATAAAAGTCGTTTTTTATCAAATACTTTTAGCCACTCTTTCCCACTGCGGCCAGGGAGTGGCTGATAAGCATACAGCCCCCCCTATTGCAGGATGAGCCACATCCGTATTAATTAGGCAGGCAATGACGATGGGGCACACCCATCGCGCTTTTCTGAGCCTGAGTCGCCGGGATTTTGTAATTTTATTTCAGAACTGTCGTCTCACGCCCGCCACCCCCGAGCCAGCACCCTTTGCAAGAGAGTGCGCCCTCATAAAGAGATGATATTTGCCATGGCCGATAAATTAACCCAGCTGAAAGCCCTGACCACAGTTGTCGCCGACACCGGTGATATCGAAGCCATCAAGCGCTACCAGCCCATCGATGCCACCACCAACCCCTCTCTGGTGTTGAAGGCATCCGAGATCCCCGAATACGCGGCGCTGATCGAAGACGCCATCAACTGGGCCAAAGCCCAGAGCCAGGACAAGGCACAGCAAATCATCGACGCGGGCGACAAGCTGGCGGTCAACATCGGCCTGGAAGTGCTGAAAATCGTCCCGGGCCGCATCTCCACCGAAGTGGATGCCCGTCTCTCCTTCGATACCCAGGCCAGCATCGCCAAGGCCCGCAAACTGATCCGTCTCTACAACGAAGCCGGTATCAGCAACGATCGCATCCTGATCAAGCTGGCCTCCACCTGGGAAGGCATCCGTGCCGCCGAGGTGCTGGAGAAAGAGGGTATCCAGTGCAACCTGACCCTGCTGTTCTCCTTCGCCCAGGCCCGTGCCTGTGCCGAAGCCGGCGCCTTCCTGATCTCCCCGTTCGTCGGTCGCATCCTCGACTGGTACAAGGCCAAGCACAACCGTGACTACACCGCCAGCGAAGATCCGGGCGTGGTTTCCGTCACCTCCATCTACGACTACTACAAGCAGCACGACTACCCGACCGTGGTCATGGGCGCCAGCTTCCGCAACACCGGCGAGATCCTGGAACTGGCCGGCTGCGACCGTCTGACCATTGGCCCGGCCCTGCTGGAAGAGCTGAGCAAAACCGAAGGCGCCGTGGTCCGCAAGCTGAACTACACCGGCGAGCGCAAAGCCAAACCGGCTCCGATGACCGAAGCCGAATTCCGCTGGGAACTGAACCAGGACGCCATGGCCCACGAGAAGCTGGGCGAAGGCATCCGCATGTTTGCCATCGACCAGGGCAAGCTGGAAACCATGCTGGCCAGCCGCCTCTGATGAGAGCCGTCATGAGCCGATGAAAACCGGGTTCCCGCAAGGGAACCCGGTTTTTTTATGAGCGTCGGACCCTTGTCATGTGTTCGTCACGAAAACGTTTTATTTTCAATGCCGTTATGTTATACGGATGGTGAAAACGAGAATAACCAAGGAGGGAGCCATGGAAATGTTCAACTTCGAATATGACGATGTAGTTGAGCTCGGTTCACGTAGCCGCGGGACAACGGGAAAGAAACGTAAATGGCGTGAGATTGAGGCGTTGAAAGACAAACACCGCCTGCAGAAGGAGCTGCAATCCATCGACATCGCCTACGAAGGTCTCTCAGACGAGATCGAACTGTAAAAACAAGGCCCCGGTTAACCGGGGCCTTGTTTTTTAAGAGAGTGTTTCCCCTCAGGAAGAGAGCGGCAGCGATAGACGCTTGGCCAGTGCCTGAAAGTGCTGGCTGATCTCGGGCCCGAACAGCGGATCCCCGATGGCGCGGTTCTGCCAGATCTGTTCGAGGTGACGCCAGTCATCCTCGGTCAGCGAGTCGCGCAGATGGGGGAAGATGACCCCCTCCTCGTAGTTCATGTGCGCCTCCTGCAGCGCCACGAACTGCTCCAGCTTGGCGGTAAACTGATCGAGCGGGATCACCGCATCCATCAGGATCATCTCCACCATCTCCTTGAGTTCGGCGCCGGCCTCCAGCAACTTGGCATGCTCGGCCTGAAGCCGGTTGGCAACGTCCCCCTCCACGACCCGGTACTTGAGGTAGTAGTCATAAATGATGTCTTCCTTCGGATGGTGATACTTGTCCGACACCTCCCTCAGGTAATCCACCACATCGCGGATCAGGAAATAGCTGACCCGCTGTTCATCGCGAATGGCGGCGAGCTTGTGTTTGAGCAGATCCAGCAACCTGGCGATGTTGAGATGGTCCTTGTGCAGACTGGCTAGCATGGGCACTCCTTGCGCTGAAATGAGACGATCCTGTTTCGAGTATACGGTCATTTATCGCGCCAACTTTGCACTCAATCAAGTCATCTGCAGACAAAACAGCGGGTAACGCACAATGCCGCCCCCCTGTTCATGCCCCCGCTCGTCAGCCGTCGGGCCCCTTACTCGCAGACCGAGTGCCAGTTGATGGGGCTCATCCCCTGCTGGCTCAGCAACCGGTTGGTTTCGGAGAAGTGGCCGCAGCCGATGAAGCCGCGATGAGCAGAGAGCGGGCTGGGATGCGGCGCGCTCAGCACATGATGCCGCTGCCTGTCGATGAAGCGACCCTTCTTCTGGGCATGGGCGCCCCACAGCAGGAAGACCACCCCCTGACAGCTGGCATTGATCTGCTCGATGACCCGGTCGGTGAAGGTCTCCCAGCCCAGATGGGCATGGGAGTGGGCCTGGCCCGCCTGGACCGTCAGCACGGTATTGAGCAGCAGCACCCCCTGTCTGGCCCAGGACTCCAGAAAGCCGTGACTGGGTGTGACAAAACCCGGCAGGTCCCGCTGCATCTCCTTGTAGATGTTGACCAGCGAGGGGGGCGTGCGCACCCCGGGCAACACCGAGAAGCAGAGGCCGTGTGCCTGATTGGGGCCGTGATAGGGATCCTGACCCAGGATCACCACCTTGACCTGATCCAGCTCGGTCAGCTTGAAGGCATTGAACACGTCGGTCGCCGGCGGATAGATCACCTTGCCCGCCTCCCGCTCACTCCTGACGGTCGCCAGGGTCGCCTTGAAATAGTCCTGCTCCTTCTCGGAGCCAATTACATCAGTCCAGGTCTGCACCCCAATCTCCTCATTGAATCTGTCCGGATGGACGCCCTGTTACCCCGTGCAGGGTCACACCGTCTGATGCGGGTCGGCGCGCCACCATCCTCGATGAATACGGCGGGTTTTGCGGCATGCGGCTTGGCCCATGCCGGGCCATGCGAGCCAGCACGCCGCCATCCTCGCTGAATGCGGCAGGACATGGTGCTGGGCCAGTGCTGGCATCACCATGCCCTCATTAATGCGGCAAGGGGCTCAGGATAGGGGGCCAGCCCCCGGGACGCAACCTTGGCACCCTCTTCCGAGCCCCCTCGCCCCCGAATGGCAACGGTATGACAACCTCCCGCTCACCCAGCTCTCCCGGCCACTGTGGGCAACGGGGTCACGTTGACCGTGACAATCGGCGGCTCGGCTGAGGCAGCCTTATGCCAAGGCAACCTTATATAGCTGTGTGAACAGCAGAGAGAGGGCAAACCTGGCCCCGCCACCTTCACCGCAGGCTTGGCCCTGATGCCCCCACACAGAAGATGAGGTCGGCTCATGCATGACGCAAACCTTAAAACATGTAGTTAAATTACTAGATTTAATTAATAGAAGATGCATAATTAAGATATCTTACACAATCAGAGAAATGACCTCTTTTTGATTAATCTCAATAATTTAATCCCTTCAAGCTCGCGCAAACCGCGTATTTTTTGATTTAGATCAATTTTCGTAATATTACCATCGTGGTATATATGACCCAACAAAGTAAAGGTGTAAGGCAAGGGCCCTTTAAATCATCCCGGTGGTTTAAATACATCAGGGTAATTTCCTTACAGTTGAATCCGCTTTCCTATGAGGAGTCATACCATGATCAAGGGCATCCAAATCACCCAGTCTGCCAACGCCGCTCTGCTGAACTCGTTCTGGCTGCTGGACGAAGAGAAGCAACAGGCTCGTTGCATCTGCGCCAAAGGCGACACCTTCGCCGCCGATCAGGAAGTCAGCGTCTCTGACCTGGGCCAGTTCGAATACCGTGAACTGCCGGTACAAGCCGAGCCGGCTGTCGAAGGTGGCCAGCACCTGAACGTCAACGTCCTGCGTCGCGAGACCCTGGAAGACGCCATTGCCAACCCGGAAAAGTACCCGCAGCTGACCATCCGTGTCTCCGGCTACGCCGTGCGCTTCAACGCACTGACCCCGGAACAGCAGCGTGACGTGGTGACCCGCACCTTCACCCAGAGCCTGTAAGTCGCTCTGCACCAACCGGTATCATGAAAAACGGCCCAAACGGGCCGTTTTTTTATGGCTTGAATTCACCCACCCGCGCTCGCCGCCCTTGCTCGACAGGCTGTCAGCGCACGGTGCGGGCATCGGCGGCTCAATGCTGATCCAGCTTGACGGCTTGTGGCGGCTTGCTCAACGCCTCGTGCATCTGCTGCTCATCGAGCTGATCGCAGTAACGGGCCACCACCAGGGTTGCCACCCCGTTGCCGATGAGGTTGGTCAGGGCGCGGGCCTCCGACATGAAGCGATCGATGCCGAGGATCAGCGCCAGCCCGGCCAGCGGCAGGTGGCCCACCGCCGAGATGGTGGCCGCCAGCACGATGAAGCCACTGCCGGTCACCCCGGCGGCCCCTTTCGAGGAGATGAGCAGCACCACCAGCAGGGTGATCTGCTGGAACAGATCGAGCGGGGTGTTGGTGGCCTGGGCGATGAAGATAGCCGCCATGGTCAGATAGATGGAGGTGCCGTCCAGGTTGAAGGAGTAACCGGTCGGGATCACCAGCCCCACCACCGACTTCTTGCAGCCGAGCGCCTCCATCTTCACCAGCATGCGCGGCAATACGGATTCAGAAGAGGAAGTTCCCAGCACGATCAGCAGCTCTTCCCGGATATAGGAAATAAAACGCAGGATGCTGAAGCCATTCGCTCTGGCAATACTGCCCAGCACCAGGAAAATAAACAGCAGGCAGGTCATGTAGAAGCAGGCAATTAATTGTCCGAGCTGAACCAGCGAGCCGATACCATATTTCCCAATGGTAAAGGCCATCGCACCAAATGCCCCAACCGGTGCCAGCCGCATGATCATGTTGATGATCCCGAAAATAACCTGGGAGAAGCTGTCGATGACATTGAATATCACTTTGCCCTTCTCGCCGATATGGTGCAGGGAGAAGCCGAACAGCACTGCAAATAACAGCACCTGCAGAATGTTGCCGCTGGCGAAGGCGCCGATCACGCTGCCCGGGATCACGTCCAGCAGGAAGGGGATGATGCCCTGTGCCTTGGCCTGCTCGGCATAGGCTGAGATGGCGCTGGCGTCCAGCGTGGCGGGGTCGACGTTCATGCCCGCCCCCGGTTGCAGCAGGTTGACCACGCACAGCCCGATGATGAGGGCGATGGTGCTGACCACTTCAAAATAGAGCAGCGCGATGGCGCCGGTTTTACCCACCGCTTTCATGCTCTCCATGCCGGCAATACCGGTCACCACGGTGCAGAATATAACCGGGGCGATGATCATTTTGATTAATTTAACGAAACCATCCCCCAGCGGTTTCATGTCCGCACCGAGGTCGGGATATATATGCCCCAGAATGACCCCGAGGGTGATCACTAACAACACCTGAAAATACAGGCTGCTGACTATTCTTTTCTGCATTCTTAACGTCCTGTCAATTTAATGAGATGTGTCATGGCAAAAATACGCATGCAGCAATCCGTGACGAAATAGAGTTATCTCGCCCGGTTCGTGCCGTTCCCTCATCACAACAGGGGTTACTTTCCCATGTTAAAAAAAGCAATTAATAGACATCAATCACACAACTGATTTAACAACATTAACACCACGGAAACCTGACTGTATTTATTCTGCGATTGATTTATGCTGACCAAAGAAATAAAAACAGGCCGCAAACAAAAATGCCCCGCAGTGCGGGGCATTTTTATTGGGCAAGCAAAGCCAGACTTAGATGGAAGTATCGAGCGGCTCGAAGCCCTTGATGAGATCGTCGATGGCCTTCATCTGCTTGAGGAAGCCTTCCAGCTTCTCCAGCGGCAGCGCGCTCGGACCGTCGCAACGGGCAATCTTGGGGTCCGGGTGGGATTCAATGAACAGACCGGCCAGACCGACCGCCATGCCGGCACGGGCCAGCTCGGTCACCTGCTCGCGGCGCCCACCGGAGGCAGCGCCCATGGGATCGCGGCACTGCAGGGAGTGGGTCACGTCGAAGATGACCGGATAGCCGCCGGTGCTCTTCTTCATCACGCCCAGCCCCAGCATGTCCACCACCAGGTTGTCATACCCGAAGTTGGCACCGCGTTCGCACAGGATCAGACGGTCGTTGCCGCACTCCTCGAACTTGTCGGTGATGTTCTTCATCTGGCTTGGGCTCAGGAACTGCGGCTTCTTGATGTTGATGACGTTGCCGGTGCGGGCCATGGCCTCCACCAGATCGGTCTGGCGCGCCAGGAAGGCGGGCAGCTGGATGACGTCGACCACCTCGGCCACCGGTTTGGCCTGATGGGGCTCGTGCAGATCGGAGATGACCGGCATGCCGAAGGTCGCTTTCAGCTCCTGGAAGATCTTCATCCCCTCTTCCAGACCCGGACCGCGATAGGAGTGGATGGAGGAGCGGTTGGCCTTGTCCCAGCTCGCCTTGAACACGAACGGGATACCCAGCTTGGAGGTCACTTCCACGTACTTCTCGCACACCGCCATCGCCATGTCGCGCGATTCCAGCACGTTCATGCCGCCGAACAACACGAACGGTTTGTCGTTGGCAACGTCGATGCCATTGACCTTGATATTCTTCTGTTCCATCTCAGGCTTCCTTAGGTAAAAGGGCTTGCAGGGCTTGAATCCACATCCGGCCGTGCTGCCCAAAGCTGCGCGACCTCGATACTCGTCGGTTGCATCTCCCAGGCCTTGCATGCAACGGCATGGGACTCTTCATTCGGCCAGGGCCTCGCCATGCAGCGGGGCCGTTGCCCGCCCCTCAGTGGAGGGGCTTGGGGCTCAGATCCAGCGCGGCCAGCTGGGCCTTGAGCACGTCCGCCACCGGATCGTCCGGGCACTGTTCAATAAAGTATTCAAAATCGTCGGCGGCAAAACGCGGGCAGTCGAGCTGCTCGTAGATGAAGCCGCGATCCCGCGTCTCCAGCGGGTCGCCGGGCTTCATCCGCAGCAGCAGTTCGCTGCAGCGCAGCGCCTCGGTCATCCGGTCTTCCCGCAGCAAAGCGCCCTTGCTGACGTTGAGCAGCCGCTCGATGATCTCCCACTGACCGGCAGGCTGCAGGTGATCCGAGCTGAGGGTGGCCAGATTGCCGAGGGCCCCGCGCAGCAACAGCTCGATGTGGTGCAGGCTCAGCTCGTCGCCGGTAAAGGGGTCGACATAGACCTCTCCCTCACTGCCGGCAAAGCTCACCAGGAAGTGGCCGGGGAAGCAGATCCCCTCCACATCCAGCCCGAGCTTGCGCCCCAGCTGAATGATGAGGATGCCAAGGCTGACCGGAATGCCCTGCTTGCGGGCCAGAACCTGGGCCAGATCGCAGTTGGCCACCGAGAAGTAGTCCTGCCAGTCGCCGTGAAAGCCTAAGGTCTGATAGAAGCCCTGCAGCAGCTGGCGGCGCACCTGGTCGCAATCCCCTTCCTCGATGGCCTCGTCCAACCAGGCGTCGAGCCGGGCCAGCTCCGCCGTCCCGCGGCCGCTGATGCCATGGATCTCGTCGCTCACCGACAGCGCCAGCTCGGCGATGTCATGGGCTTCGAAATCGGTCCATTCGTCTACGCGTATCATCGTCATCATCCTTAACCGAACAGGCTGGCCTGCTTGTAGACGGCCAGCTTGGCGATGAAGAAGACCCAGCCGAGGGCTCCCAGAAACGCAAACCAGCGGATGCCGTTACTGCGGGCCAGGCGCAGTGCCATCATGGCCAGAAAGGCCACCACCAGGATGGCGGTCAGCTTTTCGCTGAGCCAGGGGGTGGCGTTGTTGAGCGGGTTGAGATCCAGCACCATGCACAGCAGCACGCCGGAGAGCACCACCAGGCCGTTGAGCCAGCCGCTCAACCTGAGGGTACCGGCGCTGGCGGCGCGGCTCGAGCCGGTCTGCAGCCAATAGAAGCGCAACATGAACATCAGCACGGCCAAGCCTATCAGCAGCAAGTGCAGATGTTTGATAGCAAAATACATAACGTGTCCTTGAACAAAGGCAGGCCCGGCCTGCCCGTCATCATCACTGAGCCAGCCGCCCCAGGGTCACCCGCTCGTTATCGCCGTAATCGCGCACGGTTTCCACCTGAAGGTAGCCCTGTTGCAGCAGGAGTTGACGCACCGCCTCCCCCTGCTGCCAGCCATGCTCCAGCAACAGCCAGCCGCCCGGCAGCAGATGGGCCGGCGCGCCTGCCACGATCAGCCGGATATCCGCCAGTCCCTGCTCGTCCGCCACCAGGGCGGAGCGGGGTTCGAAGCGCACGTCCCCCTCATCGAGGTGCGGATCCGCCCCGTCGATGTAGGGCGGGTTGGAGACGATCATCGCAAAGCGCGGCGCCTTGCTTGACGAGGGCGCGACCAGCGGCTCAAACCAGCTGCCGTCGCGCACCTCGATGGGAAGGCCAAGGGCGGCGCTGTTGGCACGGGCCAGGGCTGCCGCTGCCGGCATCCTGTCCACCGCCCATACATCGGCATCGGGTCGTTCCGACTTGAGCGCCAGTGCAATGGCGCCGGTGCCGGTGCCCAGATCCAGCACGACGCAGGGGCCTGCTGGCAACCGCGCCAGCGCCTGTTCGACCAGCACCTCGGTATCGGGGCGCGGGATCAGGGTGGCCGGGCTCACCTTGAGCGGCAGCGACCAGAACTCCCGCTCACCGATCAGGTGGGCGATGGGCTCCCCCTCAAGACGGCGTTCAAGCCAGCCCTGCAGGGTCACCTGCTGGGCTGCATCGAGCTCGCGCTCCGGCCAGGTCATCAGGTAGCTGCGCCGGCACTCCAGCAGATGGCAGAGCAGCGCATCGGCATCGGCGCGTGGGGATTCCCCCCCTGCCAGGGTCGCCATGATGTGGGCGCGAGCCTGCTGGATCTGCATCAGTTGCTCTCGGCCAGGGAGGCGAGCTGATCGGCCTGGTACTCCTGGATCATCGGGCTGATGACGCAGTCCAGGTCCCCTTCCATGATCTCGCCGAGGCGATAGAGGGTGAGGTTGATGCGGTGCTCGGAGAGGCGCCCCTGCGGGTAGTTGTAGGTGCGGATACGCTCGGAGCGATCTCCCGACCCCACCAGGTTGCGGCGGGTGCTCTGCTCGGCGGCGCGGTGGCGCTCATCCTCGGCCGCCTGCAGGCGGGCGGAGAGCACCGACATCGCTTTGGCGCGGTTCTTGTGCTGGGAGCGCTCATCCTGGCACTCCACCACCAGCCCGGTGGGCAGGTGGGTGATGCGGATGGCGGAGTCCGTCTTGTTGACGTGCTGACCGCCGGCCCCGGAGGCGCGGAAGGTGTCGATCTTCAGCTCCGAGGGGTTGATCTCGATCTGCTCGGCTTCCGGCACTTCCGGCAGCACGGCGACGGTGCAGGCGGAGGTGTGCACCCGGCCCTGGGATTCGGTTTCCGGCACCCGCTGCACCCGGTGACCACCGGATTCAAATTTGAGGCGGCCGTAGACGTGCTCGCCCTCTACCTTGGCAATTACCTCCTTGTAGCCGCCATGCTCGCCGTCGTTGCAGCTGACGATGGAAACCCGCCAACCCTGGCGCTCGGCGTAGCGCGAATACATGCGGAACAGATCGCCCGCAAAGATCGCCGCCTCGTCACCACCGGCACCGGCGCGGATCTCCAGATAGCAGTTGTTGTCATCCTTGGGGTCGCGCGGCAGCAGCATCACCTGCAGCGCCTGCTCCTGCTCCTCGAAGGTCGCCTTGGCCAGTGGCAGCTCCTCCTGCGCCATCTCGCGCAGGTCGGCATCATCCTCTTCCAGCATCTGGCGGGTGGCATCCAGGTTCTCTTCGGCCTGGCGGAATTGCTGGAAAGCGTGAACGATATCTTCCAGCTGGGCATATTCCCGGGTCAGGGCGCGGTAGCGATCCTGATCCGCGGCCACGTCCGGCTCGCCGAGCATGGCCTGTACTTCTTCGTGGCGCTCGATGAGGCCTTCCAGCTTTCTGATCAGTGACGGGTTCATAAATCTTGTGTTCTCGATGGAGGACGGGACGACCGGCTGGTCGCCCCAAAACTATGACTCTTGTGACAACCCCAGCACTTGGCGCAACTGGGCCAGCTGGTGGTGATCCCCCTGGGCCGCGGCATGGCGCAGAGCCTGGGTCGGTGCGTGGATCAACTTGTTGGTGAGGCGGTGGGCCAGCGCCTTGAGCGCCTGCTCGGCATTCTCGCCCTGCTGCAGGGCCAGCAGGGCGCGCTGCAGCTCTTCGTCGGCCACCTGTTGGGACTGGTGGCGGTAATCGCGGATGAGATCCACCGAGTGCTGGCTGCGATACCAGCCCATGAAGTCGTCGCGCTCTTCCTGCACGATGAGCTCGGCCTCGGCGGCGGCCCGTTTGCGGGTCTCGAGATTCTGCTCGATGATGCCCTGCAGGTCATCCACCGTGTAGAGATAGGCGTCCGAGAGCTCGTCCACCTCCGCCTCGATGTCGCGGGGCACGGCGATGTCCACCAGGAACATGGGCTTGAAGCGGCGGGCCTTGAGCGCGCGCTCCACCATGCCCTTGCCGATGATGGGCAGGGGACTCGCGGTGGAGCTGATGACGATGTCCGCCTCGTGCAGGTAGTCCGGGATCTCTTCGAGCGTCATCACCTGGGCGCCGAACTCCTCGGCCAGCAGCTGGGCCCGCTGCAGGGTGCGGTTGGCCACCATCATCTGGGTGACGTTCTGCTCGCGCAGGTGGCGGGCCACCAGTTCGATGGTCTCGCCGGCACCGACCAGCAGCACCTTGGTCTGGGAGAGATCGGAGAAGATCCGCCGCCCCAGGCTCACCGCGGCAAAGGCCACCGACACGGCGCTGGCGCCAATCTCGGTATCGGTACGCACCCGCTTGGCCACCGAGAAGGATTTCTGGAACAGCCGCTCCAGCGATCCCTTCACCGCCTCGGACTGCTGGGCATGGGCGTAGGATTGCTTGATCTGCCCCAGGATCTGCGGCTCGCCCAGCACCAGGGAGTCGAGCCCGCAGGCCACCCGCATCAGGTGACGGACCGCCTCCTCGTCCTGATGCTGGTAGATGGCGGAGACCACCTCGGCCGCATCCAGACCGTGGAAACGCTGCAGCCACTGCAACACCTGCTCGCCCTGCCCCTGCGCCAGGCTGCAGTAAAGCTCGGTGCGATTGCAGGTCGAGACGATCACCGCCTCGCTTACACCGGGTTGGGCGACCAGCTCACGCAAGGCGCGATCGATGCAGTCCGGGCCGAAGGCGACCCGCTCCCGCAAGGCGACACTGGCGGTGTTGTGGTTGATTCCGAGGGCAAGCAAACTCATGAGTGGGCGTGGATCGTATCTGTGCGCTGGGAGTAAAGGCTGCCAATTGTACGAGAAAGGGTAAGTCTTTAAAAGCAATACGGCCGCCCCGTATACTGTGGCAAATCACCTTTTCCGGAGCATGACCTTGTTGTTGCGTCTTTTCACCCTTGGCTGCCTGCTGTTGCTGGCCGGTTGCGCCACTACCCAACCCCAGCGTGATCAGGTCAACTGGCAGCAGGAACGTACCCGTCTCGAGCAGCTCAGCCACTGGCAGCTGTCAGGCAAGATGGCCATCATCACCGCCCAGCAGAAGGGCAGCGCCCGGGTCAACTGGCAGCAGGATGGCGACGACTATCGCCTCAACCTCACCAGCCTGATCGGCACTCACATCCTCGAGCTCTCCCGCAGCAAGGGCGAGATCACCCTGATCGACAACGAGGGCAACCCGCACCAGAGCCAGGATGCCGAGGCGCTCATCTATCAGCTCACCGGCTGGAACATTCCGGTGGCCGGGCTGCCGGAATGGATCAAGGGCCTGCCGGGCCAAGCCGAATTCGAGCTCAACCCCGACCGCAGTCTGGCAAGCGTGCGGGACGGTCAGTGGCAGATCGTCTATGGCGACTACCGGGATCAGGACGGTTACCGCCTGCCGCACCTGCTCACCATGACCGGCCAGGGCAGTCGCCTCAAGCTGCAGATCAACCAGTGGACCATAACCCGCTGATGGCGGCCATCGACAAGGACTCCTCCATGAGCGTCATGCGCTGGCCGGCTCCGGCCAAACTGAATCTCTTTTTGCACGTCAACGGCCGTCGCCCGGACGGCTACCACGAGCTGCAGACCCTGTTCATCTTCCTCAACCACGGCGACTGGCTCGAGTTCGAGCCGCTCACCGATACCGACTTGCTCACCCTGAGCCCGGCCATTCCCGGCGTGCCCGACGAGCAGAACCTGATCATCCGCGCCGCCCGCCTGTTGCAGGCCAGGCTGCCAAGCCCGCAGGGAGCCCATATCCGGCTGGAGAAGGTGCTGCCCATGGGCGGCGGCATCGGCGGCGGTTCATCGGACGCGGCCACTACCCTGGTCGCCCTCAACCATCTCTGGCAGGCCGGCTTGAGTGAAGACGAGCTGGCCGAGCTCGGCGTGCAGCTGGGCGCCGACGTGCCGGTGTTCGTGCGCGGCAAGGCGGCCTTTGCCGAGGGGGTCGGTGAACGGTTGCAGCCGGTCGAGCTGCCGAGTGCCTGGTATCTGGTGCTCAAGCCCGATTGCCATGTGGCGACCGCCGCCGTGTTTCAGGATCCGGACCTGCCCAGAGATACCCCGAAAATGGCATTGCACAATCTGCTGGAAGGGGAGTGGAAAAACGATTGCGAATTGCTGGTGAAAAAGCGCCACCCCGAGGTTGCCAATGCGCTCGGCTGGTTGCTAGAATACGCGCCGTCAAGAATGACGGGCACAGGAGCCTGCGTCTTTGCTCAGTTTGAAGACGAAGTGGCTGCTCGGGAAGTGTTGGCAAAAGTGCCGAAAGGATGGGATGGGTTTGTCGCCAAGGGCGAGAACATATCACCACTCTTCGCTGCATTGCAACAAGTCAGTGATTGGGGTATCGCCAAGCGGTAAGGCAGCGGGTTTTGATCTCGCCATTCCTAGGTTCGAATCCTAGTACCCCAGCCATCTCCTGAACATCGAACAGGGTATATCGATTCACCTGCCGCAGCAGTCTTGCCGGGAGTGCACACTCCCCCTCGCCGGTTGCAGCACCCATCGTTACCCTCTCGTTGTCGGGAGGTCACTGGTCATCATGGATGACGGGGCGTCGACCAGCACGACGCTCAACCGACTTGCCGCATGCAACGTAGGCACCTGGCCTGAAAGCAGCCTATAGTGGTCTGACCCGTCAACTTGATAAATCGTTTGCCCCAAAACGATAAGGGTCTGAATAAGACTCCCCACATACTGGATGCAACCCCGAGGTTTCAAACCGTGCCTGACATGAAGCTGTTTGCTGGTAACGCAACGCCGGAACTAGCCCAGAAGATCGCAGATCGCCTGTTTATCAAACTCGGCAATGCTGCCGTAGGTCGCTTTAGCGACGGCGAGATCAGCGTACAGATCAACGAGAATGTACGTGGTGGCGATATCTTCATCATTCAATCCACCTGTGCCCCGACCAACGACAATTTGATGGAATTGATCGTGATGGTGGATGCTCTGCGTCGTGCTTCAGCTGGCCGTATTACTGCCGTTATCCCCTACTTTGGTTATGCCCGTCAGGACCGCCGCGTCCGCTCCGCCCGTGTTCCCATCACCGCCAAGGTCGTCGCCGACTTCCTCTCCAGCGTCGGTGTGGATCGCGTGCTGACCGTTGACCTGCATGCCGAACAAATCCAGGGCTTCTTCGACGTCCCGGTCGACAACGTGTTCGGCAGCCCGGTGCTGCTGGAAGACATGAAGTCCAAGAACCTCGAATCCCCCGTGGTCGTGTCGCCGGACATCGGCGGCGTGGTACGTGCCCGTGCCATCGCCAAGCTGCTGGACGATACCGACATCGCCATCATCGACAAGCGTCGTCCCCGCCCGAACGTCTCCCAGGTCATGCACCTGATCGGTGACGTGGCCGGCCGCGACTGCATCATCGTCGACGACATGATCGACACCGGCGGCACCCTGTGCAAAGCCGCAGAAGCCCTCAAGGAGCGCGGCGCCAAGCGTGTATTCGCCTACGCCACTCACCCGGTCTTCTCCGGTTCCGCCGTGGAGAACATCAAGAACTCCGTGATCGACGAACTGATCATCACCGACTCCATCCCGCTCACCGCGGAGATGAAGGCGGTCGACAAGGTCAAGCAGCTGACGCTCTCTTCCGTGCTGGCCGAAGCCATTCGCCGCATCAGCAACGAAGAGTCCATCTCTGCCATGTTTGAGCATTGATAGACCCGGTTGTGACAAAAACCGCCAGCTGGCGGTTTTTGTCTTTTTAGTCCCAGTTACACCCGGTACTGCCCTGCCCCGTCGCAGGTTAAGGATTGTTCCATGAATCGCTTGCGCCCGCTGCTGCTCCTTGCCTTCTGCAGCTTCCTGTTCGCCTGTCAGCCCGGCAATGAAGGCCAGCCCTTCGTGCTGACCCTGGCTCACATGAACGACACTCACTCCCAGTTTGACCCGGTCAACGCCGAGCTGAAGGGGCCCATCTTTGGCAAGCAGGGGGAGACCGACACCCTCTACACCCGCTTCGGCGGCTATCCGCGCCTGCTCACCATGGCGAAATCCTTCCAGGCCGATGCGCTGGCCAAGAACCAGCCGATCCTGCTGCTGCACGGCGGCGATGCCTGGCAGGGCAGCGGCTACTTCAAGCTCAACGAGGGGATGGCCAACGCCGAGCTGCTGAGCCAGTTCGGCCTCGACGCCATGGCCCTTGGCAACCACGAGTTCGATCTCGACAACCAGAAGCTCGCCCGCTTCATCCAGGGAGTCAACTTCCCGGTGCTGGCCGCCAATCTGGACACCCGCGACGATCCGGATCTGCGCCACGCCGCCAATCTCAAGCCGTTCGTCATCTACGCCTTCGACGGCAACCAGAAGAGCCCGGTCAGCGATCTCAACAACCTGCCCCAGGGCAAACAGCTGGTCGCCGTGATGGGGCTGGTGCTGGAGGACATGGCCAACATCTCCCCCAACGTCGGCAAGCTGCGCTTTGGCAACGAAATCACCTCGGCCCAGGCGACGGTGGACCTGCTGCGCCAGCACGGCATCAACCAGATCGTGGCGCTCACCCACATCGGCAACCAGCGGGATCTGGCGCTGGCGGCCAAGGTGAACGGCATCGACGCCATCGTCGGCGGCCACTCCCACAGCCTGCTCGGCGATTTTCGCAACATCGGCTGGGGCAACACCGGCGAGTACGCGGCGCTTGTCACCAACCCGGACGGGGTCGGCATGACCTGCGTGGTGCAGGCCGGCTCCTATGCCCAGGCCATCGGACTGGCTCAGGTGAGCTTCGATGCCCAGGGCCGGGTCATCGCCTGCAAGGGCCAGAACCAGCTGCTGGCCAGCCGCGACTTCTTCGCCGATCCCGCCCGCAAGCAGGCACTGGACGAGGCCCGCGGCAAGCAGGCAGCCAAGTTCATCGACGCCCAACCCAATCTGGTGACCGTGGATGAGGATCCCCGCCTGCGCGGCATCATCGACAGCCACTACAAGCCCGCCCTCGAGCAGGCCTTCGGCCCCGTCATCGCCACCCTGCCGGCCGCCCTGCAAAATGCCCGTCGCCCCGGCGACAACGGCAGCGACAGCCACGGCTCCGACGTCGCCCCGCTGGTGGCCGAGGGTCAGTACTACTGGGCCAATACCCCGGCGGTGCAGGCGCTGACCGGCGGCCCGGTCCACTTCGCCCTGCTGGCGGTGGGCGGCGTACGCGCCGATCTGCCGGCCGGCGAGCTGCGCGAAGGGGATGCGGCGCTCACCCTGCTGCCGTTCAAGAACCAGCTTTCGGTGCTCACCCTGACCGGCGCCGAGGTGCGTGCCCTGTTGACCGAAACCATCACCGCCACCCTGCCCGCCAGCGCCCACGCCGGCAAGTTCCCCTACGGTGGTCACCTGCGCTACACCTTCACCGAGACCACACCGGGCAAGCGCGGCACGCTGACCCAGCTGCAGTGGCAGGACGCTGACGGCCAGTGGCAGGATCTGGTGGATGCGACGCGCTACCGGGTGGTGATGAACGCCTACAGCGCCAACGGCAACGACGGCTGGCAGGCGCTGGCCCGCGCCCAGGCCCAGCACGCCGAGCGCCAGGATCTCGCCTGGCAGGATGGCAAATTGACGGCGTTCCCGGTCGAGCGGGTGGAGCAGAGCGGCGATCAGCTGAGCGCCCGCTACACCGCCGGCCATCAGCTTGACTGCAAGGCAAGCGGCCTGGATTGCGGCACCGACGCCGCCTCCTTCGTGCAGTATGTGCGCGAACAGCGCCCTACCCTGACGGCGCTGGCGGAAGAGACCGTCACCCTGGTGCGGGCCGCCCAATGAGTCGACTCTGCCACCGGCAAGCCACACCACGGGCCCCACGCAGGGGCCCGTTTTGCTGCCGTTGGCCACCGGTTCTCCCGCTTTTCCCCGGCACTGGCCGAGCTTTGGTTGAGTGATCGCCAGTCGGCGGCTAGAATATTGCGTCCCATTGCCCTGGGCAGTCGGCCCATTGCAAGCAGCGAGTGAAGAAATCAAGCGTGACAAGCCAAATCAAACTGATCGTGGGTCTGGGCAATCCCGGCCCGGAATATGCCAAGACCCGCCACAACGCCGGGGCCTGGTATGTGGAGCAACTGGCACGCTGGCACAACGTCAGCCTGCGCGAAGAGCCCAAGTTCTTCGGCCACACCGCCCGCATCCAGGTGGATGGCCAGGATGTGCGCCTGCTCATCCCGAACACCTACATGAACCTCTCCGGCAAGGCGGTGGCCGCGCTGGCCCGCTTCTACCAGATCGAGCCGGAAGCCATGCTGGTGGCCCACGATGAGCTGGACCTGCCCCCCGGCATCGCCAAATTCAAGCAGGGCGGCGGCCACGGTGGCCACAACGGCCTCAAGGACATCATTGCCAGGATGGGCAACAACAATAATTTCTTCCGGCTGCGACTGGGGATAGGTCACCCGGGCGCCAAGGAGCTGGTCGCCGGTTTCGTGCTGACCAAGGCCCCCAGCAGCGAACAGAGCCTGATCGACGCCGCACTGGACGAGTCCCTGCGCGCCACCGACATCCTGTTCAAGCAGGACATGACCAAGGCCATGAACCGGCTGCACAGCTTCAAGGCCGAGAAAGTCTGAATACAGATGCCTGACACGCGTCAGGGTCGAACAATATGACGGGGTCGCCCAAGAACCTGTTCATGCTCTGTAACGAGAGGTTGTCAGCAAGGTAAAGCGCAGCGCAGGAACCGGAGCGTATAGTCATACGTGAGCGCTCTTGGTTTCACATAAGCGAGCAGCACATGAGCCTTGATCACGGCCTCGCAGCAAGAGCATGGACAGGTTCTGCGGCCCTCACACAGCATCCATCAAGTAAGGTAACAATCCATGGGTTTTAAATGCGGTATCGTGGGCCTGCCCAATGTAGGCAAATCCACCCTGTTCAACGCGCTGACCAAGGCCGGCATCGAAGCCGCCAACTTCCCGTTCTGCACCATCGAGCCGAACACCGGCGTGGTACCGATGCCGGATCCCCGCCTCGATCAGCTGGCGGCCATCATCAATCCGCAGCGCGTTGTGCCGACCACCATGGAATTCGTGGACATCGCCGGCCTGGTGGCCGGTGCCTCCAAGGGTGAAGGTCTGGGCAACCAGTTCCTGGCCAACATCCGTGAAACCGAGGCCATCGGTCACGTGGTGCGCTGCTTTGACGACGAGAACATCGTCCACGTCGCCGGCAAGGTCTCCCCGGCCGACGACATCGAGGTGATCAACACCGAGCTGGCCCTCTCCGACCTGGATGCCTGCGAGCGCGCCATCAACCGCCAGTCCAAGCGCGCCAAGGGCGGCGACAAGGATGCCAAGCTGGAAGTGGAAGTGCTGGAGAAGATCAAGGTGGCGCTGGAAAACGGCCAGATGATCCGCGGCATGAAGCTGGACAAGGATGAGCTGGCCGCCGTCAGCCACCTCAACTTCCTGACCCTGAAACCCACCATGTACATCGCCAACGTGGCGGAAGATGGCTTCGAGAACAATCCCTACCTCGACAAGGTGCGCGAAATCGCCGCCGCCGAGAACGCGGTTGTGGTGGTCGTCTGCTGCGCCATAGAGGCTGACATCGCCGAGCTGGACGATGCCGACCGCGCCGAGTTCATGGCTGACCTTGGCATCGAAGAGCCGGGCCTGAACCGGGTGATCCGCTCCGGTTACGAGCTGCTCAAGCTGCAGACCTACTTCACCGCCGGTGTGAAAGAGGTGCGTGCCTGGACCATCCCGGTCGGCGCCACCGCTCCGCAGGCGGCCGGCAAGATCCACACCGACTTCGAAAAAGGCTTTATTCGTGCCCAAACCATCGCCTTTGAAGACTTTATCACCTACAAGGGTGAACAAGGTGCCAAGGAAGCGGGCAAGATGCGCGCCGAAGGGAAAGAGTACATCGTCAAAGACGGCGATATCATGAACTTCCTGTTCAACGTCTAATCCCATGAGAGGCCAGCATTTGCTGGCCTCTTTTTTAACTGGCCAAGGCTCGTATCTGCTGGCAAATGTCGTAAAAAAAACCAGATTGTTGGGCTTTTGCACGACAGCGACCAATAACTCACCAAACGCACCCAAATTCGGTTTTTCAAACAAAAAAAGGGTTGACGCCCCAGAGCCAGATACGCATAATTCGGCCCGCACAGTGACGAGGCAACGAGGCACTGGAAGCAAGGTTGGCTATGTAGCTCAGTTGGTTAGAGCATCGCACTCATAATGCGGGGGTCACAGGTTCGAATCCCGTCATAGCCACCATCTCTAGTTGGGGTATCGCCAAGCGGTAAGGCAGCGGGTTTTGATCTCGCCATCCCTAGGTTCGAATCCTAGTACCCCAGCCATTATTTCAGTTGTCGGCATTCAGATGTCGGTGACGGGTCAAGGGAAGCAGTGATGGGTGTTGAACTCGTCAATGTGCCCAGGTTCAAATCCTGGTATCCCGGCCACTGTTAAAAGATGTTTGATAGAATCTGTCAGGCATCGCTGTTGGGGCATCGCCAAGCGGTAAGGCAGCGGGTTTTGATCTCGCCATACCTAGGTTCGAATCCTAGTGCCCCAGCCATTTTTAAAAGATGTTTGATAGTCTCTGTCAGGCATCACTGTTGGGGTATCGCCAAGCGGTAAGGCAGCGGGTTTTGATCTCGCCATCCCTAGGTTCGAATCCTAGTACCCCAGCCATTATTCTGTTCTCTTCCACACCGTGGTTGACAACAAACGGCTATGTAGCTCAGTTGGTTAGAGCATCGCACTCATAATGCGGGGGTCACAGGTTCGAATCCCGTCATAGCCACCATTTTTAAAAACGTTCCTTCAATCATCTGATTGCAAAGAACACTGTTGGGGCATCGCCAAGCGGTAAGGCAGCGGGTTTTGATCTCGCCATACCTAGGTTCGAATCCTAGTGCCCCAGCCATTTTTGCTTGTATTCGACGCAAGTCGTGCACAAGACGGCTATGTAGCTCAGTTGGTTAGAGCATCGCACTCATAATGCGGGGGTCACAGGTTCGAATCCCGTCATAGCCACCATTACTCCTGCGGAAGTGGCGAAATTGGTAGACGCACCAGATTTAGGTTCTGGCGCCCTAGGCGTGAGAGTTCGAGTCTCTCCTTCCGCACCATCAAAAGCAGTACCAAACAGACCAGCTCAGGCTGGTTTTTTTGTATCCGGCGTTTGCCACTCTTCTTCCCCTCCCCATGCCATCGCACGTCTGCAATACCGCCCATGTATCAACGGCTGCGCCCTGTGCTCCCTCTACGACGGCGCTGATGCCCGGTTCCCGCTTTATTCATCCCTTTTCATGTCAGAGCATTGCGGGCAATAAAAAGGCGGCCCGCAGGCCGCCATGTCGTTTGCTGTCGTCAGAACGGGAAGAACCAGGGAATGGCGATGACGCTCACCACCATCACCAGCAAGGTGAAGGGCACGCCGATGCGCACAAAATCCACGAACCGGTAGTTGCCGGGGCCCAGCACCAGGGTGTTGACCGGCGAGGAGACCGGCGTCATGAAGGCCGCCGAGGCGGCGATGGCGATGGTCATGGCGAACGGATAGGGGGAGATCCCCATCTGCTGCGCCGTGCCCAGCGCAATCGGCGCCATCAGTACCGCCGTCGCGGTGTTGGAGATGAACAGCCCAATGATGGCGCACAGGGCGAACAGACTGGCCAGCATCACCCGTGGCCCCATCTCCCCTACCGCCGAGATCAGCGCGCCGACGATGAGATCCACCCCGCCGGTCTTTTGCAGCGCCAGCGCAAAGGGCAGCATGCCGACGATGAGGATCAGGGTCGGCCAGTGGATGGACTTGTAGGCGCTCTCCATGTCGATGCAGCGGAATTTGCCCATCAGCAGGCAGGCGATCAGCGCCGCGATCACGTTGGGCACCGGATCTGTCACCATCAGGGCGATCATCACCCCGAGGCAGATGAGGGCGTGAATGGCTTGACTGCGGGCCGGCGCCATCTCGTCCACCTCGGCCGGCAGCCCCAGCAGCAGGAAGTCGCGGCTGTGAGTCTGCAGCAGGCGGATCAGGCTCCAGTTGCCCACCACCAGCAGGGTGTCCCCCAGTTGCAGCGCCTCGTCCACCAGCTTGCCGCCAAGCGCCTCGCCGGCGCGGCGGATCCCCACCACGTTGAGGCCGTAGTGGGAACGAAACGCCACCTCGCGGATGCTCTTGCCGAGCAGACGGGATTCCGGGATGAGCGACACCTCTGCCATGCCCACCTCGCGCGCCTGATCAGAAAAATATTCGCCGCGCAGGATCATGGGCTCGAGTCGCGCCTCGCTGCAGAACTCGCGCACGTCCACCTCGGGGTCGGACATGTCGATGAGCAGCACGTCCTTGGCCTGGAACTCGGTCACCCCGGAGACGGTGACCATCACCCGCCGAAACTTGCGCCAGCGCTCCACTCCGATGACGTTGGCCCCGTAGCGGGCTCGCAGTTGCAGCTCGTCCAGAGTCTGGCCGATCAGCGGTGAATCGGGCCGGATCGCCAGCCGGCGCGCCCGGCCGGCCAGCCGGTAGTCGCGAATGAGATCGCGCATGGTGCTGCGCCCGATCTGCTTGCTCTTGCCCTCCTCCCCGTCACGCACCAGGGAGGTGCGCATCAGCAGCATGTAGAGGATCCCCATCCCCAGGATGATGACCCCCATGGGGGTGAAGCCGAAGAAGCCGAAGCCGTGGATGTTATGGCGCATCAGCTCGCTGTTGACCACCATGTTGGGCGGCGTCGCCACCAGCGTCATCATGCCGCTGATGAGGCCGGCAAAGCCGAGCGGCATCATCAGCCGGCCGGCCGGGATCCCCATCCGGTTCGCCACGCTCAGCACCACAGGGATGAAGATGGCCACCACCCCGGTACTGCTCATCACCGCCCCCAGCAGGGCGACCGCCACCATCAGCAGCACCAGCAATCGGGTCTCGCTGCTGCCGGCCACCTTCACCAGCGCATCCCCCACCTGATAGGCGATGCCGGTGCGCACCAACCCCTCCCCCACCACGAACAGGGCGGCAATCAGGATGACGTTGGGATCGCTGAACCCCGCCAGCGCCTCCGGCAGGGTCAGGGTGCCGCTCAGCACGAACAATATGATGATCAGCAAGGCAACCACGTCCATGCGGACCTTGTTGCTCACAAACAGATAAATGGCGCCCACCAGCATGCAGAGGACCCAGACCAACTCGGAATTCACACTTGCTCCTTTTGTTCAGCTCCACCCCGGCCGGAGCGGATTCCATCAGACCACAGCTCATTTCTCCCCGATTTGTTACATATCAATAAAGGGGCAGGGCATCATCGCATATCAGGGCGCCATCGGGGGCCTAAAGTTGCCCCTGCTGTTTGCCCATTCTTTGAGGTGGCTCGGCTCGGGTCGGACAAAAGTCCTGCCAGCCTCCCCCCATCGCCCCTAGAATAGGCCCGGTTCACGCCCCCAATTTTCAAAGGAAACGAAAATGAGCATATTCGAGTGGTTCAGCATCAATCACACCCTGGTGACCATACCGCTGGGCGGTGGCTACGCCATGTCGTGGATTGAAGCCGTCGGCACCCTGTTCGGGCTGGCCTGCATCTGGTGCGCCAGCCAGGAGAAGACCATCAACTACCTGTTCGGGCTCATCAACGTCAGCCTGTTCGCCATCATCTTCTTCCAGATCCAGCTCTACGGCCTGTTGCTGCTGCAGCTGTTCTTCTTCTGCGCCAACCTCTATGGCTGGTACGCCTGGACCCGCCCGGCCAACGCCCAGGGGGACACCCTGCAGATCCGCTGGCTCAGCAAGTCCAAACTCATCGCCACCGCCGCCGTGAGCGTGCTGGCCATCGCCCTGCTGACCCTCTACATCGACCCGGTGTTCGCCGCCCTGGCACGTACCTCGGTCGCCCTGCTCAACCTGTTTGGCGCCAATCTCGCCACTCCTGAGCCCTCCCCCGATGCCTTCCCCTTCTGGGATGCCAGCATGACGGTGCTCTCCGTGGTGGCCCAGATCCTGATGACCCGCAAGTACGTGGAGAACTGGATCCTCTGGGTGGTCATCAACATCATCAGCATCGGCGTCTATGCCGCCCAGGGGGTCTATGCCATGTCCCTTGAGTACCTGATCCTGCTGTTTATCGCCGCCAACGGCACGCGCCTGTGGATGGTCAGCGCCAAGCGCCCGCAACAGGAAGCGATCGCATGAGCCTGCTGCCCCATCTGCAATGCCGCCCGGACCAGATCGCCGAACGGGTGGTGCTGTGCGGCGACCCGGCTCGGGTCGACCGCATCGCCGGCCAGCTCGACGGGTGTGACGTGCTGGGCCAGCACCGGGAGTTTCGCCTGATCAACGGCCGCTACCGGGGGCTGCCCGTCACGATGTGCAGCACCGGCATCGGCGGCGCCTCCGCCGTCATCGCACTGGAGGAGCTGGTGCAGGCGGGCGCCCGCGCGCTCATCCGGGTCGGCTCCGCCGGCGCCCTGCAGCATGAAATCGCGCTGGGGGATCTCATCGTGGTGGAGGGGGCGGTGCGCAGCGAAGGCGCCTCGCAGGCCTACCTGCCCCCCGAGTACCCCGCCTGCGCCGACATCCGCCTGCAGGCCGCCCTGCTCGCCCATCTCGGCGCCAGCGGCCAGCCTCACTGGCACGGGCTGGTGCGCTCCCACGACAGCTTCTACCGGGATGACGAGCAGGACGTCTGCCGCTATTGGCACGCCCGTGGCGTGCTCGGGGCGGACATGGAGACCGCCTCCCTGCTCGCCGTGGGGCGCCTGCGCAAGGTGCGGGTGGCCGCCGTGCTCTGCAACGTGGTGGCTTTCGAGCAGGACGTGCAAGCGGGGGTGAGCGACTACGCGGCCAGCGAAGCCGCCATGATGATCGGCGAGCGGCTGGCCATCGCCGCCGCCCTCCACGCCCTGACGCAATAGACCGGGTCTGCCGGGGCCGCAGCGGCCCCGGCAAAACGTTAAGCCCGGCACATTCAGAGGCGCCAAAGCTGGCATCCCGCCTGCGCTCTTGCTAGCCTCATGGCCCTCGTCAAGCCGGGCCTTCACCATGCAGCAACAACCCTATCCGCTCGGTCGCTTTCACGCCGAGCTTGCCGCACTCGAACCGCGCTTTGCCGCGGCGCTGGCAGACTGCACCCTGTTCTCGCGCCGCTATCTGCCCGGCGAACCCATCATGCGCCAAGGGGAGTTGTGCGAGCAGCTCTATCTGGTGGCCCAGGGCCGGATTTCCCTCAACAGCGCGGTCCACTCAGGGCGGTTGTTTCAGCTCGGCGAGATTGAGTGCCATAGCCAGATCTTCGGCGAGATGGAGTTCTTCAGCGCCACCCCGGTGCAGTGGAGCGTGGTGGCCGAGACCGAGCTGGACGCCGCCGTCATCTGCGCCGACCAGCTGGCCAAACGGCTGCTGGCCGAGCCCGAGCTGACCCTCTTCTTCGCCGCGGCGCTCGCCAGCGATTATCTGGATACCCTGGACATCACCACCAGCCGATTGCTGCACCCCATCGCCTACAACATCGCCTTCGAGCTGTGGCGCGAGCGCCAGCGTACCCCCATGCTGGGCTCGCGCAAGCGGGCCCACGAGGCGGCGCGCTTCGGTACCACCGAGCGGGTCTATCGGCGCGCCCTCAAGGAGCTGATCGAGCAGGGCATAGTCGCCGACGGCAGCGACGGCCCGGTCATCGCCGATCTGGTCAGGCTGCGCGCCTACCTCGACCTTTGATTTCCATTCACCCCATTTCGATTCACCCTGTCAGGAGAGTGCCATGCCTACCTATCCCGAGTTCACCTTCTTCAGCCGCTTCGTCGCCGACATCCAGGCCGGCCGCAAGACCATCACCATCCGCGACGAGAGCGAGGCCAACTGGCAACCCGGCCAGCGGCTGGCCCTGTTCACCAACCCGGAGCACCAGCCCTTTGGCACCATAGAGGTGCTCTCGGTCAAGGCGGTCGCCTTCGATGAGCTCAATGACGAACACGCCCGCCAGGAGAACATGACCCTCCCCGAGCTCAAACAGGTGATCCGCGACATCTACCCCGCACTGCCGCCGCTCTATGTCATTGAATTCAAACTGCTTGCCTGAGCCGGATTTGGTCTTTGCCGAGCGATGTGTTAATAGTGTCCTCTTTTGAATCAGGGAGGTGACCCGAGTGTTTGAGATAGCGAGCCTGCGAGAGGGCATGATGCACGGGGTCGAGCTGTTCCAGCTGCTGCTGGAGATCATCTCCATCGCCTGCGTGGTGATAGGGCTGGGCAAGACCCTCTGGCTGGCGGCGCGGGTGCGGGATCACGAGCCCGGCTTTCCCCACATCCGGCTCTGTTTCGGCAGCTGGCTCATTCTGGCGCTGGAGTTCCAGCTGGCCGCCGACATCCTGGCCACCACGGTGGCACCGAGCAAGGAGGAGCTGATCCGCCTCGCCATCATCGCGGTGATCCGCACCTTCCTTAACTACTTCCTCGGCAAGGAGCTGGAAGCACAAGCGGAACGCCAGCAAGACAAGGCAGAGCGCCAGCAGGAGCAACGCAGCGAGCAGGCCAAGGCGGCTCAATAACCCGTTTCTTTGCACAGCATCATCGCTAAGTGTCGTGCCATCCCGACCACAACCATGGCTCGGGATGGCCCAGTTGTGACCCTCCCCTCACTTTTGGCAATCAGCCAACTATGGAACCCTTTTCAAGCCTTTCTCCGCCCTGTCGAGGGCCCGCACATCTGCGTAAGATAAACCATCGCTTCCCCCAACCGGCCCAGTTGATGAACCCGCGACCTCTCCACACACCCGACATCGACCTCGATAGTTGCGTCATCTACCAGATCTACCCCATGAGCTTTCAGGACAGCGATGGCGACGGCATGGGCGACATCAACGGCATTCGTCAGCGCCTCGGTTATCTGGCCACCCTGGGGGTTGATATGCTCTGGCTCACCCCCATTTATCGCTCCCCCAAGCGGGACAACGGTTACGACGTGGCGGACTACCGTGCCATCGACCCCGCCTTCGGTACCCAGGCCGAGATGGAGCAGCTAATCGCCGAGGCGGCCGCTCACGGCATCGGCATCATGATGGATATCGTCGCCAACCACACCTCCACCGAGCACGAGTGGTTTGTGCAGGCGCTGGCCGGCGATCCCCGCTATCAGGGCTACTACGTGTTTCGCGACCAAGCCTTTGTAGATGCCCACCCGGTTACCTCCATCTTTGGCGGCAGTGGCTGGCAGTACGTGCCGGCGCTTGATCGCTACTACCTGCACAACTTCGATGCGAGTCAGGCAGATCTGGACTGGGACAACCCGGCGGTACGGGCCGAAATGGCGCAGGTGATCAACTTCTGGCTGGGCAAGGGAATCAAGGGATTTCGCTTCGATGTGATCGACATGGTGAGCAAGGAGTGGGACCGACTTGCCATGAGCAATGGCCCGCGCCTGCACGACTATATCCGCGAGCTCAATGCCGAGAGCTTCGGCGGCCAGGGGATCATCACGGTGGGGGAGACCTGGGGAGCGGATCTCGCCCATATGCAGAACTATTCGAGCCCCGATGGCAGCGAGTTCAGCATGGTGTTCAACTTCGAGCATCTGGGGCTCGGCAGTGACAAGTGGACCTCCCGCTTCGACCCCCTTGCCTTCAAACGGGCCATGGCCCGCCACCAGCAGGGGCTGCACGGCCGAGGCTGGAACAGCCTGTTTCTCGGCAACCACGACCTGCCCCGCGCCGTCTCCCGCTTTGGCGATGACAGACCCGAATGGCGTGAAATCAGCGCCAAGCTGTGGGCCATGGTGCTGCAGGGCACCCCCTTCATCTATCAGGGGGAGGAGCTGGCCATGACCAACCGCCACTGGCAGCCGGGCGAGCTGCGCGATGTGGAGGCCATCAACTACCGCGCCAGCCAGTCAGGGCTGGATCCTGCCGAGCTGAATAGGCGGCTCGATGCCATCGGCCGAGACAACGCCCGCACCCCGATGCAGTGGGACGCCGGCCCCCACGCCGGTTTCAGCACCACCACGCCCTGGATTGCCCTCAACGCCAATCACGTCGAGATAAATGCCGCCGAGCAGCTGGCCCGCCCCGACTCGCCGTTTCACTGCTATCGCCAGCTCATCGCCCTGCGCAAGGCTCACCCTGTCGTTCGCCACGGCGACTTTGAGCTGCTTGATGGGGACGACCCAGATCGCATCAGCTATCGCCGCTGCTGGCGGGATCCGGCAAGCGCAGAGCGGCACACCCTGCTGCTGCTCGCCAACCTCACCGAGCGCCCCCTGGTCATGCCGCACCTTGATCAGGTGGAGGCAGGTGCCACCCTGCTGATGAGCAACTACCCGGGGCAGCCCACCGCCACCTTTGCCCCCTATCAGGCGGCCGCCTGGCTGCTGCCAGCAAGGGAGTAACTGGCAGCGCCAGCCTCCGTCACGAGGGGGCGGCCCCTGCCCCCGATGATTCCCCTCCCCTCGGCGGTCGATACGCCCCGGTGATTTACTCACTTAAAAACTTCGCGTTTTCAGGCTCACACCGCCTTGCCAGGCAATATCCAGTCACGGCTTGCTATCGACAATTGAAATAGTTCAACACCCTGTCTTTATTGGCAATAGTCGCCATCAAAAACGACGTTTTTATCATCAAGTGGCGATATTAAACGCTGTTTAGTCAGGGTTAAAAGTCAATTCAGATTTGCGCCCTTGTGGTTCTTCGTCGGCTCCTTATGGTTTCCATCCGAAGCGTGCGGCACGGCGCCGCACGCCGACGTTCAGGCTCGCGGGCACTCTCCCGCCATAACAACAGGAAATCATCATGCGCAAAACCGGCGTGGCACTCGCCCTCTCCACCCTCTTCTGGTTCCACTCGGCCATGGCGGCCCCTCTGATTTTCCCGGACGATCCGACCCTCACCGACGGCCAGCACTCCCCTGCCCTCGATCGCAGTTTCCAGCTGGCCCAGGACGATCTGGGCAACCGGATCCACCAGCTCCACCTGCCCCTCCAGACTGAACCGGAACTGGTGGCGGAGCTGGAGCAGATCGGCAAGGAGCAGGGGTTTTCGGTCAGCACCCACGCTGACATGTACACCTGGACCGAGGACAACATGTGGCTGTCTCGCGATGGCGCTCTCATCTTCCGCCCCCGGGCGCCGCTGGCCAACAAGGACAGCTACCACGCCTTCGTCACTGCCCTGACAGAGCAGAGCCCGGAGGCCGAGCAGGAGGGGCACTACAGCCTCGGCAGCCAAGCCTCCCAGGGGCTCAACGAGAGCATGCTCTCCCAGGCCAACACCTTCGCCGAGGCGCAGGGGCGCGAGCTCATCCCCACTTTCTCCATCATCGATGGCGGCAACATGCTGACCGGCCAGCGAGCCGACGGTACGCCCTATGCCCTGATCGGCCGCGACGCCCTGCTGCAGACCACCCTGCACCACAGCCGGCTGGACAGTGAGCGCATCGCCGCCTTGCAGGAAAAGATGGAGCGCGACGGCGAGTTTCGGCTGCACCTGAACGAAGAGGAGTGGCTGGGCAGCCCCTATACCTTCCAGAAGGGTCATGACACCGAGGTGGACCTCATACTGCTGGAGGCTGCCAACCTGCTGCCGCAGGGGCTGGATGAGCCGCAGCGCCACGCCTTTGCCAGGACCGCGCGTGCCAAGGCCGAGCTCGCCAAGTACGAAGTGGATGGGCCAACCCGGGAGGCGGTGGAGCAGCGGATGTTTCTGAGCCCGCAGCAAGGGGAGCGGATTGCCGAGCGCTATCGCACCATCCATGGCCAACCGCTGCCGGCCTCCTTCGATCTGCTGACCCGCCTCAAGCAGGAGTACGCCAGCCTGGTGGTGACCGCCGAGCTTCACTCCGAGTTCAATGATGAGCAGATAGCCCAGGCACTGCCGACGCAGGCAGCCGATGCCGCCACCCTGGCCCGGCTGGGTCACATGTTGCAAGCCGGTGGCTACCAGCGAACAGGGCTGGCTGGCGCCGAGCAAGATCACCAGACCCGCCGCTTCCTCGCCATGATGGCCATCAGCCAGCGCCTGATGGCGCAGGAGCTCAAGGTGGCCGAGCAGGATCTGGTGATCCTGGCCCAGCCCGGTTTTCACCTCGACATGGCCATGCGCCCACTGGCCGACGGTCGTATCCTGCTGAACGATCATGGAGCCAGCGCAGCGCTGATCGAACAGGTGCTGGCCGAAGGCGGCAGCCTGAGCGAGAGCGAGCGGCAGGAACTTGGCCAGAGCGTGACCGACCTGCGCCAGCAGAGCGAGCGCTGGCACAAGATCCATGCCCTCATCCGCCAGCAGTTGACCGATGCCGGCCTGACCCCCATCGCCACCCCGGGCGCGTTCAGCGTGGGCAAGCGGCCGGTGAACTGGATGAACGGCATCATGGGCACCCGCCAGCAGCCCTTCTACATCACCAATGCCGCCAGCATCGCCCCCCTCAATCAGGCATTCGCCGCCTGGCTGCAACGCGAGGTGGCCGGGCTCACCCCCTATTTCGTGGGTCAGGCTGCCAGCAACAAACGGGAGGAGTTCAACCAGGCGGAAGCCCTGCTGCGCGGCAGCGGCGGGCTTGATTGCATCACCCTGCACCACGAGTAGGACAACGCCCTCGCACGGGCCGGCATCACATCAGGCTGGTCCGTTCCCCGAGGCCAGATGCAAGGGAAATAGTGGTAGCAGAGAGACGCCAAGATGATTCAAAAGGGCTCCTTAAGGAGCCCTTTTTATGACTGATGTGAAAGGCCATCCCGCACCATGACCCTGCCATCCCGGCCGTGAAACACTCTCGCATCGCCCGACGGCGCAAATTAATTTGCCGCTTGATTATTTATTGACGGGGCCGGATCGACCCGTTTTGCGGCCGATCCAGTTAATCGAATTACCCTCAATAACCATCCCGCCCGACCCTCTGCCGACTTGCCCCCGTCACCGGCGATAGGCCGCCATCCCGCGCCACCGCGGCCTTTGGCATGATTATTTATCCCGTTTGTTCCGCGTTTATTTCCACTCTTACTATGGCGGCGACCTATCCATGGCCGGCTGATCACAGCCGTCATTCAAACTGGCATAGTAAGTGGGCAATTCATGATCACCACAGACGGAAACAACGCGGTCGCCTCGGTGGCCTACCGCACCAGCGAAGTCATCGCCATCTACCCCATCACCCCCAGCTCCAGCATGGCGGAACAGGCGTCAGCCTGGTCGAGCGAGCGGGGCCTGAACCTGTGGGGCGACGTGCCGCGCGTGGTGGAGATGCAGTCGGAGGGGGGCGCCATTGCCACCGTCCACGGCGCGCTGCAAACCGGGGCACTGGCGACTTCGTTTACCTCGTCCCAGGGCCTGCTGCTGATGATCCCCAACCTCTACAAGTTGGCGGGCCAGCTCATTCCCTTCGTGCTGCACGTGGCGGCGCGCACGGTGGCGACCCATGCCCTGTCGATTTTCGGCGATCACTCGGACGTGATGGCGGTGCGCCAGACCGGTTGCGCCCTGCTCTGCGCCAGCAATGTGCAAGAAGCCCAGGACTTTGCCCTGATCGCCCAGGTGGCCAGCCTCAACAGCCGGCTGCCCTTCATCCACTTCTTCGACGGCTTTCGCACCTCCCACGAAATCACCAAGATAGTGCCGCTCGATGACGACACCCTGCGCGCCCTGCTGCCCGCCGAGGCGATCCGTGCCCATCGGGAGCGGGCGCTGACCCCCGACAAACCGGTCATTCGCGGCACCGCCGCCAACCCGGACACCTATTTCCAGTGCCGGGAGGCCACCAACCCCTGGTATGACGATGGGTATCGCCATGTGAGCGAGGCGATGGACGCCTTCGGTGAGCGCACCGGCCGCCACTACCGGCCGTTCGAATACCTGGGTCACCCACAGGCCGAGCGGGTGCTGGTGCTGATGGGTTCCGCCATCGGCACCTGCGAGGAGGTGATCGCGCGGCTGATTGAACAGGGCGAGAAGGTGGGGCTGGTGAAGGTACGGCTCTACCGCCCCTTCTCGGCCGCGCACCTGCTGGCGGTCATTCCCGAGAGCGCCCGCAAGATTGCGGTGCTGGATCGCACCAAGGAGCCGGGCGCCCTGGCCGAGCCGCTCTATCTGGACGTGATGAGCGCCCTGGCCGAGGCGGTCAGCCGGGGGGATCGTGCCAGCCTGCCGCGGGTCATCGGCGGGCGCTACGGCCTCTCCTCCAAGGAGTTCAACCCGGCCTGCGTGCAGGCCATCTTCGATGAGCTGGCGCTGGATAACCCACGGCCGCGCTTCACCGTCGGCATCTTCGACGACGTCACCGGCCTCTCCCTGCCGCTGCCGACGTTGGATCCCGGCATTGGCAACCAGCACAAGCTGGAGGCACTGTTCTACGGCCTTGGCAGTGACGGCACCGTGTCGGCGGCCAAGAACAGCATCAAGATCCTCGGCAACCACACCGACCTCTACCCCCAGGGCTACTTCGTCTATGACTCCAAGAAGGCGGGTGGGCTCACCGTCTCCCACCTGCGGGTCGGCGAGCGGCCGCTGCAATCGGCCTACCTGGTGGACGAGGCGGACTTCATCGGCTGCCACCAGTGGCAGTTCATCGACATGTACCAGATGGCGGAGCGGCTGAGGCCCGACGGCATCTTCCTGCTTAACAGTCCCTACGACGCCGATCAGATCTGGCAGCGACTGCCCCAGGAGGTGCAACTGGCCCTGCTCCAGAAGCGTGCGCGCCTCTATACCATCAACGCCGCCAAAATTGCCCGCGAGTGCCAGCTCGGCAATCGCATCAATACCGTGATGCAGATGGCCTTCTTCCAGCTCACCGCCATCATACCGCCGGCAGAGGCGACCGAGCTGCTGCGCCAGACCATCGCATCGAGCTATGGCAGCAAGGGGCAGACACTGGTGGAGCGCAACTGGCAGGCCCTGGCCGCCACCTGTGAGGCGTTGACTCAGGTGCCGCTGCAGGCGCTTGACCCCGCCAGCCACCAGCGCCCGCCCGTGGTATCGACCAAGGCGCCGGACTTCGTGCAGACCGTCACCGCCACCATGCTGGCGGGGCTGGGTGACAGCCTGCCGGTCTCCGCCTTCCCGCCGGACGGCACCTGGCCCGTGGGCACCACCCGCTGGGAGAAGCGCAACATCGCCAAGGAGGTGCCCATCTGGCAGGCAGACCTCTGCACCCAGTGCAACTACTGCGTGGCGGCCTGCCCCCATTCCGCCATCCGTGCCAAGGTGGTGGACAAAGCGTCGCTGGCCGGTGCCCCCGCCACCCTGGATGCACTGGATGTGAAGGCCCGCGACATGCGCGGCCTGCAATACGTGCTGCAGGTAGCACCTGAGGATTGCACCGGCTGCAACCTCTGCGTCGAGGTATGCCCGGCCAAGGATCGCACCGAGCCGAGCCGCAAGGCGATCAACATGGAGTCCAGGCTGGATCACCTCAAGGCCCAGAAGGCCAACTACGACTTCTTCCTGGACTTGCCCGAGCGCACCGCCGAGCAGCTGGAGCGCATCGACATCCGCACCTCCCAGCTCATCTCGCCGCTGTTTGAATACTCGGGTGCCTGCTCCGGCTGCGGCGAGACCCCCTACATCAAGCTGCTGACCCAGCTCTACGGCGACCGGCTGCTGATTGCCAACGCCACCGGTTGCTCCTCCATCTATGGCGGCAACCTGCCCAGCACCCCCTACACCACCAATGCGGACGGGCGCGGGCCGGCCTGGGCCAACTCCTTGTTCGAGGACAACGCCGAGTTTGGCTTGGGCTTTCGGCTCACCATGGATCAGCATCGCGAGCGGGTACGCCGCCTGCTGGCGAGCCTGGGGGACGCCGTCCCGGCCGGGCTGCAACAGGGGCTGCAAGACACCAGCCTGCCGGTCTCCGAGCAGCGCGCCCATATCGAGCAGCTGCGCGCTCTGCTGCAGGGGCGCACCGACGCCGCGGCTCAGGAGCTGGCCCGTGATGCGGACTACCTGGTGGAGAAATCAGTCTGGCTCATCGGCGGCGACGGCTGGGCCTACGACATCGGCTACGGCGGGCTGGATCACGTGCTGAGCCTGGGGGAGAACATCAACGTGCTGGTGCTCGATACCCAGTGCTACTCCAACACCGGCGGCCAGCAGTCCAAGGCCACCCCGCTCGGCGCCATCACCAAATTTGGCGAGCAGGGCAAGCGCAAGGGGCGCAAGGATCTTGGCGCCAACGTGATGATGTACGGTCATGTCTACGTGGCGCAGATCTCCCTCGGCGCCCAGATGAACCAGACGGTGAAGGCCATTCAGGAGGCCGAAGCCTACCCGGGTCCGTCGCTCATCATCGCCTACAGCCCCTGCGAGGAGCACGGCTACGATCTGGCCCAGAGCCACGAGCAGATGAAGCAGCTGACCGCCACCGGCTTCTGGCCGCTCTATCGCTACGACCCGCGCCGCAGCGAGGAGGGCAAGGCGCCGCTGGCACTGGACTCCCGGGCCCCCAGCGCATCGCTGGCCGAGACCCTGCAGCAGGAGCCCCGCTTCAAGCGGCTGGAACGCCAGTTGCCGGAAATCGCCAGCCAGCTCTACCGGGAAGCGGAGCTGGACGCCAACCGCCGCTTCGCCTGGCTGAGCCAGCTGGCCGGCAAGGAGGCGCCAGCCCAGGAGTAGCAACGCAGACCCACCAACAAACAGGGCTCCCCATGGGGAGCCCTGTTGCTATGTCGCGGTGACGCCATCAGGCGTGGATGCTGGCCAGCTCGTGACGTTTCAACGCCAGCAGGGTGATGAGTAGCGCGGCGGTGGCGATCAGCGCCATGCCGATATAGGTGGCGCTGAAACCGGGCGCCAGCTCGGCCGGGCTCAGGCTGGCCAGGTTGTGGCTGCTGCCCGCCGGCAGAGCGGAGTGAAACAGCACGGAGCAGATGGCCACCCCGACCGCCCCCCCCAGCTCGCGACCGAAGTTGAACAGCGACATGCCGATGCCGCGATCTTCCCGTGGCAGAGCGTTTTGCACCACCACCGACAGCGCCGGCAGCACCAGGCCCAGCCCCAATCCGGCAAACCCCAGCCCCAGTCTGGCCCAGACGTCGAAGTGGATCTGCCACAGCGCCAGCGCCGACAGGGCGAACCCCACCACCACGAAGCGCCGGTAGTAACCGGTGCGGCCGATCAGCTTGCCGCCGACGAAGGCCCCCGCCGTGATGCAGACCATGAAGATCACCATGTAGAGCCCGCTCTCGCTGGCCCCCATCCCCTTCTGCCACTGCATTTGCAGCGGCAGATAGACCAGCACCGCGAACATCAGCAACTGCGAGGCCAGCGCCAGCAGCACGCTGACCAGATAACCGGGCAGCCGGGCCAGATGGGCCGGCAGTATGGGGTCGTGGGCCCGCCGCTCCACCAGGATCAGCAGCAGCAGGGCCAGCGCCAGTCCCGCCGCCAGCCAGATGGCGGGCAGGGCCGTCTCCGGCGAGAGCAGCAGCAGGCTCAGGGTGGTGACGGTGATCAGCAGCGCCGCCCCCTTCCAGTCGAAGCGACTGTGGCGACGCACATTGAGGTGACTCAGGTTGCGGTTCACCAGCCAGAGCGCGAGCGCCCCGAGCGGCAGGTTGATCCAGAAGATCCAGCGCCAGCTGAGCTGCTCGGTGAAGTAGCCGCCGAGCAGGGGCCCGGCGATGCTGGAGACCGCATAGACCGCCGAGATGTAGCCCTGATACTTGCCCACCTCCCGCGGCGGTATGCTGTCGGCGATGACGGTGAAGGCGAGCGCGATCAGGCCGCCGCCCCCCAATCCTTGCAGCACGCGGGCCGCCAGTAGGGTCGGCAGATCCTGGGCCAGGCCGCAGGCCACGGAGCCGGCCAGAAACAGGCCGATGCCGATGTTGAGCATGCGCACCCGGCCGAACATGTCGCTCAGCTTGCCGTAGATGGGCAGGGCGGCGGTGGCCGCCAGCAGGTAGGCGGTGACCACCCAGGTGAGGGCGGCGCCGGCGTTCAGCTCGGCCCCTATGATGGGCAAGGGGGTGGTGACTATGCTCTTTTCCAGTGAACCCAGGGCGATCACCAGGGCCACGCTCGAGAAGATGGTTTTTGGGGACATATGACGGGCTCGCTCATTTGAAAATGCCGGGATCTGCAACGCAGAACTTATTATTGTCTCATAAATCATCAGCCGATGGCCAAAACCGCCCCTGAGCGGCAAGCATGACCCCGGTCGCGGCATTGCCTCCTGCATTCTGGTAGGCTGGCTGTTCACCCCCAAGAGGAAGCAGCCCCATGTCCGAGCAGTTCCGGTTTGAGCAATACGATGCCCTGATTTTCGATATGGACGGCACCCTGGTCGACTCCATGCCCCTGCATCTGGATGCCTGGGAGGAGACCAGCGCCGAGTTCGGCCTGCCCTTCGATCGTGCCCAGCTCAATGAATTCGGCGGCATTCCCACCCGCAAGATAGTCGCCATCCTGGCCGAGCAGCATGGGCTGGATATCGATGTGGACGCCTTCACCCGGCGCAAGGTGGCGCTCTATCTTGAGCATATCGACAAGGTCAGCGTGTTTCCCGCCATGTGGGAGCTGGTCAAGCGCTGCCACGGCAAGGTTCCGATGGGCATAGGAACGGGCTCATCGCGCGAGCACGCCCTGCACATCCTGAAAAACACCGGTCTGGATGCCTATATTCCCGTACTGGTCAGTGCCGATGACATCGACAACCACAAGCCCCACCCCGACACCTTCCTGAAAGTGGCCGAGTTGCTCGGCGCCAATCCCGCCAACTGCCTGGTGTTCGAAGATACCCAGATCGGCCTGCAGGCCGGCCGCGCCGCCGGGATGGAGACGGTGCTGGCACTGGAGGGGGAGCTCTACCAGCGCTAGGCCACAATGCCCCTGCCACCAATGAAAACGCCTCCACAAAGGAGGCGCTTTGCATGCAGCAGTGCCGGGATAACCCGGCCCCGCCTTACATGGCGTTGGTGGATTCGAAGATCTTGTCGGCCGAGGCTTCGACGAAGCCCGGGTAGAGTACGCCGTCGGCCTGCGGGTAGCGCAGGGCGAATTCGTAGAAGCAGCTCGGGATGGTGCGCACGCCGTCGGTGAAGGCCACGTCCGCCTTGTCGGCCATGGTAGACGACTGCTCCAGCATCACCTGCGGGTCACCTTTCACCTCGCCACCCACGCCATTGAGCACGAAGCCCGCGGCCTTGAGGGCGGCGTTGACCTGCTGGATGGTGTCAAAGTCCTTCAGGCGGTTGATGTTGACGGTGAAGTGGTTGGCACGATAACCCCAGGCTGCCATCCAGGCCGCATACTCGCTCTCCGCCAGCAGGGTCTGGTAATCGGCCCAGGAGACCTGCCAGGGGGCGCCGGCATAGAGGAAGGCCTGGGTGTCGGTCAGATGATCGGGCACCTGAGCCGCCAGCTTGTGGATGATGGCCTGGGCCGCATCGGAGAGCTCTTCCACCTTCAGCTCGCTGATGAACACCTTGGGCGCGTCCGGGTCTTTATGCTCGAAGTGCTTGGCATAGAGCTTCTTGGCCTTGAACACGTACTCGCCCTTCTGCTCGTAGCCGAGCGCCAGGAAGTGGGCGGCCAGCTTCTCCAGCCCCAGCTTGGGCAGGTTGTAGGTGCGAAACGCCACGTGGTCGTTGACGATGGGCTCGCCACCACCCAGCAGTTGATGAACCTTGTGGGCACTAGGGGTGACTTGAATGTAGTTATCCCACAAATGACCGAACAGGGTGTCGATATCCTTTTGCATCTCTCTTTCCTTTGATTGCGGGTACAGACAAGGGCACCTGTTCAGTGCCCCTTTTATTGTCGTGGTCAGGCGCTGGCTTCAACGCAGAGAGCGCCTGCCTTTGCCTTGCTTAGAACGTCAGACCGGGAGACAGCTGATCCGGCATGGCGGCCTTGCTGTCTTCGACGGAAGCCACCGGGTACGCACAGTAGTCGGCAGCGTAGTAGGCGCTCGCCCTGTGGTTGCCGGAGGCGCCGATGCCGCCGAACGGCGCGGCACTGGAGGCGCCGGTGATGGGCTTGTTCCAGTTGACGATGCCGGCGCGAATACGCTTGAAGAAGTGGTTCCAGTCCGCCTCGCTGTCGCCGAGCAGGCCGGCCGAGAGGCCGAAGCTGGTGGCGTTGCCCTGGTCGATGGCGGCATCAAAATCGTCGTAGCGAATGAGCTGCAGCAGCGGGCCGAAGTACTCTTCATCCGGCAGCGCGCTGACTGCGGTCACGTCAATGATGCCCGGGGAGACGAAACCGGTGCCCGCTTCCAGATGCTTGAGGGTGAGCAGACTCTCGCCACCGAGGCGCTGCAGGTTGGCTTGCGCCTCGACCATGCCGAGCGCTGCCTTCTCGCTTATCATGGCGCCCATGAACGGCTGCTCGGCGGCGTCATAGAGGCCGACCTTGATCTGACCAACCACCGCTACCAGGCGCTTGACCAAGGCATCGCCCTGGGCGCTGCGCTCGACAAACAGGCGGCGCGAGCAGGTGCAGCGCTGGCCAGAGGTAATGAAAGCGGACTGCACGATGGCATGGACGGCCCCGTCGATGTCGCTCACGTCTTTCACGATCAGCGGGTTGTTGCCACCCATCTCGAGGGCCAGGATCTTGCCCGGCTGGCCGGCAAACTGCTGGTGCAGGAAGTGGCCGGTACGGGACGAACCGGTGAAGAACAGGCCGTCGATGTCCGGATTGCCCGCCAGCGCCTTGCCGGTGTCGACCTCGCCCTGCACCAGGTTGAGCACGCCCTTGGGCAGCCCCGCCTCCTGCCAGATCTTCAACATGGCCTCGGCTACCATGGGGGTCAGCTCGGAGGGCTTGAACACCACGGTATTGCCGGCGATCAGCGCCGGTACGATATGGCCGTTGGGCAGGTGGCCCGGGAAGTTGTAGGGGCCGAACACGGCGACCACGCCGTGGGGCTTGTGGCGTACGAACGCCTTGGCGCCCGGCATGGGGTTCTCCACGGTGCCGGTACGCTCGTCATGGGCGCGGATGGAGATGGCGATCTTGCCCTGCATGGCGGCCACTTCGGTGCGGGTCTCCCACAGCGGCTTGCCGGTTTCGCGGGCGATGGTCAGCGCCAGCGCCTCCTTGTGCTCGCCGAGCAGGTCGGCATAGCGACGCACGATGGCCAGACGATCTTCGAGGGCCAGATCGGACCAATGATAGAAGGCATGGCGGGCAGCCTTGACGGCAGCCTCCACCTGGGCGGCGCTGGCGGCCTCCCCTTGCCAGATCACCTGATTCTTGGCCGGGTCCTTTGACTCGAACGGCTTGCCTGCACCGGCCAGCCACTGACCGTCAATAAACTGAACTAACTGGCTCATCCTTCACTCCCTGTGGTTCGCAGGCAGCCTTGGCTGCCTGTTTCATATGCGGTTTTACTGCTGATATGGCTCAATCGAGATCGACGGCGCGCACCATGTCGCCATCCTGCACCTTGAGTGCGGTCGCCATCTTGGGCGGGATGATGGCTTCGTGCTTGTCCAGATCGACCCGGATATTGCCATAGCAGGCGCGGTAGTGCTCGTAGCGGGTATTGCAGACCAGATGGGTCTTGCCGCCGATGGGCTCACCCACCAGCACCCGCAGCTTCTGGCTGCGGCGCACGCTGCGAATGTTCTTCACGTCGCACTCGACGGTGGGGCCGGCATCGAAGATGTCGACATAGCCGCGATTCACGAATCCTTCGTCCTGCAGCATCTTGATGGCCGGGCGAGTCTTCTCGTGGGTCTGACCGATGACGGCACGCGCCTCGTTGCTCAGCAGATTGACGTAGATGGGGTACTTGGGCATCAGTTCGGCGATGAAGCGCTTCTTGCCGATGCCGGTGAGATAGTCGACGGTGGGAAAATCCATCGAGAAGAAATGCTTTTGCAGCCACTCGTAGAAGGGGCTGTGACCATCGGTATCGGAGACGCCACGCATCTCGGCGAAGACGGTCTCGTCAAACAGCTCGGGGTGTTCGGCCATGAACAGAAAGCGGTGCTTGGAGAGCAGACGGCCGTTGAGCCCCTCGCGGGCGCATTCGCGCAGAAACAGGGTGCAGAGCTCGGAATTGCCGGTGTAGTCGTTGGAGAGGGTGAGGGTTTCCACGACGTTGTAGATGCCGAGCTTGGGGGAAGAGTGCACCACCTTGCCGATGTGATAGTTGTAGAACGGCTGGGACAGGCCCACGGCCGCATCGATGGCGCAGGTACCGACCATTTCGCCGGTCTCCAGATCCTCGGCGACGAAGAAATAGAGGCAGTCACCCTTGCCCGCAGGCTTGTCCGAAAAGGTCTGGGTGGAAGCGTCTATCTTGCGCTGCAGCAGTTCATCGTTGACAGGCAACGAGGTCATGCCGGTGCCGGATTCGATGGCACAGGTCTTGAGACCGGCAAAATCTTTTTGCTCGATGGGACGGATAACCAACATAAATGACAACTCCCTTTCATTGACGACAGGTGGGGTCCCGGCTCCTGCCGGGAGGGCTCCCCACCTCAATTTGGATCAGGCGTTAACCACCTGGGCAACCGCTTTTTCGAACCGTACCAGCCCTTCCTTGATGTCCGCTTCCGGAATAACCAGGGACGGCGCAAAACGCACCACGTTGGTGCCGGCGACCAGCGCCATCAGACCCTGGTCGATGGAGGCCAGCAGGAAGTCGCGCGAGCGTCCCTTGTAGTCGTCGTTCAGCACGGCGCCCAGCAGCAGACCCTTGCCGCGCACTTCGCTGAAGCAGTGGTACTTGGCATTGATGGCCTCGATCCCTTCGCGGAACAGCTGTTCGCGCTGCTTGATGCCATTGAGCACTTCCGGGGTGTTGACCACGTCGATCACTGCCTCGGCCACCGCGCAGGCCAGCGGGTTGCCGCCGTAGGTGGAGCCGTGAGTGCCCACTTTCAGGTGGGAGGCGATCTCGGTGGTGGTCAGCATGGCACCGATGGGGAAGCCGCCGCCCAGCGCCTTGGCGCTGGTGAGGATGTCCGGCGTGACGCCCAGACCCATGTAGGCAAACAGATCGCCGGTACGACCGACGCCGGATTGCACTTCGTCATAGATCAGCAGGGCGTTGTGCTTGTCACACAGCTCGCGCACCCCTTTGGCAAACTCGTCGGTGGGACGAATGATGCCGCCCTCGCCCTGCAGCGGCTCCATCACCACGGCGCAGGTATTGTCGGAGATGACGGCTGCCAGCTCCGCCAGATCGTTGTAGGCCACGTGGGTGATGTCTGCGGGCTTGGGACCGAAACCATCGGAGTAGGCAGCCTGGCCGCCCACGCTGACGGTAAAGAAGGTACGACCGTGGAAGCCCTGGTGGAAGGCGATGATCTGGGTCTTGTGGGCACCGAACTTCTCGATGGCGTAGCGACGGGCCAGCTTGAGGGCGGCTTCGTTGGCTTCGGCACCGGAGTTGCAGAAATAGACCTTGTCGGCGAAGGTGGCGGCGACCAGCTTCTTGGCCAGGCGCAGGGCCGGCTCGTTGGTCATCACGTTGGAGAGGTGCCACAGCTTCTCGCCCTGGGTTTTCAGGGCCTCGACCAGCTTGGGATGGCAATGGCCCAGGCCATTGACGGCGATCCCGCCGGCGAAATCCACATACTCACGGCCTTCCTGATCCCAGACACGTGACCCTTCACCACGCACCGGGATGATCTTGGCGGGCGCATAGTTGGGAACCATCACTTCATCAAACACTTCACGTGTCACTGCCAACAACTCTGACATATTGCTCTCCTTCGATCTGGCGACAGAATAATCCACCGCCCAAAAGTTAAATCCATGTAAACACACCGGCATTGTCACAGAAAAAAAGCTAAAAGTCTGCAACAAAGCGCGTTACAGGGAACAATGTTCGACTGCCCGTGAGATTTTAGGCAACCGCATTGCATAACGGCTCAGGGGGTGTTGGCAAGAGATAATTTGGACAGGGAGGGAGGTGAATAAAGTGTCAGGGAAAATATTTTTGGCCTCCTTTCAATTCTGGGAGGCCGATCACAACTATTCAAGGATTAGCCAAAAAATTGGCCAGCAACTGATGACCCTGCTCGCTCAGAATGCTCTCCGGATGGAACTGAACACCCTCTATATTCAACTGCTTATGGCGCAGTCCCATGATCTCGTCCGGGCTGCCATCGGCATGCTCGCTCCAGGCGGTGATCTCGAGGCAATCGGGCAAGGTATCGCGCTCCACGATGAGCGAATGGTAACGAGTGACCCGCAGCGGGTCGTTGAGCCCCTTGAATACCCCCTCGCCGCGATGGCGAATGAGCGAGGTCTTGCCGTGCATCACCTGACGGGCGCGCACCACCCTGGCACCGAAGGCCTGCGCCAGCGACTGGTGGCCGAGGCAGACGCCGAGAATGGGGAGCTGGCCGGCAAAACGGGAGATGGCCGCCAGCGAAATACCCGCCTCATTGGGGGTGCAGGGACCGGGAGAGATCACCAGATAACGGGGAGAGAGCCGGGCAATGGCGTCCAGCGTCAGCTCGTCATTGCGCTTCACCACTACCTCCTGTCCCAAGGCGCCAAAATATTGCACCAGATTCCAGGTAAAGGAGTCGTAGTTATCGATCAACAACAGCATGGGTCAACCAGAGCAGAGAATTAACGATCCAGATAGCGACCCTGTTCCATTTCACGCTCGCGCTGGCACTCGGCCAGATAGATGGCGGCGGCGATGGCAGGGGTTTTGTGGTGCTTGTCGATGGCATTGGAGACCATCAGTTGCAGGGTATTGAGGTTTTTGGCCTTGCGAAACTTGCGCAGCCAGTGACCCTTGTCACCCAACTCTTCAATCGTGGTATTTGATTCGACAGACATGCTAACTCTTGGGGCAGACGCCCGCGTTTGAAATTGGAAGATGAAATAACGAATAGCAGGTCGGGTAAAACAAAGAAAGCCAGGCAAATACCCAGCTCTCTTCTACTACACCTTCCCAGTATGTCAGGCTCGAGGAACGAAGCCGACTACATCATATACGCTGGCCAGGGTTTTTTCAGCCCTTTCCCGCGCCTTTTGTGCACCGGCCGCCAAAATGGCCTGCAGATGAGCCTCATCCTGACGCAGCTCGTGGAAACGGGCCTGAATCGGCTCCAGCAGGGCAACCACGGCCTCGGCGGTCTCGGTCTTGAGATGACCGTACATCTTGCCTTCGAAATGCTGCTCCAGTTCGGGGATGGAGCGGCCGGTCACCCCGGACATCAGGGTCAGCAGGTTGGAGACCCCCGGCTTGTTTTCCGGATCGAAACGCACCACCGCCGGCTCGTCGGAGTCGGTCACCGCGCGCTTGATCTTCTTGACGATCTGCTTGGGATCTTCCAGCAGGCCGATGAAGTTGGCCTCGTTGTCGTCCGACTTGGACATCTTCTTGGTCGGATCCTGCAGGCTCATCACCCGGGCGCCTTCGGTCGGAATAAAGGGCTCAGGCAGGGTGAACACCTCGCCGTAGAGGTTGTTGAAGCGGGTGCAGATGTCGCGGGTCAGCTCCAGATGCTGCTTCTGATCGTTGCCCACCGGCACCTGATTGGCCTGATAGAGCAGGATGTCGGCCGCCATCAGCACCGGATAACCGAACAGGCCGACGTTGACGTTGTTCTCGAAACGGGCGGACTTGTCCTTGAACTGGGTCATGCGCGACAGCTCGCCCATCTGGGTGTAGCAGTTCAGGATCCAGCCAAGCTCGGCGTGCTGTGGCACGTGGGACTGGATGAACACGGTGCTCTTGGCCGGATCGATGCCGACCGCCAGATAGAGGGCGGCGGCATCCAGGCAGGCCTTGCGCAGGGCGGCCGGATCCTGGCGGGTGGTGATGGCATGCAGATCGACGATGCAGTAGAGGCAGTCGAAGTCATCCTGCATGTTGACCCACTGACGCAGGGCCCCCATGTAGTTGCCGATGGTCAGCTGGCCCGACGGTTGGGCCCCGCTCAATACGATAGGTTTAGTCATCAGAGTGTTGATCCTTGTTATTCGGCCTGCCTAGCCAGCTTATTCGGCCAGCAGCGCGTCGAGCTGGGCAAACTGTTCGCATACCCAGTCCGGGCGGGAATCTGCGATGGGACGGCCGTAGTTGTAGCCATAGGTCAGTCCCACCACCTTCATGCCGGCAGCCTGGGCGGCCAGCACGTCATTTTCGGAGTCGCCCACCATCAGGGTGCGCGACGGGCTGACACCCAGCTCGTGGCAGGCCAGCAGCAGCGGCTCCGGGCTTGGTTTCTTGACGGGCACGCAGTTGCCCCCCAGCCAGAGTGCGAAACAGTCGCCGATGCCGAGGGCATCGAGGATCGGCTGCACGAAGTGACTCGGCTTGTTGGTCACGATCGCCTGCTGGTAACCCAGCGCCTGCAGGCGGCGCAGGCTCTGTTCGACCCCGTCATACATGGCCAGCCCTTCCAGCAGGCAGGCCTGATAGTGACGGTCAAACAGCGGACGGGCGCTGGCAAACAGCTCGGGCGCTGCGCGATAGTCCAGCGCACGCTGGATCAGCTTGTCGGCACCGTTACCAACCCAGGTCCGCACCACGGCCTCGTCGGCCTCGGCCAGCCCGAGTTCGGTCAGCGTACGGTTGACCGCCAGCGCCAGTTGCGGGGCGCTGTCGATCAGGGTGCCGTCCAGATCGAACAGCACCAGGTCAAAATCACGTTCAGCGTTTGACATGAGAGAGCTCCGCCCGCATCTCGTCGATCACCGCCTTGTAGTCCGGACGACTGAAGATGGCCGAGCCGGCCACGAACATGTCGGCGCCAGCCTGGGCAATTTCACGAATGTTGTCGACCTTGACCCCACCGTCGATCTCGAGGCGAATGTCACGGCCGCTCTCGTCGATCAGGCGACGTACCTGGCGCAGCTTGTCGAGGGTGCCGGGGATGAAGCTCTGGCCACCAAAGCCCGGGTTGACCGACATCAGCAGGATCACATCCAGCTTGTCCATCACGTACTCCAGGCAAGTGAGCGGCGTGGCAGGGTTCAGCACCAGGCCAGCCTGGCAGCCCTGCTCCTTGATGAGGCCCAGGGAGCGGTCAACGTGGTCGGACGCTTCCGGATGGAAGGTGATGAGGGAGGCACCCGCCTTGGCAAAGTCGGGAATGATGCGATCCACCGGCTTGACCATCAGGTGCACGTCGATGGGGGCTTCGATACCGTAGTCACGCAGGGCCTGGCAGACCATGGGGCCTATGGTCAGGTTGGGCACATAATGGTTGTCCATCACGTCGAAATGGACTACGTCGGCACCGGCGGCCAGTACCTTGGCGACATCGTCCCCCAGACGGGCAAAGTCGGCGGAGAGGATCGAGGGGGCAATCAGAAAGTCTTTCATCAGCGTCATCCATTGGCAGCGTGGCAGAAAAAGCGGCGCAATTTTACCGCAAACGGACGCTGAAAACGACCCGCACACGGTACGGAAAAAGCGAACGCCATCATCACCACAAACGGATGCTGAAAACGACCCGCACACGGTACGGAAAAAGCGAACGCCATCATCACCGCAAACGGACGCTGAAAACGACCCGCACAGGGTACGGAAAAAGCGAACGCCATCGTCACCGCAAACGGACGCTGAAAACGACCCACACAGGGTACGGAAAAAGCGAATGCCATCATTGGCCGCAGCAGACATAAAAAACGGCACCCCGAGGTGCCGTCTGTGTCAGCCGAGTGGCGCCAGTTTGGCATCGCTCGGGTAGTAGCCCTGCTCCGGCTCGATACCGGGCGGATAGAGCGCCAGCAACTCGGCCACCTTGTTGCGGGTGCCGCCGTTGCGGCTGATGGTGCGCTTGACCAGGATCTCGTCGAGGCGGGCGCCGCGATAGAGCTCGCGGGTCAGCTCGATGTCGTGGTTGCTGATGAGCACGGGCACCCCTTTGCGCGCCGCGGTGTGGCGGGCCAGCCTGGCCAGCACGGCCTGATCGTCCAGGGTGAAGCCACCGGCCGAATAGGTGGTGAAGCTAGCGGTAGTGGAGAGCGGAGCATAGGGGGGATCGCAATAGATCACCCAATCCTCTTCGGCGCGCTGGATGGCATCGGCATAGCTTTCACAGATGAAGGTCGCCTTCTGCGCCTTCTCGGCGAAGGCCCACAGCTCTTTTTCCGGGAAATAGGGCTTCTTGTAGGAACCGAACGGGACGTTGAAGCCCCCCTTCTTGTTGTACCGGCACAGGCCGTTGAAACCGTGTCGATTCAGAAACAGGAACAGCAGGGCGCGCTCGAAGCTGGTGTCGGTCTGGTTGAACTGGGTGCGCAGCCGGTAGTAGGCCGCCTTGTGGTTGTGCTCGGTCACGAACAGCTTGCGCGACTCAGCGATGAACCGATCCGGCGTCAACTTGAGATGATTGTAAAGACCGATCAGATCCGGATTGATGTCGTTGAGCACATAGGCGTCGTAGTCGGTGTTGAGAAACACGGACCCGGCCCCGACGAAGGGCTCCAGCAACACACGCCCGGCCGGCAAACGCTCGGCAATCTCTTCAACCAGGGAGTATTTTCCCCCGGCCCATTTTAAAAAAGCGCGTGTTTTTTTCATGGAAATCCGGTGTTAAGAAGGCATCGACCAAAAAAGGGGGACGATTCTACCCCCTTCCCGGCCAAAATGGCTATTGCTTCAACTCTTTTTGTACCTGCGCAAACGACTTGGGCCAGGGTTGCCCCTTCAGCAAGGCGGGCGACAGCTTGCGAATGGCGGCCTTGGCCTGGTTGCTACTGGCGTAGTCCCCCTGCAGCACCACGTACCAGGGGCTGCCGCGGAACTTGGTTTGATAGACCCAGATCTTGCCGGCCAGAGCATTTTCGGCCACGAACTTGTCGACCGCCTTGGTGTTGCTCGCCCCCATCAGCTGGATGCTATAGTGGTTTCTGGGCTTCTTGTTCAGAGTGGCTGCGGGGGTCAACGCCACCTTGGGAGCAGGTGCCGCCACCGGTTCAACCGCGACTGGCTTGGCCACCGGCTTGCTGGCCGCTGGCGTGGCTTGGGCCTTGGCGGTGTTTGCCGGCTGGGCAGTCTGAGCGGTGGTATTGGGTGTGACAGCCTTCTCGGCAGGAGCAACTTGAGTGGCCGCTGCTTGCGAATCGGCGCCGGTCAGCTCATCCACCACCGCAGTGGGCAGGGCGCCGCTGACGTTGGGCTGCTTCATCAGCTTCTCGACCACCTCGTCGGAGATCACCACCCGGCGTCCTTCGTAGTTGGTCGATTCGGTGGTCACTGTGTCGCTCTCCACTGCCTTGGGCAATACCTTGGCATCCGGCTGCCAGTCGCGTACCACGCCGCCGGGATTGCTGGCGGCGCCATCACTGGCCGCACTCTGGCTGCCGTTCTGGCTGGTGTTGCTGCCGCCGATGGTCAGCGGATCGCCACCCGAGACGGGGATGGGCAACGCTGTGGTTTGGGTGGGCTCGGGGGCGGAACTCTTGCTGTCGCCGCCAAACAGGGCCGGCAGCAGATAACTCAGCGCCAGCAGAGCGCCGGCCAGCAGGGCCAGCAGGGTCGCAATCTTCTTGACGGGCAACTCGGCCTGACGTTTCTTGGGCCTTCTGTCGGTCATGATATCCTCCAGTAACTGCATGATGGTGGACGGATGTCCATTTGCCACTTTCAGGATCTCTTCCACTTTCGGCTTGGGCAAGAGGGCTGTCGGGATCTTGAGCTCTTTGGCCTTCTCATACAAGAAGATGCGTTGTTCGGGCGCGCCAAGCGGCGCGACTTCCAGCTCCAGCGCGGGCATGGCACGCCCTTTCAGCTGCGCCTTCTGATTGCGACACCAGACGTCACTGCCGGAGAGCACGATAGCCAACTGATGGGGGATCTTCAGGGTATCGTTGTGACGACACAGGCTCCACAACTCGCCGACCAGCTCGGCAGGCAGCTCGTCGGCCCGCTCAATGAGCAGCAGCAGGGTGGCGGGTTTGCCTTCCAGCATGCGGAAAAAGCTGTCTGCCAGCGCATCCTGTGGATTGAACAACGGCCGGGCCACCACCTGGGGCAGCAACAGCTGGCGCACGTCCACCATCTTCATGGCGGGACTGCCGATCAGGCTGACCACCCGCACTTTTTCCGGCAACGCTCCCAGCAGGGATTCGCACAAAGTGCCACGGCCACTGCCGGGTTTGCCGGAGAGAAAGATAAAAGGGTGATTGAATTCAATCAGATGCAGCAGCCGGTCAACCAGCTGCCGCTGGGAGGGAAATTTCAGCAGTTTATTCGTCACGACCAGACTCGATCACCGCCAGCAGTTCAGCATCGGAGACATCAGCCACCACCTGGGCATGACCTATGCCGACCGGCAGCACCAGACGCAGTTTGCCTTCCAGCACCTTCTTGTCGCGGCGCATGTGACGAATGAAGGCCGCAAAATCCATCTCTGACGGCGCCTGCACCGGCAGATTGGCCGCCAGCAGCAAGGCCCGGATACGGTCTACCTGTTGCTCGGTCACGTCCCCACGGGCCAGGGCGGTATTGGCGGCCAGCATGGTGCCTGCCGCCACGGCTTCGCCGTGCAGCCAGTTGCCATAGCCCTTCTCGGCTTCAATGGCATGCCCAAAAGTGTGGCCCAGGTTAAGCAGGGCACGCACACCGTGTTCGGTCTCGTCCTGGCCAACCACATCGGCCTTGATCTCGCAGCAGCGGCGGATGGCGTAGGCCAGCGCAGCCGGCTCCTGCGCCTGCAGACGGGACATGTTGGCTTCGAGCCAGCAGAAGAATTCGACATCCCAGATGATGCCGTATTTGATCACCTCGGCCATGCCGGCGGCAAATTCGCGGGCAGGCAGGGTCTGGAGACACTCGGTATCGATCACGACGTGTCTGGGCTGATAGAAGGCCCCGATCATGTTCTTGCCGAGGGGGTGGTTGACGGCGGTCTTGCCACCAACGGAGGAATCAACCTGGGAGAGCAGTGTGGTAGGCACTTGAATGAACGGAATGCCACGTTGATAGCTTGCAGCAGCGAAGCCGACAACGTCCCCTATCACACCGCCACCCAGGGCAATCAGAGTGGTATCACGACCATGGTTGGTTTCCAGCAGAGCGGACATGATCCGCTCAAAGGTAGCCAGGGTCTTGTAGGCCTCACCATCCGGCAGGATCAGGTGTTCAACCTGATAGCCCGACAGCAACTGGACAATCCGCTCAAGATACAAGGGCGCAACCACTGTGTTGGTCACAATCATGACCCGCTTGCCCTTGATGGTTTGCGTCAGCACCTCTGCGTGCTGCAACAGACCTGCGGCTATCTCGATGGGATAGCTGCGTTCACCCAGTTCGACCTTCAACCTTTCCATGGACGTCCTCTATATTACATGCCGATCAACTTAACGATTTGATTGGCAACAACTTTAGCGCTCTGGTCATCAGTCTGGATGACAAAGTCAGCCACTTCTTCATACAGGGCGTTGCGTTCTTGTGCCAGACGCTCGAGTACTTCGCGCGGCGGCTCTTCGGTTTGCAGCAAGGGGCGACGCTTATCTCTTTGCGTACGTGCCAGTTGCTTCTCAATGGTGGTTTCGAGGTACACCACGATGCCGCGAGCAGAGAGCTTGTTGCGTGTTTCACGGCTCTTGATGGCACCGCCACCCGTCGCCAGCACGATACCCTGCTGTTCGGAAAGGTCACCGATGACCTTCTCTTCGCGGATCCGGAAACCCTCTTCGCCTTCAACATCGAACACCCAGCCGATATCGGCACCACTGCGGCGCTCAATCTCATGATCTGAGTCGAAAAACTCCATATGCAGTTGTTCTGCCAGATGTCTACCTATGGTGCTCTTGCCCGCACCCATGGGACCTATCAGGAAAATATTGCGTTTCTCAGCCATGTCTTTTCGTTAGTAATTACAAACTGTACGACCCCGACAAACTCTCGATCGGGGTACCTATGAACCTTATCTTGCGATGGATCAGGAGGGGGATTATCTCAATAGAAATCAGGACTGGCAACCGCAGCCCTTACGCCCCAGCCTCATTGGGGCGTAAGGTTATATGTGTTTTACCTTCACATGTAAAGTCTTCAGAAGGCGTCGGTGACTATCTTCGGCGTCACGAAAATCAGCAGCTCGCGCTTTTTGTTCTCGCTGGTTGTCTTGCGAAACAACACCCCCAGACCCGGGATGTCACCCAGCAGGGGCACCTTGGTGACGTCGCTCTTGATGGTCTGTTGATAGATGCCACCAAGCACTAACGTCTCGCCATTGTTGACCAGCACCTGGGTGGTGATGGACTGGGCGTTGATGGAGACGGCATCACCGGTACCGGTCGGCACGGTTTCACCCTTGGTATCCTGGGTCACGGTCAAATCCAGGATCACCCTGTTGTCGGGGGTGATCTGCGGCGTCACCTTGAGGCTCAGCACCGCCTTCTTGAAGGTGACCGAAGTTGCCCCGCTGGAAGAGGACTCCACATAGGGGATCTCGGTACCCTGTTCGATCAGCGCCGGCTTCTGGTTGGCCGTGGTGACCCGGGGACTGGCAATGATCTCGGCCTTGCTCTCTTTCTCAAGGGCCGACAGCTCGAGATCCAGCAAGGTACCATCCGCCAGCCGCGCCACCTGGAAGGCCAGGGTGCCGGCGGCGTTGGTCACCGGCAGATTGACGTTCAGCCGATCGTCCACCCCAGGTCGGGTGATGGTCGAGCCGCCATTGTTGTTGCCGGAGCCGTCATTGCCCTCGATGGTGCCCGAGGTACTGTTGCCGTGACCGTCATTCTTGGTTACCCCCCAACGCACCCCGAGCGCCTCGTCAAAGCCGTCATCAATGGTCACCATCCGCGCCTCGATCACCACCTGCTTGACCGGAATATCCAGGATATCCAGCATGCGCTTGATGTTGCTGATGACGTCGGCAGTGTCCTTGACCACCAGCACGTTGGTCCGCTCATCAACACTCACCGCCCCCTTGGAAGAGAGCAGCTTGGTGCTCTCGGACGAGAGCAGCGCCGCTACTTCGGATGCCTTGGCATAGTTGATTTGCAGATACTCGGTATAAAGCGGTGCCAGATCGGCGACCTGGTTGCGGCTCTCCAGCTGCTGTTTCTCGCGAGCGGCAATCTCTTCGGCTGGCGCGACCAGCAGGATGTTGTTGTCCAACCGCTTGTCGAGCCCCCGCACCTTCAAGATGATGTCGAGTGCCTGCTCCCAGGGCACCCCGTCCAGCCGCAGGGTGATGTTGCCCGACACCGAATCCGTGGTCACCAGATTGAGGTTGTTGAAATCCGCGATGAGCTGCAGCACGGTTCTCACCGGGATATCCTGGAAATTGAGAGAGATGGGTTTGCCCTGATACTGCTTGCCGGCAGTCGCCGCGCTGCGCTTTTTCACCTCGACGATGAACATCTTGTCCGCCTGATCATAACGGTAGTCAAACTGGCCGTTGACCGAGAGTTCAAACAAGGTGTCGTTACCCTGGCGGAACACCTCAACCTGAGAGACAGGGGTAGCAAAATCCTGCACGTTGATCAGATTAAGCAAATCGTCCGGTACCCGGGTGCCGTGAAACTTGGCAAGCACCGTCTGGCCACGGCTGCTGACGTCAACGGCGGCGGAGCTGTTATCCAGCGTCACCAGAAATTCCCCCTGCCCGTCCTTGCCACGCCTGAAATCGACCCCTTTCACGGAATTGAAGTAGGCACCGCTGGCCGCCGTCTGTGGTGATGGCAAGACCGGCTTGCTGGCCACGGGCGCTGCCACTGGAACGCTCTGGCGAGCAAGCTGCTGACTGTTGATCAGTGCGGACGAGGCTGCCGGCTGGGTATTGATAAGTGCAGACGAGGTCGGCTGGGGGGCCACCAGTCCAGAGGATGCTGTGGTGGCTGGCAGCGGCATGGCTGCTTTTTCTCCCAGTGCCACCAACAACTTGTTGCCCTGCTGATGCACCTGATAGGGGGTCAGTTGATCGAGGGCGATCTTGATATCGAGACCTGCCCCCTTGCCCTCAACCTTGAGGTTGTCCACCCCTTGCTGCTTGATGGGCAAGGGGTTCACGTTGAGTGCTCCCACTGCCCCCGGCACATGCAGCAGCAGTTGGTTGGGTTCATAGGAGAGACGATCGGTAAATCCGCTGACCGGTTCACTGAAACTCAACTCCAGCAACAGCTGATCGGCCATCAGCGGATTGACCTTGACCTCCTGCAGGGTTGCCACAGCCCAGGCCTGGCTCCATGCTCCGGCGCAAAACAGCAGGGTAACTCGGGCTACCATACCTATTGTTGTTTTCATCGCATCATCCCTGATTATCGTTTTGCTTCAAGATTGGCCATGCCCAGCTGAGTTTCTCGAGTCACCCAGCATCCTTTGCCATCCGGTATAGTCTCAATCAAATCCACGTAGGTGTCAGTGATCCTGATCACCCGTCCTTGATCCAGTCCCATGTGTTGATTGAGACCCACCCGGATGGATTGACCATCAGGAGTCCTGATCAAGGCCCACAACTGTCCCTGCTTGCCAAGTGAGCCCTGCATGCTCAGGCTGGCCAGTGAATAGCGCTCCAGTACTTCTTTCTCCCTGTTGGCCACTATCTGGGCGCAATCCGGCTTCACCTTGGCATCCACCTTGGCACTGCTGGTTTCAGGCTGGGGGGCGATGAAGGGGCTGCGCTGATCGCTGAGGTGATAAGCCATGGGGGAAAAGGGTTTGATTTCGGGAAGAGGCTCGATGGGTACTGGTTTTCTGGCCTTGGTTGCGGCCACATAGTTGTCCATGTCGTCCTGCCCACCGCAGGCGGTCAACAACAGGGCAGGCAACAGCACGCAGAGTAGCTTCATTTGGTCTGCCCCACGGTTTTGCCATTGTATTTGTAAGTTTTGGCCAGCATCGACATGGCAATCCTGTCACCCTGCTCCTTGCCCTGTCCCAGCGTGAACGATTCCAGGATGACGATACGCGGCAAGGCCGCCATGTCGGCCGTGAACTTGCCTATCTCATGATAAGTGCCCACTACTTCGATTCGCATGGGCAGCTCGGTGGAGAACTCGTGTTTGATCTCGGGCTCCCAATTGATGCGATTCAATTTGAGCCCATTGTCGGTAGCAATGAAACTGATGTCATCCAGCAATCCGGCCACTTCGTGAGTATTCGGCAACTGCTTGAGCTGGGTATCAACCAACTGTTCGAGCTGCACCATCTGCGTCTTGTAGGCACCGAGGTTGGCTGCCAGCATCGCCTTGCTCTCGAACTGCGCCTTGAGTTCGGCCTCCTCGTTGGTTTCCTGGGTCAACAGGGTCAGTGAGTTGGCAATCACGTAGTAATAGATGGCTCCCCCCAGCAAGGCACAGAAGAACAGGATGAAAATCCCCTTGGCCAGCTTGGGCCAGCTGGCAATGTTGTTGAGATCCAGTTCGTTGAGCTGTTGTAGATTCATTGCTGCTCCTTAGCCACATCGACCGTGGCACCTGCCGCACCCGCGACCTGGAACATCATGGAGAACTGGCTGAGCGAAACGGGCGCCACATCGGCCGCAAAAATCGTGCTGATCTGCGACTGCCCCAGCCAGCCGGAGCCATCGATACGACGCATCATGCTGGCTACCCTGCCATAGGCCTCGGTCTTGCCATTCACATCTATTTGGTTGTTCTGCAAGGCAAGCGTATTGAGGTAAACCCCGTTGGGAACCAGCGAAGGCAACTGGTTGAACAGACGAACCGGCAGATTGCGACGCATCTGCAGGTGTTCGATCAATTGCATGCGATCGATCAGCTCCTTACGTCGCTCCTTGAGCAGGCGGATCTCACCAAGCTGGGCATCGAGGATGGTCATCTCCTGCTGCAAACGCTGGTTGCGCTGCTGCTGATGGCCTATCTGCTGCTCTACCAGCCAGTCGGCGGCAAAGCCGAGTGAAGCCGTGATGGCCATGAAGATGCCCAGCATGACCCCGAATTGCTTTTTCTGCCGCTGGGCCCTGGCCTCACGCCAGGGCAGGAGGTTTATATTTGACATGGCGTGAAGCTCCTCAATGCCAGACCCAGCGCCGTCATGAACTTGGCACCGTGGACCGCCCCCTCCCCTTTCGGCTTGCCGAACAGGGCAAAGGGATCAGGATGCAATACCTCACAGTTCAACTCGTTGCCGACCTGGGCCACCAGCCCGGGTAGCAGGCTTCCACCGCCGGTGAGCACCAGTCTGGAAAGCTCCCTGTGTCCGGAAGAGCTGCAAAACAGCTGCACGTTCCGCCTGACTTGCTGCAGCAGGGCATTCATATGGGGCAGCAACACATCCAGTTCGTGATCAACCGGCAGCTTGCCTTGCAACTTGGCTTGCTCGGCATCATCCAGCGACAGGTTGTAGAAAGAGGCCAGCGCCTGACTATATTGATCGCCACCGAAGTTTTGCAGGCGTGAGTAGATAACCTCTCCCTTTACCAGTGCAGCAAAGGTCATGGCGCTCGCTCCGATATCAATAACGCCGACCGGTTTCTCCCACTCCTGCAGCTCCGGCAGGCAGGCAAGCACGGCGCGGCCCAGTGCGTGGGCGCCCACATCCACCACCTTGGTGGTCATGTCGGCTTCCGCCAGCGCGGTCACCCGCCCGCTCACGCTCTCGGTGCGGGCCGCACTCAACAACACTTCGCGGCGCTCCTGATCGTTGACCTTGCCCAGAATTTCAAAATCCAGGCTCACTTCATCTAGGGGAAAGGGGATGAGTTGTTCGGCCTCGAGCTGAACCTGATTCTCCAGCTCGTTCTCACCCAGCGCGGCATCCACCTGAATGACTTTGGTGATAACGTTGGAACCGGTGACGGCAGTCGCAACATACTGGCTGCTGCCGGAGATGAGGCGCTTGAGGGCCTTGAGAGACTGGCTGACCCGTTCGATATCCTGCAGCTGATAATCGACCAGAGTGCCTTTGGGAGTGGCAACTTCGGCCACCGATTCGAGATGCAGTTTGCCGGGACGACCGGTAATGGTCACGGCCTTGATGGTCTGGCTGCCAAAATCAATACCCGCCAGAGGAAGCAGAGAACCTTTGTTGAATAGCCCAAACATATACACATCCATGCGTTATTGGGTTTTAGGATTGATTGTAGGACAGCTAATCAGAAGATGATGACTTAACTCATCCTAAATGCTCTATCTATCAATGTCATAAAGTTTATGCCGAAAAGTGATACAACTCGCTTTCCGGCTGCCCCTCGCCTCCCCTTGGTTATTGAGCCACAGAATGCTAACCTCCCGCCTCTTCTCGAGGAGCCGGGCAGCCGTCAGGAAAACCTCGAATTTCCGGAGGCAAAAGGGCTATACTCTGCGCCCGTTGGCTAATTTTAAGACGATTGGTAGTTCTTCCATGCTGAAATGGCTCGTACGCCTGTTTATTGTCATGATGCTGGGTGCTGTGCTGGGTGTTGCCAGCCTCATCGGTATCTACTTCTACATCAAGCCCCAGTTGCCGGATGTGACCGCGCTGCGCGACGTCAAGCTGGCCACCCCGATGAAGGTGTACAGCCGGGATGGGGAATTGATCTCCCAATTTGGCGAAATTCGTCGCATCCCGCTGCATCTGGATGAAATTCCCCAGTCCATGATCGATGCGGTACTGGCGACCGAAGATGCCCGTTTCTATGAGCACCCGGGGATCGACCCCATCGGCATCATTCGTGCAGCCACCGTCTGGGCCGTCTCCGGTCAGGCCCGCCAGGGCGCCAGCACCATCACCCAGCAGGTTGCCCGCAACTTCTTTCTGAGCAATGAAAAGACGCTGGTGCGCAAGATAAAAGAGGTCTTCCTGGCCTGGCGCATCGAGCAGAATCTCTCCAAGGACGAGATCCTGCAGCTCTATCTCAACAAGATCCCGCTCGGCTACCGGGCATTCGGGGTCGGTGCCGCCGCCCAGGTTTACTTTGGCAAGGAGGTCAAGGACCTGACGCTGGACGAGATCGCCATCATTGCCGGTCTGCCCAAGGCGCCGTCCATGCTGAACCCGATCCGCTCACCGGAGCGTGCCTTTGCCCGTCGCAACGTGGTACTTGGCCGCATGCTGGAAACCGGCAAGATCACCCAGGCCCAGTTCGACGAAGCATCCAAGATGCCGGTCAAGGCCCGCTATCACGGTGCCGAGATCACCTTGAATGCCCCTTATCTGGGGGAGATGGTGCGCCAGAAGATGGTGGAGCAGTTCGGTGAAGATGCCTACACCATGGGTCTGCACGTCTATACCACAGTCACCGCCAAGCGCCAGCGCGCCGCCCGTCAGGCCTTGCTCGACGGCGTTTTCGACTATGACATCCGCCATGGCTACAAGGGCGTGACCGCCCAGCTGTGGAAAGCGGGCGAAGCCGATTGGGATTATGACAAGATCATGGCCCATCTGGCCAAGCAGCCCACCTATGAGCCGCTGATGGCCGCCGTCGTCACCAAGCTGGCTGACAAGAGTGCGACCATAGTGCTGAAGAACGGCAAGCAGGCTGAGCTTGGCTGGAACGGCATCAAGTGGGCACGCGCCTTCATCACCGACGATCGTCAGGGCTTTGCTCCCCGCTCGGCCCGCGACATGCTGAAAGTGGGCGCCCAGATCTGGGTACGGGAAAAGGGTGAAGAGCTGCTGCTCTCCCAGATCCCCGAGGTCAACGCCGCCCTGGTGGCCATGAACCCGCAGGATGGTGCCATCGAGGCGCTGGTAGGCGGCTTCAGCTTCGAGCTATCCAAGTTCAACCGGGTCGATCAGGCACGCCGCCAGATAGGCTCCAACATCAAGCCCTTCCTCTACGCCACCGCGCTGGAACAGGGCTACACCCTGGCCTCCCTCATCAACGATGCGCCGATCAACCAGTGGGATCCCTCCAAGGGCCCCATGTGGCAGCCCAAAAACTCCCCGGCCATCTATGAGGGGCCCACTTCCCTGCGCCTCGGCCTCGCCAAGTCGAAGAACGTGATGTCGGTGCGCCTGATGCGCGCCATCGGGCTGGATACCTACATCGACGGCCTGACCCGCTTCGGCTTTGCGCGCGATACCATCTCGCCCAACGAATCGCTGGCCCTGGGTGCTGCCGAGTTCACCCCGCTGGAAGTGGTGCGCGGCTACTCGGTCATGGCCAACGGCGGCTTCCAGGTCACCCCCTATTTCATCACCGAAGTCACCGACAGCTTCGGCGCGCCTCTCTATCAGGCCAACCCGGCAGCCGCCTGCCGTGACTGTGGTGTGCTGGCCGCCGCCGGTCTCGACAGTGCGGATGCCTATGCCAATACGGCGCCGGACTGGAAAGCCCAGTGCCCCATCGATCCGGTCGTTCCCGGCAACATGGCACCGCAGACCATCAGTGCCCAGAGCACCTTCTTGGTGACCGACACCCTGACCACCGCCATCTGGGGTGGCAATGGCTGGCGCGGTACCGGCTGGCGGGCGGCGCGCGACCTCAAGCGCCACGATATCTCCGGCAAGACCGGGACCACCAACGAATCCCGTGATGCCTGGTTCTCCGGCTATACCCCGAATCTGGTCGCCACCTCCTGGATCGGTTTTGACAACCACCAGCGTGGTCTGGGCCGGGCCGAATTTGGCGGCGGTGCCGCACAGCCCATCTGGATCGACTTCATGAAGACGGCGCTCAAGCAGGTGCCTGAGCGCAAGATGCCGGTACCGGAAGGGATCATCACGGTGCGGATCGATCGTGAGACCGGCCTGTTGACCAACCGAACCGACGGCAGCAGCACGGAAGAGTTCTTCAAGGAAGGCACCGAGCCGACCCGCTACGCGACACAGAGCTCGGATGGCAATCAGGTGTACGGCGGTGAGGGTTCGCCCACCGATGGTCCCGTCTCCACCGACGATATCTTCTAAACCACCGCAGAAGATAAAAAAACCGGCGCAATGCGCCGGTTTTCTTTTTTGTGGCCTTGTAGTAGCGATGTGCAGTCAGCCAAGCAGGCTCTGCATCAAGCGCGAGATACGAGCGGCCAGCTCGTTGAAGCAGGGACGGCGCACCGAGTAGTGGCGATAGAGCAGCGCTATGGTGCGCCCAGGCACGGGGTCTACCACAGGTCGATAGCTAACGCCTCCCTCTTCGGCATTGGCGGGCACGGCGAGCCTGGGTACCAGCGTCATGCCGCTGCCGGCGGCCACCATGTTGCGCAGTGTTTCGAGGCTGGTGCCCTTGAAGCGCTGATCCTCGCCGATACCGGCGGCGAAACAGAATCCCATCGCCTGATCCCGCAAGCAGTGGCCATCGGCCAGCATCAGCAACTTCTTGCCCTTGAGATTACTGAGCGGCACCGCCTTGGCCTTGGCCTCCGGATGCTGCTGGGGCACCGCCAGCCACATGGGTTCCTGATAGAGCGGGATCGAACCAAATCCGTCCATGCCCTCCAGCTCGGCCAGGATCAGGCAATCCAGCTCCCCCTCTTCCAGCCGCTTGAGCAACACCTGGGTCTGCTCTTCATAGAGGTAGAACTCCAGCTTGGGAAAATGCTCGCGCAGATCCTGAATGATGTGAGGCAGCAGATAGGGCCCGACGGTAGGAATGAAGCCGATGTGGATCTCGCCGGACATGGGCTCGGCAAAGTGCTGGCCGATGCTCTTGAGCTCACGTACCTCTTTGAGTACCTTGCGAGCCTGCTGGGCCATTGCATCGCCAGCCGGGGTAAACAGCACCTTGCGCGAGGTACGCTCGATCAGGATCACCCCTAGTTCATCCTCCAGCTTGCGCAGCTGGCCGCTCAGGGTGGGCTGACTGACGAAGCAGCGCTCCGCCGCCTTGCGAAAGTGCTTCTCCTCTTCCAGCGCCACCAAATACTCGAGATCGCGAAGGTTCATACATCCAGAATCCTGCCAACCAATGGGGTCATTAGCATGCCCAAGAACGGCGGAACGAACAAGGGATGGTGCAAGAGGGAGAGTCGATAGGCCGATAAAACAAGGCGGGCCCGGATCCAGGATCCGGGCTCGCAGCAGCGAGCATCCAACCCGTCTTTACACCCGGAAGCGGCGTACCATCTCCTGCAACTGGGTCGCCAGGTGATTGAGGTCGTTACAGGCCTGTGCCATCTGGGTTGCACCAGCGGCCACTTCCTCGGAGGCATGGCTGATATTGACCACGTTGCGGTTGAGCTCTTCACTCACAGCCCCCTGCTCTTCGGTGGCGGTCGCAATCTGGATATTCATGTGGGAGATGCTCTCCACCGAGCCGCTGATCTCGGAGATGGATGCCCCCGCCTCCCGCGCCGTGCTCACGGTGGAGTTCATCATGTCCTGGCTCTGCTGCATGGTGGTGCCGGCCTGCTCGGCCCGCTGCTGCAGTTCGGCGATGATGGTGTTGATCTGGGAGGTGGAATCTTGAGTCCGCTTCGCCAGGGTGCGCACCTCGTCGGCCACCACCGCAAAGCCGCGCCCCTGCTCGCCGGCCCGGGCCGCCTCGATGGCGGCGTTGAGCGCCAGCAGGTTGGTCTGCTCGGCGATCCCGCGGATCACCTCCAGCACCATGCCGATGTTGCGGCTGTCGTCGCCAAGCTGACGGATCACCACGGCGGTGCTCTCGATGGCGCCGGCAACCTGTTCAATACGTTTGATGGAGTCGTTGACGGTGCGAGCCCCCAGTTCGGCGGTGCTGCTGGCGGCACTGGCTGCGCTGGCGGCATCGCTGGTGTTGCGGGACACCTCCTGCACCGTGGCTTGCATCTCGTTCATGGCGGTGGCCAGCTGGTTCAGCTCGTGCTGCTGGCTGTTCATGTTGTTGGCGGACTGGCGCGCCACCGCGCTGATCTCTTCGGCTGCCGAGCTCAGTTGCACCACGGAGCCGGAGACTTCACTGACCAGGGTACGCAGGTTCTTCTGCATCTCGCCAAAGCCCTTGGCCAACTGCCCCAGCTCGTCGTTGTTGAACTGGCTGGCGTCAAGATGGGCCGCCAGATCGCCAGCAGAAACCTTGCGGGTCTGCTCCAGCAGCGCCATCACCGGATTGCGGATCTGGCCGGTCAGCAGCCAGGCCACCACCACCACGAACAGCACTGTGATGAGGCTCACCACGATACTCATGGTGCGCGAGCTGCTGTAAAGGTCGGCCACCGACTTCACCATGCCATCGGCAATCTCGTTGTTGATCTCACGCAGGCGGTAGGATTTGGTACCCACTTCCTCCAGGGCAATCCGGGTCTCGTTCTTGCGCAGGCTCTTCACTTTTTCCAGATCGCCGCTGGCAAAGGCGGCTACCAGCTGCTCGTGCACCGAGAAGTACTTGGCGCCAGCAGCCACCAGCTGTTCATAAGTTTGCTTCTCTTCATCGGTGCTGAAGGGCAACGAGCCGTACTTTTGCGCCGCCGCGTCAAACTCCTGCTTGGCCTTGTTGAAGGTGACGGTACGTTCGCTTACCTCCTGGGCATCCTTGTTGAGGCCGCCAATCACCTGCGCCAGTTCGGAGCGACGGGCATCGAGAATGGCCACGTGCATCTGGCTGGCATAGCGGGTCGATGGCAACAGGTTGCCCGAAATGGTGGCGGTATCCGTGTAGAGACGGGACAGCTGAGTGATGGAGAACCACGCCAGTCCCACCACTAGCAGGGCCAATACGGCAAAACCGGCGCTCAACTTCTGACCTATAGACATATTTTTGAACATGATTGGTATCCTTGGCGGCTAGACGCAAGCCTGCGGAGCCGAGCTCCCAGACTATCCCCATAGAGCATAGCGCGATGATCGCAAGCGGATGATTTTCAAACTGTCCGCTACTGAATATATCGTCTCGCCTGGGGATAGCATGAGCGCCGGACAGGTAGGAAAAATCTGCGACGAGCACCTCGGACGCTGCACATCCGCCATCGGATACGACCTGCTGTTCGCTCAACGATTCATCATGAGCTGGATCTGGCGAGCAAACACCTCTGGTTCACCCAGGAAGGAGGAGGCGGACAAGGGGGTTACTTTGTCGCCCTGTACCAATCCCAGGGTCGGGTAGCCCTGTCCACCGAGACGGCGCATCCAGCGCTGGCTGTCGGCCAGATGACTCGCCAGGTCGGCCTGCTGGTAGGCCTTCACAAAATCATCCGCGCCAATGTTCTGCTCCGCCGCCAGGCTGGTCAGATGCTCGAGCGAACCAGTCCAGATGCCATCGCGATAGTGGGATTGCTGGATGCGGTGCAGCAGGCTCAGACCGTTGCCACCCTGAGCCGTCACCGCCAGGATGGCACGGATGGGCTGCTCCGAATCGAGCAGCAGACCATCGCGCAGCAGCAACTCGTTGAAATAGCGCTCGCCGAAAGGCTGGCCGGTCAGCGCCTGGATCCGCTCGTCATGGGGACGGACGTAGTCGCGCAGGGCCTGGCCCATCGCCTGCCTGCGCCCGCCAAGCCATAGACCACCGGCGTGCAGCTCGATGCGCAGCTCCGGAATGGCAGCCGCAGCCTTCAACAGCGGGGCGGCGCCGTAGCACCAGCCGCAGAGGGGGTCGTATACATAATGCAGAGTCGTTTCGTTCATGTGATTCACTCGTTCATTCGGCTAAAAAAACCGGGCCCTTGGGCCCGGTAAAAAAACACAGGGAAGTAGGCGTCAGGGGTTTACCACTTCATCTCGCCGGTGTTGACCTTGGCACCGATGGCCAGACCATCGTCGACCGGCAGGGACGGGTAAGCCTTCTTGAGTGCTTCAATCAGCTGGCCGGAGTTCTTGGCTTTGGCCAGCTCCTGCTCAAAGCGCTCTACGTAGTCACGGGTGAAGGTCACGGCGGCGCTGCCCTTGGGAGCAGTCCCCAGGAAGTGACCCGGCACCACGCGCTCGGGCTTCAGCGCCAGCAGATTGTTCAGCGCCTTGACCCAGTTGCTGCGAGCAGCCTTGGTCTGGCTGTCAGCCATCCACACGTGCACGCCGCTGTAGACCGGTACGCCACCAAACGCCGTCTTGATGGACGATGCCCACAGGTAGGCATTCGGGGTGTTCATCTCTTTGATCTCGATCTTCTCGCCATCCAGGGTCAGATGGCTGGCCGTCATCACTTGCGGCACGGTCAGGCTCTTCGGTGCACCCTTGCCGAGGATGGGGCTCCAGTAGCTCAGCTTGGCGTCCTTGGTCTGGTTGATATGGTCGACCACATGCTGGTCCGCCAGCACCTTGACGTCCGGGAAGGCTGCCTTGATGGGTTCCAGACCGAAGTAGAAGTCGGGGTCACCGGCACTGATATAGACGGTGGTCAGCTTCTTGCCGCTCTTCTTGATCATGTCGACCAGCGCCTGGCCGTTTTGTACGTCGAACTGGGCATCGATCAGGATCGCTTCTTTGTCGCCGGTCACCAGGGAGGAGGAGACCGGGAAGATTGCCTTCTCGCCCGGGTTGTAGACGGTCACGGTGAGCGGGGCGGCCATGGCGGCACCGCTCAGCAGGGTGGTGGCCAGGGTCAGGTTGCGGATCAGGGTATTGTTCATCGGGTATTCCTCATCAAGTCATCAGGGGTTCATCAGATGGACACAGTTTATTGGATCAATTACGGTACAAATACAGCATAATAAGCGCATCACTGTTGCATTAATCGAGCATATAGAGAGCCTGAGATGGATCGACTGACCGCATTGCGGGTCTTTGTCAGCGTAGTCGAACAGGGCAGCCTGAGCGGCGCCGGGGAGAAACTGGAGATGTCGCGCGCCATGGTGACGCGCTACCTGGCGGAGCTGGAGCAGTGGATGGGGGCACGGCTGCTGCACCGCACCACCCGCCGGCTCAGTCTGACCGGCCCTGGGGAAGAGGCGCTGAACCGGGCCCGCGCCATGCTGGCGCTGGGGGAAGAGATGGAGCAGATCGCCGTGCGCGGCGACGAGGCCCCCAAGGGGCAACTGCGCATCACCAGCAGCTATTCACTCTCGGAAGCCCTGCTGGTGGGCGCCGCCAATGACTACCTGGCACGCTATGCGGGCACCGCCATCGATATCCTGCTGCTGGACCGCACCGTCAATCTGGTGGAGGAGCGGATCGATCTCGCCGTGCGCATCACCAATGACCTCGACCCCAACCTGGTGGCCCGCCGGCTCGGCACCTGCCACTCCGTGGTCTGTGCCAGCCCGGCCTATCTGGCCAGGCACCCGACCCCGCACAAGGTGCAGGATCTCGCCCTGCACAACTGCCTCACCTACACCTATTTCGGCAAGAGCCTGTGGGAGTTTCAGGGACCGGACGGGCCCGAATCGGTACCGGTGAGCGGCAACCTCAGCGCCAACATCTCCAACCTGCTGCTGGAGGCGACGCTGGAGGGGGCCGGCATCAGCCTGCAGCCCCGCTACTCGGTCCAACCCCATCTCGATACCGGCACCCTGGTGCCGCTGCTGGAGCAGTGGCAACCCAAGCGACTCGGCGTCTACGCCGTCTACGGCACCCGCAAGCAGATGTCACCGCTGTTGCGCAGCTTCCTCGACTTTCTGGTGGAACGCATGGCCATCGACCCCATGTGGCGAGAGTAGTGGCCGGAACAAGAGACAACGCAAACATGCGAAAGGGGCCAGCAGGCCCCTTTCGCGCATATGTCACACCAATTTGTTGGCGTCAGGCTTCGAAGCCGGTCAGCGGGGTTTCGGCAGGCGTCTCCTGCGTCACGTCCAGATAGATATCCCGATAGGCCACATAGATGGAGTAGTTGAGCGCCGGGATCACCACCAGCAGACCCACCAGCATCAGCGCCGCGCCAAACAGCATCAGGATGGCGGCGATCAACCCCCACCAGAGGAAGGGCCACATGTTGGTCAGGCAGCCTTTGAAACTCAGTTTGGCGGCCTGCAGGATCCCCACGTCGTGGAAAAAGATGAGGGCGGGGGCGAAGGTGATGGCCATCAGCACCGGGATCAGCAGTGCCAGCCCCAGCAGCAGACAGAGCAGCAGCCCCTGGGCCTGGGCCGCCGTCACCACCAGAGATTCGGGATCCTGGGTCAGCAGGGAAGTGAGCCCCCACATGGAGAGCAGTCCCAGGCAGATGAGGCCGATCAGGCTGAACAGGGCCAGCACCAGCAGACCCCCCAGCATCAGCGGGGTCAGCTTGTGGCGAAAACCGGAGAAGAAATCGGCAAAGCGCAGCGGATTGCCTTCATAACCGTGACGGGCCACCGCCACCCAACCGGCCCCCCAGACCATATAAAGCAGCTGGGAGATGAGGCTGCCCGCCGGCAGACGCTCCAGCAGCAGACCGACCGCAAACCAGATGAGGACCATGGCGACACTGACCCCCATCCCCTTGTTGAAAACATCGAAACCGGATCGCACCCAGACCCAGCCACGCCCGATGGGGTGACGAGCAGGTTCTGCGCGCAGGGGGGACAATCCATTCATAACATTTCCTCGGTTCAAAACGGCTGGTTGCCGATTCTAGAGCCATGGGCCGACCGACTCAATGGCGGGTCACCGCCGAGACCGGTTTTGCACGTCATGGCTGCTTGTATCAGACGTTACGGTTATCATAAGAGACCCCTTTGCAAGGGGCATTCACTTATTCAAGAGAATCCAAGATGCGTACATCTCACCTGGCGCCAATTCTGCTGGCCTCCCTGTTGCTCAACCTCTGGCAGTGGCAGGCCGACCCTGTCAAACCTCAGTCGGGATCCGACACCGCCAGCCCCGCCAACAGCCCGTCGCAATGCGATTCGGCCACCAGCCAGAACAGCGGCCAGAGCACCGGGCAGAGCCTGCTGGCCAAGCTGCCCGGCAAGGGCAGCCAGAGCGAGCCCGCCCCCGCCCAGGAGGTGCTGCCTCCCAATCCCGAGCTGGAGGCCGCCATCAGCCAGTGGAGCCAATCGAGCGAAGGATCCGTGCTAATCGAGCGGCTCTATGACGCCGAACAGGGCAGCCAGCTCACCACCGTCTTCGACCGGCTCGACATAGTGGAAGACGTGCGCGGCCAGGTTCAGGAGCAACTGCGCGAGCTCTATCGCCTCGGCTTCGACCATCCCGATGCCTACGAGCAGGAGAGCCAGCGCATCTGGGGCAACCTCGGCAACCTGCTGGGGGAGGATACCCGCACCCGGCTCGAACAGGAGATCTACTCGGGCGATACCAACCGCCTGCTGGAGATCCAGGGTCGCCTGGCCGAGCACGGCGAGCTGCTGGCACCGGCCCAGCGCCAATCCCTGACGCGTCTGCTGAGCGAGGCGAACCAGCAGCTGGCCCAGCAGGAGAGCGGTGATGCCGGCACCTATCTGGAGAACCAGCGCGCCTATACCCAGCGGGTACTGGAGAGCAGCCGCAGCTTCCTCAATCCGGATCAGCTCAAGGTGGTACAAGACATGCTGGAGCTGGACCTGGTGCGCCAGGAGGTGTCGGTCCAGATGGAGGCCATCTACCAGCGCTTCCAGCCAGCGTCCTGATTTCGTTACCGTTTCGTTTTAGTCAACCCAGTCTGGAATCATCATGAGAGTCGTTTGTTGTCTATTGTTGCTGCTGGCCAGCCAGTCCGCCCTCGCCGAGGGCTTCATCAGTCGCCTGCTCAACCACCCTGTGCCGGGGGGCGTCGCCGTGGTGGCGCTCGGCAGCGAGGCGCAGGCCCCGACCGCCCGCTATCAGGGCAAGCCGGTGCTGGTAGTACGTGAAGAGGGCAAACGCTGGATTGCCATCGTCGGCATCCCCCTCAAAAGCCAGCCCGGCCCCCACCAGCTGCAGGTGAGCGATGGCCGCACCCTCGGCTTCACGGTCGGCACCAAGCACTACCGGGAGCAGCACATCAAGCTCAAGAACAGCCGTCAGGTCAACCCGCTGGCCGAAGACATGACCCGCATCAACCGCGAACTGGCGGAGCAGACCCGCGCCTACCAGACCTTCAGCCCGACCCAGCCGAGCAACCTGCTGTTCGACAAACCGGTGGACGGGCCGCTCTCCAGCCCGTTCGGGCTGCGCCGCTTCTTCAACGGCGAAGAGCGCAACCCCCACTCCGGTCTCGACTTCGCGGTCGGTGCCGGCACCCCCATCAAGTCGCCGGCGGCGGGCAAGGTGATCCTGATCGGCAACTACTTCTTCAACGGCAATACGGTGTTCGTCGATCACGGTCAGGGCCTCATCAGCATGTTCTGCCACATGTCGAAGGTCGACGTGAAGCTGGGCCAGAGCCTACCCCGCGGCGGCATCGTCGGCCGGGTCGGCGCTACCGGCCGTGCCACTGGTCCCCACATGCACTGGAATGTCAGTCTCAACGACGCCCGTGTCGACCCCGCCATCTTCATAGGCGCCTTCAAGCCCTGAGGTCGGTGACCTGTCAGGAGCGCTCAAAACGAAAAAGGCAGCCTAGGCTGCCTTTTTGATGGCCGACTGACGACATATCAGGCGGCGTGCTGACGCGCCTCCTTGCCCATAGCTCGCCACATCACCAGTACCAGCAGGGTGCTGCAGGTGGGCAATGCCAGCCAGACACCGGATACCCCCCACAGGGAGGAGAAGCCCCACAGGAAACCACCGATCAGCACCAGCTTGCCGCCGGTGAGCAGGGAGGCGATACGAGCCCGGTTGATCGCCTGGAAGTAGGTGGCCCCCACCAGCAGCAGGCCTTCCATCGGCAAGCCCCAGAAGTAGAGCCAGATGCCGAGGCTGGCCACCGGCAAGAGGGCTGCGTTGTCCCCGGCAAACAGGTAGACCACCCCCTCCGGCCACAGATAGAGCGGCAGCATGCCGCACAGGGCCACCAGCAGGGTCACCCCCAGCGCTAGGTTGCGCACCCGCAGCACCCGTGCCCAGTTGCCCGCCCCGGCGTTGAAGCTGGCGATGGGCTGGATGCCCATGGCGATCCCCTCGAAGATGAGATAGAAGAAGGCCTCGCTGTAACTGATGACGCCGTAGGCCGCCACGTGCAGCGAGGTGCCCACCGCCAGCAGCGCCTTGTTGTGCAGCGCCAGCACCACCGACAGGTAGAGGTACATCAGAAAGCTCGACACCCCGAGTCGCAGCGTCTCACCCATCAACCGCCAGTCGGGTCGCAGGGTGTCCCAGCCAATGCGCAGCTGGCTGCGCGGGGTGAAGAAGTGCCACAGGCAGAGGCCGCCGGTCACCGCCTGGGAGAGCATGGTCGCAATGGCGGCCCCCGCCAGTCCCCAGGGGATCACCGCCATCAGCAGGTAATCGAGCAGCACGTTGAGCACGCCGCCTCCCACCAGGATCCAGGTGGTGAGGCCGGGTCGCCCGTCGTTGCGCAGCAGGGCGGTAAACGCCATGGAGAGCACCGCAAACACCCCGAGCCAGGCATACCACTGCAGATAGGCGAAGCCGGCGTCAAAGATGACTCCCTCCGCCCCCATCCAGATCAGCATGGCCTCGCCGTAACGGATGCCGATGAAGGCGAGCAGCCCAGAGGCGATGAGCACCATCACCAGTGCGTTGCCGACGATGTGGCGGGCCCTCGCCTGCTCCCCCTTGCCCAGATAAAACGAGGCGAGCGCCGAGGAGCCCATGCCGATCAGCGCCCCCACCGCATAGAGCACCGCGCAGATGGGGTACGCCAGCATCATGCCGGCCAGCCCGTCCTGACCCAGAATATGGCCGACGAAGATGCCGTCTATGGTGACATAGATGCCGGTGACCAGCATGGCGGCCACGGTCGGGGTGACGTAGCGCCAGAACAGGCGGGAAAGAGGGGCCGTGCCCAGATCGACTGCGGACATAAAATGCTCAACGGAGGGAAAAACGGCCAGAATGATAGCCAAAGCGGGCCGGGAACGCCCGTTATTTATGTTACAAATCATTAATATGGAAAACTTTACCCGCCCCGGCCCCTGCTTTAGGCTAGGGCGACCTCACCTGAACGGAAACGTGCGCCATGTTGCAACGCCTGCTCTGCCTGCTGCTCTCTCTTACTCTCCTCACTCCCCTTGCCCAGGCCGATGACGCCATCACCCAGGTGGAAGAGCTGCTGCAGAGCGTGCCCAAGACCGACACCCCGGAAAACCAGAAGTTGCGGGAAAGTTACCAGCAGGCGCTGCAGTTTGCCCGGGAGGCCCAGCGCTATCGCGAGCAGGGCAAGGCCTATCAGCAGATCCTCATCGACTATCCCAAGGAGTCGGCCCGTCTCAAGGAGAGCCTGCACAACTACCAGCCCCAGCCTCGCCCGGCCCTCTCCTCCCTGAAAGAGGAGGCCCTGCGCCAGGCCATCGGCCTGAGCAGCAACCGCCAGCTCAACCTGCGCAAGGAGCGTCAGGGGGTGATGGACAGCCTCAACCAGCTGGAGAGCACCGGCCAGGAGTATCACCTGCGGGTCGACGAGCTGCGCAAGCAGTTGCAGCAGACCCGCGCCCTGCTCGACCGGCTCAGCTTCAGCAGTGAATCGGATCGCCTGCAGGATGCCCAGCAGCTGGTCACCCGCCTCAAGGAGCAGAGCCTCTCCGACCGGATCCAGATGCTGGAGCTGGAGCAGCTCTCCGCCCAGCAGCGCAACGATCTCGGCAAGCTCAGGCTGCAAGAGCTCAACCTCGCCATCACCGACGAGGATGAGTGGCAGGCCAGCCTGCTCAACCAGCAGAACCAGCTGCGCCGCGACAAGACCGAGCAGGCGCTGGCGGAGAGCGAGCGGCTGCGCAAGCAGCTCACCTCCGACATGCCGCTGCTGCTGGAGCAGCAACAGCAGAACCAGGCGCTCTCCATCCAGCTCGGCGCGCTGGAGGATCAGATAGAGCGGGTGCAGGATGAGCAGCGGGTGATCGACAAGAACCTGTCGAGCCTGAACGACCTGGTCAACTCGGTGCGCGAGCAACTGGAGTGGCTGCAGATCAGCAACGCTTACGGCGAGAACCTGCGCAGCAAACTCTCTGATCTACCCGCCTACTTCCCCCTCGACAAGCTGGAGTCGGCCATCGTCAACGCCCGCATGGCCAAGTACCAGTACGAGACCGAGCAGGACGCGCTCAAGGATCCGCGCCAGATGCGCGATCAGCTGCTGGCCACCGACGAAGTGGCCCTCGATCGTGCCCAGCAGGCGGTGCTCGACAACCTGCTCAAGGCCCGTCGCCAGCTGTTGACCCGGCTCAACGACGCCTCCGACAGCCTCATTCAGGAGCAGACCCGGCTCAAGCTGCTCTACAGCCGCCAGAACAGCAAGATCGACGAGATCCGCGAGCTCAGCGCCAGCCACCTGTTCTGGATGCCGGACGTGCGCCCGCTCACCCCGGCCGTGCTGCTCGGGGTGCCGGCGGCCCTCGGCCTCGCCCTCAACCCGGTCAACTGGCTGCAACTGCCCCAGGCCATCGCCGAGAACAACCCCATCACCCTCACCTTCGCCGGCATCGGCATCCTGGTGCTGGCCTGGTGCTGGTTCAAACTGGCTCGCCACCTGACCCACTACAGCCAGCACATAGCGCCCCGCATCGGCAAGGTGACCCAGGACAAGTTCAGCCTCACCAGCCGACTGCTGATGCGCTCCCTGCTCGCCTCCCTGCCGCTGCCCGCCATGGTGCTGATGGTGCGCGGCCTGCTCGACGGCGCCTGGCAATATCCGTTTGCGGTGGCGGTGGCCCGCGGCCTTGGCGAGATCTGGTTCCTGCTGCTGGCGCTCTTGATGGCCCGTCACCTGACGCTGGAGAAGGGGATCCTGATCCTCCATTTCCGCTGGCAGAAGGAACGGGTGCAGAAGGTGTGGAGCCAGTTTCGCACCCTCTTGCTGGTGATCATCCCGAGCTTCTTCGTGCAGGGCATGGCCAACAGCTATCAGGAGCACGCCTTCTACGACTCCCTCGGCCGGCTGGCCTTCATCGTCGGCGCCCTCTGGCTGCTGCTGTTCTTCGCCCGCCTCAACCGGGAGCGGCTGCCGCTCACCTGGGGCCAGGCCGACATGACCAAGCCGCACCTGCTGCACCACTTCATCTGGAACAGCCTGATGCTGGCCCCGTTGCTGGCGGTGATTGGCTCCCTGCTCGGCTACTTCTACACCTCCCGCATCCTGCTGCGCCAGCTGGAGCTGAGCCTGCTGATGGGGCTGGGCTGCCTGCTCGTCTACTATCTGGCGCACCGCTGGATGCTGATCCAGCGCCGCCGCCTCGCCTTCGAGCGGGCCAAGAGCAAGCGGGCCGAGATCCTGGCCCAGCGCGGCCGGGAAGAGGGGCATGACGAGCTCAGCTCCGAGATCCCGGACGTGGTGGAAGACACCGAGCTGGATCTGGATACCATCAGCGCCCAGTCGCTCGGGCTGGTGCGCACCCTGCTGATGCTGGGCTTCACCATGCTGGTGGTGGTGCAGTGGTCCGAACTCAACTCGGCGTTCAGCTTTCTGCGCAGCATCGAGGTGTGGCAGGTGAGCAGCAAGATTGGCGGCATCGAACAGCTCTCCGCCATCACCTTGCAGGATCTGATGCTGACGGTGTTCACCTTCATCTTGACCGTGGTCACCGCCCGCAACCTGCCGGGCCTGATGGAGCTGACCCTGCTCCAGCACCTGAGCCTCTCCCCCGGCACCGGCTTTGCCATCACCACGGTGACCAAGTACATAGTGCTGGTGGTGGGGGCGCTGACCGGCTTCTCCATCCTCGGCATCGACTGGTCCAAGGCGCAGTGGATGGTGGCGGCCCTCTCCCTGGGCCTGGGTTTCGGACTGCAGGAGATCTTCGCCAACTTCGTGTCGGGCCTCATCATCCTGTTCGAGAAACCGATCCGGCTCGGCGACACCGTCACCATTCGCGAGCTGACCGGCACCGTCACCAAGATCAAGACCCGCGCCACCACCATAGTGGACTGGGACAGGAAGGAGATCATCGTTCCCAACAAGGCCTTCATCACCGAACAGTTCATCAACTGGTCGCTGTCAGACGCCATCACCCGGGTACGGCTGCGCATCCGCATCGGCCTGACCCAGGAGCCCAGAAAGATACAGACCATTCTGGAAGAGTCGATCCGGTCCTCCACCCTGGTGCTGGAGACCCCCTCTCCCGAGGTGTTCCTGATCGAATTCACCGACTCGGCGCTGATCTACGAGATCCGGCTCTACGTCAACAGCATGGATCACCGCATGCCCATCACCCACGAGGTCCACTCGCTGGTGCTGGAGAAATTGCAGCAACAGGGGCTGGGGCTGCCGCACCAGCAGATCGACATTCGTCTGAGCCGGGCCTGAGCAGGCACCACAGGAGTACATCATGCAGATCATTGCCCATCGCGGCGCCAGCGGACTGGCACCGGAAAACACCCTCAAGGCCATCCGGCTGGCGCTGGCGCTGGGCGCCGGGGCCATCGAGATCGACGTGCAGCTGGCCGACGGCGAGCTGTGGGTGTTCCACGACCGGCGGCTGGAGCGCTGCACCGACGGCGGCGGCGTGTTGACGGCCCAGTCGCACGCCTATCTGGCGAGCCTGGATGCCGGTGAGGGAGAAGGGATCCCGACCCTGTGGCAGGTGATGGAGGCGATTGCCGGCCAGGCCGAGCTGCACATCGAGCTGAAAGGATCACAAACAGCCGACGAGGTGGCCCGACTGACCCGGCGTGCCGAGGCCGAGCTTGGTTTCGCGCCCACGCAGTGGGTCGTCTCCTCCTTCCATCACCCGGAGCTCGCCCGCTTTGCCACCCTGCGCCCCGACATCCGGTTGGGGGCACTCACTTCCACCATTCCCCTCACCCTCGCCAAGTTTGCCGCCGAGCTGGGGGCCTGGTCGCTCAACTGCGACGTGGATTTTGTCGATCAGGCTCTGGTGCAGGATGCCCACGACCGCGGGCTCAAGGTGCTGGTCTATACGGTCGATGAACCCGCCGATCAGGCGATGCTGGCCGCCATCGGCGTCGATGGCGTCTTTACCAACCGGCCGGACCGCTTCCTGCCGCCGGCCAAAAACGGACTCATTGTGCCAGGGAGAGATCGATAACCGCTGATTTAAGCTATAAATTTAAAGGCGCACCGGGATACAAAAAGTTCTACTTTGGCCGATACAGTGTTGGCCCATAACAATAAAACCACACATCGCAGACTGACGCTCACAAGGATGTAAACATGAACTTATCCATCAAGAACAAGCTTGTCCTCGCCATCGGGGTCATTATCCTGGTCATCACCGGCCTGCAGGTCTGGTACAACACCACCCAGCTGAGAAGCGAAACCCAGCGCCTGATCTGGAGCTTCATCGACGACAGCTCGGCTGCCAATGTGAAAGGCATCTCCCGCTGGCTGGATGCCCGCATCAGCATGGTCACCTCCACCAAGGAGGCCTTCGCCAAGGAGGACGAACCCATCAGCCATCTGGCCCAATCCATGAATGCCGGCAACTTTGACCTAGTCTACGTCGGCACCAAGGATGGCAAGATGATCCAGAGCAAGCCGACCGATCTGCCAGCCGGCTATGACCCTCGTCAGCGCCCCTGGTACAAGGACGCCATGGCCGCCGGCAAGCTGGCCATCACGGCCCCCTACGCCGACATCACCACCGGCCAGCTGATCATCACCATCGCCGAGCCCTTCACCCGGGGCAATACCCAGGGAGTCATCGCCGGTGACGTCTCCATCGACGCCCTGGTGCGCGACGTACTGGCCATCAACTCGGAAGGGACCTACGCCATCCTGGTGGACAGCAATGGCACCATCATCGCCCACCCGGACAAGGAGCTCGCCCTCAAACAGGCGACCGCCATCTCCCCCGAGCTGACCGCCGCCAAGGTCAACGAGCTGGCCCATGACAACACCATCTCCGAGATGGATATCAGCGGCAAACCCAGCGTGTTCGACCTGACCGAGATCCCCAACACCAACTGGTATTTCGGCATAGTGGTGGATGAAGCGGTCGCCTATCAGTCCGTCTCCCGCATGGTGACCTCCGCCCTGCTGCAAGGCCTGCTCACCATCCTCATCGTCGCCGGCTTCTCCTATGTCGCCATCAACGGTTCGCTGGCCCCGCTGAAAACCCTGGGCGAAGCGATTGCCGATCTCTCCCGCGGCAACGGCGACCTGACCCGCCGCGTCAAGATCGAGCGTGAAGACGAAGTGGGTATCGTCGCCAAGCACGTCAACACCTTCATCGACCGGATCCACGTGATGGTGCAGGACATTTCCAACTCCTCCGGACAGCTGAACCAGCAAGCCAAGTCGTCCCACAACATGGCGGAAAAATCGAGCCAGGGTCTGGCTCGCCAGCAAAACGAGATCTCCCAGATCGCCACCGCAGTACACGAGATGTCCGCCACCGCAGTGGAAGTGGCCAGCAACGCCGAGCAAACCGCCGATGCGGCCCGCAGCTCTTCCAGCAGCTGCGAGCACGGCAAGCAGGTGATCGCCCGCAACCAGCGCTCCATCACGGATCTGGCCACCCAGGTCAAGCAGGCTTCCGGCATCATTCAGGAACTGGAAAAGAACGCCCAGGAGATCAACACCATCCTCTCCACCATTCAGGGCATCGCCGAGCAGACCAACCTGCTGGCGCTGAACGCCGCCATTGAAGCGGCCCGGGCCGGTGAACAGGGTCGCGGCTTTGCGGTGGTGGCCGACGAGGTGCGGGTACTGTCCCAGCGTACCCACAGCTCCACCGTCGAGATCCGCAGCATGATCGAAACCCTGCAGCGCAACACCCAGGGCGCCGTCAGCACCATGCACGAGGGTCAGTTGCTGGCCCAGAACAGCGTGGAAGATGCCAACGATGCCACCCAGGCACTGGAGCAGATCACCGCCTCCATCAACCAGATCTCCGACATGGCCACCCAGATCTCCAGCGCCGCCGAGGAGCAGCGGGCGGTGACCGACGAGGTCAGCCGCAACATCCAGGCGGTCAAGGATGTCTCGGACGAGCTGGCGGTTGATGCCGACAGTTCGCGCCATCTGTCTGAACAACTTAAAAATATTTCAGGTGAACTGAGCAATCAGGTCGGCATGTTCCGGATCTGATCAACCGAAATCAAAGGGGCCACACAGGCCCCTTTTTTTATGAAAAAATGCTTTTGTTTCAATAGTTATTACCACATCAACAATCGGGACTATGGGGATGGAAATCCCCATACGAAGCGCTATCTCGTCATAAAGCAACGCATCAAGGCCGACATTCGGATTAGTTTTTTGAACTCAAGCACAGTATTGTTCTATCCGTGAATAATTATTATTAAATATTTTTGATAAAAAACTTAAAAACTTTATGGGTAATACCTAAAAAGAGAGGTGTTTCTCATTTTTTTGAAAGAAAACTAAGTATAATCCTGAGCTTAAAATAACCATAGCAATGACAGCGGCTGATACCGATAACTGAAGGATGGCGATAATTACGGCGTTTTCATCCAAGGAATGGGGTGATTTTGATAAAAGTCACCATTGCCAAGCACTAAAACAAACCAGTTTGACTTGCATCAAGCCTGAATTTTTTTCATAGAGCAAAATCGTGCCCAGCAAATCTATCCCTAAGGAGGCAGATGTGGATATTATCAAGACCGATGTCGCCATCATCGGTGCTGGTGGCGGTGGCCTGCGTGCCGCAATCGCCATAGCAGAAGCCCACCCGGAGCTGGAGATCGCCCTGATCTCCAAGGTCTACCCGATGCGCAGCCACACCGTGGCCGCAGAAGGCGGTGCCGCCGGTGTCGTCCGTGATGATGACTCCCTCGAAAACCACTTCAACGACACCGTATCCGGTGGCGACTGGTTGTGTGAGCAGGACGTGGTCGACTACTTCGTCAACAATGCCACCAACGAGATGATCCAGCTGGAGCACTGGGGTTGCCCCTGGAGCCGCAAGCCGGACGGCAAGGCCAACGTGCGTCGTTTCGGCGGGATGAAGATCCCCCGCACCTGGTTCGCGGCAGACAAATCCGGTTTCCACATTCTGCACACCCTGTTCCAGACCTCCATCAAGTACCCGACCATCAAGCGCTTTGACGAGCACTTCTGCATGGATCTCATCGTGGAAGATGGTCGCGTCCAGGGCGTGTTGACCTTCGACATCCAGAACGGCATCACCCGCTTCATCCAAGCCAAATCCGTCATTCTGGCCACCGGTGGCGCCGGCCGTGTCTATCGCTACAACACCAACGGCGGCATCGTCACCGGTGACGGCATGGCGCTGGCCTACCGCCACGGCGTGCCGCTGCGCGACATGGAGTTCGTACAGTACCACCCGACCGGTCTGCCGGGCACCGGCATCCTGATGACCGAAGGTTGTCGTGGTGAAGGCGGCATCCTGCTCAACAAGGATGGCTACCGCTACCTGCAAGACTACGGTCTGGGCCCGGAAACCCCGGTCGGCCAGCCGAAGAACAAGCACATGGAGCTGGGCCCGCGCGACCGTCTCTCCCAGGCCTTCTGGCAGGAGCAGCAAAAAGGCCGCGTGATCCAGGGCCCGATGGGCGATGTGGTTCACCTCGACCTGCGCCACCTCGGCGAGAAGTACCTGAAAGAGCGTCTGCCCTTCATCTGCGAACTGGCCAAGGCCTACGTGGGTGTGGATCCGGTGAAAGAGCCGATCCCGGTCCGTCCGACTGCCCACTACACCATGGGCGGCATCGAGACCAACGGTCAGTGCGCCACCCGCATGCCGGGTCTGTACGCCCTGGGCGAGTGTGCCTCGGTCGGTCTGCACGGCGCCAACCGTCTGGGTTCCAACTCCCTGTCCGAGATCGTGGTATTCGGCAAGGTAGCCGGCGAGCACGCCGGTGAGTTTGCCAAGACCCAGCAACACGGCAACACCCAGGCGCTGGCCGCCAAGGCCGAGGCGCTGATCAAGCAGCACCTCTCCCTGCTCGATATCGATGGCACCGAAAACCCGGCCGATATCCGCAACGAGTTGGGCATGTCCATGGAAGCCGGGGTCGGCATCTACCGTACCGAAGAGCTGATGCAGGGCACCATCGACAAGATCAACGAGCTGAAGGCCCGTTACAAGAAGATCAAGATCAACGACAAGTCCTCGGTCTTCAACACCGACCTGCTGTACGCCATCGAACTGGGCTACATGCTGGACGTGGCCGAAGCCATGGCGCACTCCGCCCTCAACCGGAAAGAGTCCCGCGGTTCGCACCAGCGTCTGGACGGTTACGAAGAGCGTGATGACGTGAACTTCCTCAAGCACACTCTCTCCTTCTACAACGGTGAAGGGGCCCCGACCATCGATTACTCCGATGTGAAGATCACTAAATCCCAACCGGCGAAACGCGTATACGGTTCCGAGGGTGAGAAACAAGACGAGGCTAAGAAGAATGGCTGAGATGATCGAAATTGAAATCCTGCGCTACCGTCCCGAGCAGGATAACGAGCCCTGGATGCAGACCTTCCAGGTGCCCTACCTCAAAGAGATGTCCCTGCTGGATGCGCTGCAATACATCAAGGATCATCTGGACTCTACCCTGAGCTTCCGCTGGTCCTGCCGGATGGCGATCTGCGGCTCCTGCGGCATGATGGTCAACGGCATTCCCAAACTGGGTTGCAAGACCTTCCTGCGCGACTACCTGCCGGGCAAGATGACCATAGAGCCGCTCAACAACTTCCCGATCGAGCGCGATCTGGTGGTCGACATGTCCGACTTCATCGAGAAGCTGGAGAGCATCAAGCCGTACATCATCCCGGCCGAGCCGCGCAGCCTGTGCGACGGCGAGTACACCCAGACCCCGGCTGACATGGCGAAGTATCACCAGTTCTCCATGTGCATCAACTGCGGTCTGTGCTACGCGGCCTGCCCGCAATATGGCATCAACAAGAAGTTCACCGGTCCGGCAGCACTGGCGCTGGCCTATCGCTACAACGCCGACAACCGCGACAGCGCGTCCAGAGAGCGGATGAAGATCATCAGCCAGGACGAGGGCGTCTGGGGTTGTACCTTCGTGGGCTACTGCTCCGAAGTGTGCCCGAAAGGCGTGGATCCGGCGGCGGCCATCCAGCTTGGCAAGGTCGAGAGCGCCAAGGACTACATGATCGCCATGTTCAAGCCAGATTGAGATCAGGAATGAGACCATGAACAACACCAATAGCAAACGTAAGCCTTACGTCCGCGAAATGAAGAAAGACTGGTGGCTGAAGAATGCCTTCTACACCAGTTACATGATCCGCGAAGGCACCAGCATCTTCGTCTCCATCTACGCCGTCGTGCTGATGTGGGGTCTGTTGCGGCTGGTACAGGGTCAGGAGGCGTTCAACGGCTGGCTGGAATCCCTGCAAAGCCCGATCGCCATCCTGTTCCATGTCATCGCCCTGGCAGCCTGCCTGTTCCACGCCAAGACCTGGTTCGCACTGGCCCCGAAAGCCATGCGCATCTTCCGTGGCGAAGACCTGGTGCCGGAGAAGCCGATCGTCATCGCCCAGTATGTGGCGCTGGCGGTGGTATCCCTGCTTGTCCTGATCATCGTGGCCTGAGGAGAAAACCATGAGACGTTCTGACGAACCCAGTTATTGGTGCCTGTTTGGTGCCGGGCTGTCACTCAGAAACGTTGGCCACGATCTCTCAATCATGATTTGAGGAAAAAATATGAGACGTTCTGACGAGCCTATATACTGGGGACTGTTTGGTGCCGGTGGCATGGTGGTTGCCATGCTGCTGCCGGTCATTGTCCTCATCACCGGTCTGCTGGTGCCCATGGGCATCATGGACGTGGAGACCATGAGCTACGAACGCGCACTCGAGTTCGCCAGCTCCTGGTGGGGTGCCTGCATCCTGCTGGTGATCATCGCCCTGCCCATCTGGCACGGCATGCACCGCATCTACCACGGCCTGCATGATCTGGGGATCCACACCACCAAGCTGCACCACTATGTGTTCTATGGCTTCGCCTTCCTGGTGTCCGCCATCACTCTGGGTCTGCTGATGGTACTGGTATTCCAGTAAGCGCATCCTGACGCAATGACAAACCGGGCCAAGTGCCCGGTTTTTTTATGGCCCCTCGGCGGCTCACGCCGCAGCCCGATAACGGGCATGATCCCTGGATGTGTCAAGGCACTCAGCAACGTTCAATGCCAACTGTCAGCCCCGTCACCAGAGCATCGGCGCCGGTTCACGGCCGTTTTCCGCGTAGTAGAGCGACGGCAGAAACTGCGCCAGATAGCTGAACTCGCTGTAGCAGTGGCGCATCAGGTTGAAGCCTACCTCGTCCGGTACCTCGTCAAACGGATTGGCGCAGGCCTTGCCCAGCAGGAAGCGGCTGCGCAGCACACAGCCATAGGAAGTATCGCGCGCCAGGTGCAGCATCTCGCCATCCAGCGGCGCCCCCTGTTCATCCAGGGCTACCTCGTCGCCAAAGCCGATACGGGCGCAGATGGCGGCAGAGAGAGCCTGCGTCTCCCGCGCCTCCTGCAGCGCCTGCGACGCGAACACCTCTTCGGCACCGTGAAACTTGAGGCGGGCCGCCACTGGCGGCAGTTCGGCAAGCCACTCCACCGCCGCTATGCTGGCCCCCACATAGCGCTCCCCTTTTTTCCAGTGATGATCCCAGCCCCGGTGCTCGACGTGGTCGTGCGGGTGCCACCACCTGATGTGCTGGGTCGTCTCGAAGAAGGTGAACCACCAATCCAGCATGCGCCCCTTGCAGCCGTGCAGATCGGTGCGGATGGCGACCGTCAGCAGGCCGTCGGTGCTGCGGGTCAGGCCCATTTCCAGGCGCAGCGGCTGCGGCCTGAGCAACTCATTGATGTCATTGACGCCCCAGGGGGCAAACAACGGGGAAGTATCCATGATGAGACTCCGATAAATTAGGAAACTAATTTCGTTTCCTAATTTAGGCTATGCCTGTATGCTTGGTCTGTCAATGCTTTCCAGGAGCCCATCATGTCACAGCAAACCGATGAAGAAACACGCTCACGAGGCCGCCCGCTTACCCCGGAAGCCGACCTGCGCGCCGCCCTGGCCGAGGCGACGCTGACCTTGTTGCTCAAGGGGGGCTACGGCGCCGCGACCGTGGATGCGGTGGCCAAGCAGGCGGGGGTTGCCAAGAAAACCCTCTACCGCTTTGCCGCCAACCGTGACGATCTGGTGGCGCAGGCGGTGCGCAGCTGGACCGATGCCTTTCAACCGGCCTTCGAGCAGGATGCAACCCATTCCGAGGCGCTGGGGGAGATGCTGGAGCAGGGCTTGCAGGCCATTGCCAGCCAGGTGTTGAGTGCACCGGCGGTGGGCATGTTCCGGCTGCTGCAGCATGAGTTCGCGGGGCGCGATGCCCTGCTGGCGGCCTATCAGGAGAACGGCATTGCGCGCGGCAGGGCGACCCTGGCGGCGTGGTTGCAGCGCCAGCAACAACTGGGCTGGCTGCGCGAGCTGGACACCGCCCAAACCAGCGATCTGTTGCTGGCGATGACCATGGCGGAGCCGCTGCGCCAGATGGCACTCGGCTTGCTGGCACCGGGCAGCGACATCCGCACGCGTATCGCCGCCGCCGTAGCCCTGGTCCTGCCCGGTCTGGTGCGAGAGTAAAGCCCCCTTGGCAAGGAGGCTGCGCCAGGGCAACAGGTGAGATGACATCCGAACGCAGAACCTGGCGAAGAGCCGCCAGGCCCCATCACCGCCATAAAAAACCGGGCGTCAGGCCCGGTTGTTGATGGTGCTCACTCTGTCGGCGGTAAAAAGCGGCGCATCACCTCGTCGCTGTAACCGCTGTCCTGAAACTCGATGAACACCTGATTGAGGCGGGTCACCAGCTCATAGGCTCGTGGCGATCCCTTGCTCACCAGCAGATAGAAGCCCTTGCGGCTGGGCAGGGCGAGGTTGAGCAGGCCGCTCTCGCTCTGGTAGATGCCAAGGCCGATGCCGCTCATCAGCGGTTCAATTTCGCTGGGCAAGAAGTCGCAGCGATCACGCCCCAGCATGTCCAGCGCCTGCTGCAGCTGCTTGACCCGGCGCGGCTCCAGCGCCAGTCCGTAAGGGGCATAGTTGTAGCCGATCACCCCGCACACCCGGGAACGATTGACCGTCTGCAGATCGGGCGCCTCGGGGAAGCGCCGCTTGAGGTAGAAAAATCCGAGGTGGGTGTAGTAGAGCGGCACGCTGTAGAAGGCATACTCCGCCCGCTCCGGCTTGTAGCTGGCATCCCAGGTCAGCTCACACAAGCGGTTCTGGCGATAATCGGCCAGCTCCTGCTGCACTCGCGCCCAGGGCAGATAACGGATCTTGTAGGGCAACCCGAGCTTTTTCAGGGCCTCGAGCACCTGGGTCGTGGCGGAGCCGGTGAGACGGCGGGTGTCGGGCACACCATCCTTGCGCTCCCAGTAGGTGAAGGGGGCCCACTCGTTGCCCTCCCCCAGACAGATCTGCACCTCGGGCTGGGCCGCCTCCACCAGCCCGGCCAAGCCCCATCCCAGCAGCAACAACATGGATCGCGTCATCGTCTCCCTCCTTCGCTTCCCTTGCAGCTTAGTTCAGGTGGGCGTGACGCTCCCCGTCAGGGTGCCTTCTCCTGCCACAGGGCCAGCAGGGGCGCGGGGATGGCGCCGTAGCGCAAGGTCGGGGTCTGGTGCCAGTCGGCCAGCCGCTGCAGCGCTTTGGCCAGATCCTGCGCCAGGGTCCGGGTCACCCTGACTCCCGCTTCCAGATAGAGACTCTTTACCTCGAAGATCCCCTGCTGGCGATGGGCCTTGGCGTCCATCCTGCCCACCAGCTTGCCGCGATGCAGCAGCGGCAGCACGAAGTAGCCGTACTGGCGCTTGGGCGCCGGGGTGTAGCACTCGATGCGATAGTCGAACTGGAACAGCTCGCTGGCCCGTTTGCGATCCCAGACCAGCGGATCAAACGGCGACAGCGCCGTGGTGTGGCTGGCCTTGAGAGTGCCGGACTGGGCCTGGGCCAGCTCATCTGCCAGCGAGGCGTGCACGAAGGCGCCGTGCTGCCACCCCTCCACCCGCACCGGCAGCAGCTCTCCCTCGTCCGCCAGCTGATGGAGCAGGGCGTCGTATTTGCCGCGCCGCAACCGATAGTAGTCGGCCACCCAGCCGGTCTTGACCAGCCCCAGCGCCCGGCAACTGGCCCGCACCATGTCTCTTTGTGCCTGTTCCAGGCTCGGCAGATCCCGCTCGTCGCGCCACTCGGGTATCACCCGCTCGGCCAGATCGTAAACTCGCTGGAAGTTGCGCCGCTCGCGCACCATCAGCTGGCCTGCGGTAAACAGCACCTCCAGGTGGCGCTTCTCCGGCTTCCAGTCCCACCAGCCGTTGCCCTTCCCCTCTTTGCGTTCAAAATCCGCCGCTCGCACCGGGCCGTGCTGGCGAATGCGCTCGATGATCTCGCCAATATCCTGTTGGTGGGTGGCGAGCCAGTTGGCCGAAAATTTCCAGCCCATGGCAGCGGGATCCAGCATGCGATGGCGCAGCAGCCGGTAATCCTCGCGCGGCACGAAGCAGGCCTCGTGCGCCCAGTATTCGAAGATCTGGCCATCGGCCAGCAACTGCTCCAGCCAGCGCGGATCGTACTGCCCCAGCCGGCTGAACAGCACCAGATAGGGGCTGCGGGCCACCACCGAGATGGTGTCTATCTGCAGCAGCGCCATGCGGCGGATGGTAGCCAGCAGGTCGACCGCGCGCGCCTTGCCGCGGCGCGGCGTCAGCAGGCCCTGGGCCGCCAGTTGCAGATGGCGGGCATCCTGCAGTGAAAGATGGGGAATCGACATGACGAACCACTCCTTGGTATCGGGGGACGGGCGGCTGGCGGCGCCAGGGGCTAAATGCAGGGAAACAGGTAAGCGGACCCCGCCAATCAGGCCATCAGCATGCCCAAGCCGCCGCCAAATGAAAATGCCCGGCTCAGAACCTGTTCACGATCTGTGACGAGAGGTCGTCAGCAAGGTAAAGAGCAGCGCAGGAACCAGAGTGTATATAAATACATGAGGATTCCGAGCAGCACATGAGCCTTGATCACGACCTCACAGTAAGAACATGAGCAGGTTCTCAGGGTTTGGTGATGACCGCCACATCCACGTGGGGAAACTCGACCTGCGCCTGCCAGCAGGCTGCCAGGGCCCGAAAGGAGGCCTCGGCGAAGAAGACGATGTGGGTCGGATCGTGGCGATAGCGCCACTGCCGAAAGCGCTCATCCCCCAGCACCCGCTGAGTCTGCAGCACCAGCAGGCCGCCGGGCTTGAGGCAGCCCCACAGCCTCTCCAGCACGGCGCGCGGGGTGGCGATGTGCTCGATCACCTCGGTACTGGTGATGAAGTCATACTGCTGCGCCAGCAGCTCGGGCTCATCGGCATAGAACTTGTCGTAACCCGCCATCTGGTAGCCCGCCTCGCGGCCCATGGCGATGAGCGCCGGGCCCGGGCCGCAGCCAAAATCGAGGCCGCTGGCCGGCGGAGGCAGGCGGCGCTGCACCTCGCCGAAGGCCCGCTGCAGAAACTGGCGATAGCGGGGATCATCCACCTGGTTGTCGTGGCCGTCATAGACCGCCTTCTCGCGCGCGGGATCCAGGTGCTCGGCCGCATCCAGCCAGACCAGCTCGCAGGCCCGGCAGCGATGGTACAGCTTGCCGGCCACCGGCAGCTCATAGGCATCGGCGACATAGCAGAGCGGGCAGGATAAGGGGGTCATGGCATCTCCTCTCGAAAGCGGGGCGGTCAAAAGTGGCCGCAGCTTGCCTGCCCGTCTGGCGGCTGACAAGGATTTTGTCCGGCTGCCCCACGATCGGGTCGCAGCTTTACCTCTCTTTTCAACCAGTTGCTTCGGTGTTAAGCAGATTTTTTACCTCTTAAGGGTTTCTTAAGTTTGCCCCTTTAGTCTGATGACAATCGACAAGAAGGAGCCATCCATGACCACTGAAATTCAAGCCCCCTATCGGCTGACGCTGGCCGATACCCCGCAACAGGTCATGGCACTGCAGGGTTACATCCAGGCCGCCTACAGCCAGGAGTTCAACGCCCGCATTCCCCATTTTCTGCCCTGCCTGCTCGGCCTCTACCGGGCCGACGGCCTGCTGGTCGGCGCCTGCGGTCTCAAGCTGGCCAGCAGCGAGCGCCTCTATCTGGAGCAGTATCTGGAGCAACCCATCGAGGCCGCCATCGAAACCCGGCTCGGCGCCCCCGCCCGGCGGGATCGCATCGTCGAGGTGGGCAACCTCGCCTGCAGCGAGCCCGGCAACGCCCGCCTGATGTTTGCGGCGCTCTGCCGCCTGCTGTGCGACAACGACCTCGACTACGTGGTGTTCACCGGCACCGCCAAACTGCGCAACAGCTTTCACCGCCTCCACCTCACCCCGGTCGAGCTGGCCCCCGCCCAGGCCGACAAGGTGGGTGACGACGCCAGCGCCTGGGGCGCCTATTACCACTGCCAGCCCAAGGTGATGGTCGGCGATCTCGGCCAGGGACGGCAGGCACTGGCCCAGGGCAGCCTGCTGCTCTCGCTGCTGGCGCCCATGCCGTCCCTGTTCAACTGCCCGCACCGGAGCGCCTTATGATGCTGTTTGACCAAATCGCCTACTTCGCCCGCCAGACGCCCCACAGCCCGGCCCTCGCCAGCAGCCAGCACAGCCTCAGTTACGAGGCGCTGTGGCAGCAGTTGCCGCCGCTGGCCGACCGCCTGCAGATGGCCGGGATCAGCCGGCTGGCGCTGCAGCTCGACAACGGCCTGCCCTGGGCGCTCATCGATCTCGCCTGCACCATGGCCGGCATCGTGGTGATCCCGATCCCCCACTTCTTCAGCCTGGAGCAGCAGGAGTGGCTGCTAGAGAGCAGCGGCGCCGACGCCCTGATCGGCCCCCACCATCCCGGTTGGCAGGCCAGCGATCCGCTGCAACTGGCGGTCGGCGAGCTGCCGCTGTGGCGCCGTACCCCTGCCCGGTTGCCGCCTCTGCCGGCCGGCACCGCCAAGATCACCTATACCTCCGGCACCACGGGTCAGCCCAAAGGCGTCTGCCTGTCGCTGACCCAGATGATGGCGGTCTGCGCCTCGCTGGCCGAGCGGGTCGCCCCGGCCAAGGTCGAGAAGCACCTGACCCTGCTGCCGCTCACCACCCTGCTGGAAAACCTGACCGGCCTCTACGTGCCGCTGCTCACCGGCGCCTGCAGCCGCATCCCTTCACTGGCGGAGCTCGGCTTTGCCGGCTCCAGCAAGCTGGACCCGGCCACCCTGGCCCAGGCCCTGCTGCGCTGGCCCACCCACAGTCTGGTGCTGGTGCCCGAGCTGCTGCGCCTGCTGCTGGCCCTGTGCAGCGCCAACCCGGCGCTGGCCGAGCAGCTGGCCGGCCTGCGCTTCGTCGCGGTGGGCGGCGGCAAGGTCTCGCCCGAGCTCATCAGCCGGGCCCGCAAGCTGGGGCTGCCGGTCTACGAGGGATACGGTCTGTCGGAGTGCGGCTCCGTCGTGGCGCTCAACGGTCCCGACGGCCACAGCCTGGGCAGCGTCGGCCAGCCACTGCCCCACTGCCGGGTATCGATCGCCGCCGACGGCGAGATCCTGGTGGAAGGGGCCGCCATGCTCGGCTATCTGGGCAGCGACGAACCGACGCCAGCACAGGTCGCCACCGGCGATCTGGGCCACCTGGATGATGAGGGCTATCTGCACATCACCGGGCGCAAGAAGAACGTCCAGATCACCGCCTTTGGCCGCAACTTCTCCCCCGAGTGGGTCGAGGCGGAAGCCCAGCTCTGCCCGGCCATCGCCCGCATCGTGATCTTCGGCGACGGCCAGCCGGCCAACGTCGCCCTGATCCAGACACTGCCAGGCGCCGACGCCCAGCTGGCCCAGCAGATCGAGCAGCTCAATCACCGCCTGCCCGACTATGCCCGCATCCATCACTGGCTGCCGGTGGCGCTGGATCAGCATCCGGAGCTGCTGACCGCCAACGGCCGCCCCCGTCGCGAGCGGATTTATCACCACTTTTCCCGGCAGATCAGCCAATGCCTTACAGGAGAGACCTCATGAGCTTCTATCAAGTGCTGCAACAAGCCACCGCCCCGGCCCGGGAGCATCTGTTCAACGCCCCCATCATAGAGGCGTGCCGCAAGGGGGAGATCTCCCGCGACATCTACCTGCGCTTCCTCTCCCAGGCCTTCTATCACGTGCGCCACACGGTGCCGCTCTTGATGGCCACCGGCGGCAAGCTGGGTCAGGAGTATGAGTGGGTGCGCGGCGCCATCGCCGAGTACATCGACGAGGAGTACGGCCATCAGGAGTGGATCCTGAGCGACATCCGCGCCTGTGGCGGCGATGCCGAGGCGGTGCGTCACGGCCAGCCCGAGCTGCCCATCGAGCTGATGGTGGCCTTCCTCTATGACCAGGTACAGCGCGGCAACCCCATGGGCTTCTTCGGCATGGTCCAGGTGCTGGAAGGCACCAGCGTCGCCATCGCCCTGACCGTGGCCGATCAGCTCAAGGCGGGTCTCGGCCTGCCCCCTCAGGCCATGAGCTACCTGAGCTCCCACGGCGCGCTGGATCAGGAGCACCTCAAGTTCTTCGAGTCCCTGATGAACCGGGTGGAGAGCCCGGCCGATCAGGCAGCCATCATTCACTCGGCCAAGGTGGTCTACCGCCTCTACGCCGACATGCTCTATCAACTGACGGAAAACCAGACATCATGAAGCTTGAAGGAAAACTCGTGCTGCTCACGGGCGCCAGCGGCGGGATCGGCGAAGCGCTGGCCCAGGAGCTGGCGGCCCAGGGGGCACACCTGTTGCTGCACGGACGCAGGGCCAGTGCGCTGGAGCGGCTGTGTAAGGAGCTGCCGCACCCGGAGCGCCACCAGACGGTGATCGCCGATCTGGGCTCGCCCCAGGAGCGGGCCAAACTGTTGCAGCACCCGGCGCTGGACGAGGGGCTGGACGTGCTGATCAACAACGCCGGCTGCAACCAGTTTGCCTGGCTGGAGGATCAGAGCAGCGAGCAGGTGGAGCGCCAGCTGCTGCTCAACGTCGAGGCGCCGATCCAGCTCACCCGCATGCTGCTGCCCCGCCTGCGCAAACCGGCGGTGATCATGAACGTCGGCTCCAGCTTCGGCGCCATCGGCTACGCCGGCTACAGCGTCTACTGCGCCAGCAAGTTCGCCCTGCGCGGCTTCAGCGAGGCGCTCGGCCGCGAGCTGGAGGGTACCGGCATCCAGGTGCTGCACTTTGCTCCCCGCGCCACCCGTACCCGCCTCAACTCGGAGGCGGCCTACGAGATGAATGCCGAGCTCGGCACCCACACCGACAGCCCGCAGGACGTGGCCGAGGAGGCCGTCATCGCCCTGTGCAACGAAACCCGCCGCAGCTGGCTCGGCTGGCCGGAGAAGCTGTTCGTGCGGCTCAACGGCCTGCTGCCCGGCCTGGTCGACCGGGCGCTGGCCAAGCAAAAACCCATCATAGAGCGCTATGCCCGCCACGCGGCGCCCGCTGCCGGCAATGCGGGACACACCACTTCCGTCATGACAGAGAAGGAACGTTAAGATGAAGCACGCCACTTTCCGCCCCCGTTTCACCCACGGCGCCCTCCTGCTGCTCATGCTGGGCTCGGGGATGGCCCAGGCCGCCGACGCCCTGCCCGTCATCCAGCAGCAGTGGGCCGTCTGTCAGTATCAGCAGACCGGCAAGGCCAAGGAGAGCTGCCTCGAACAGCTGAGCAGCCAGGCCGATCAGGCCAGCGCCAAGGAGGCCTTTCGCACCGACCTGCTGATCTGGTCGGCCATCGTCAAGAGCACCTGGGCCGGCGCCAAGGGCGGGCTGGGGGCGCTGGGTCTGGTCAAGGAGGCCAAGGCCAAGCTGGAGATCGCCCTCAAGCAGGATCCCAAGGCACTGGACGGCTCCGCCTATACCAGCCTGGGCTCGCTCTACTATCAGGTACCGGGCTGGCCGGTGGGCTTTGGCGATGACGAGAAGGCCGAGCAGCTGCTCAAACAGGCGCTGGCCATCAACCCGACCGGCATCGACCCCAACTTCTTCTACGGCGACTTCCTGCTGGATCAGGGTCGCAAGGCCGAAGCCAAGAGCTATCTGGAGAAGGCGCTGAGCGCCCCGCCCCGGCCGGGTCGCGAGCTGGCGGATCAGGGTCGACGCATCGAGATCCGCGATCGCCTCGACAAGCTGTAAACCCAAGTCGGCTCAGAGCGCTATTTAAACTCTGCCCACCAGCTTGCATACTGGTGGGCAGCGTCTTTTGAGGGGAATAACAATGCGGATCCTGTTGGTGGAAGATGATGTGATGCTGGGCGACGGCATGGTGGATGCCCTGCGCAGCAGCGGCTACACGGTGGACTGGCTGCAGCAGGGGCTGCCCGCCCTGTCGGTGCTCAAGAGCGAGGAATTTGCCGCGCTCATTCTGGATCTCAACCTGCCGGACATCGACGGCATCAGCCTGCTGCGCAAACTGCGCCGGGAAGGCCAGACGCTGCCGGTGCTGATCCTCACCGCCCGCGACGCCCTGGATGACCGGGTGCTGGGGCTGGATGCCGGCTCCGACGACTACATGGTCAAGCCGTTCGCCCTGCAGGAGCTCAATGCCCGCCTGCGCGCCCTGGTGCGGCGCAGCAAGGGGCAGGCCCAGGCGGTGCTCGAATACGGCGAGCTGCAGCTCTATCCCGAGTCCCAGCAGGTCACCTATCGGGGCGAGCCGGTCAAGCTCACCCCCCACGAATACAAGCTGCTGCAGGAGCTCATCACCCAGAGCGGCCGGGTGCTGAGCAAGGATCAGCTGCAGCAGAGCCTCTACGGCTGGGACGAGGGGGCCGAGAGCAACGCGGTGGAGGTGCACATTCACCACCTGCGCAAGAAGTTCTACAGCGACCTCATCCGCAATATCCGCGGGGTCGGCTACATAGTCCCCCAGCTTGAACAGGCCCAGCGCCGGGACCACCGGGCATGACGCGTCCCCGCTCCATCCGCCGCTTCCTGCTCTCCGGCATCCTGGCGCTGGTCAGCGCCAGCCTGGCCATCAGCGCCCTCATCGGGTATCTGGAGGCCAATCACGAGATGGAGGAGCTGTTCGATGCCCGTCTCGCCCAGTCCTCCCGCATCACCAACCAGCTGCTCAGCCGTTATCTGGAGCAAAATGGCGAACTGCCCGCCAACGGCACCGTCTATCAGGACTGGGAACAGCACAACCCGGATCAGTGGCAGAAGGACACCAGCTTCAACCTGCGGGGAGAGGACAGGGAGCTCACCCCCTTCGGCCACGAATTCGAGCGCAACCTCTACTTCCAGCTGCTGAGCGAGCAGGGCCACATACTGCTGCGCTCCCCCAGCGCCCCCAGCCAGCCCCTAGGCGCCCTGGCCCCCGGCTTCAACAACGTCACCAAGGACAACCACGAGTGGCGCACCTTCACCCTCTACAACCAGGACGAGCACACCTGGCTCATCGTGGCGGAGCGGGATGACGAGCGCAGCGAGCTGGCCAGCAAGATGGCCACCCTGGCCATGCTGCCGCTGCTCATCACCCTGCCCTTCCTGCTCGGCCTGCTGTGGTGGCTCATCTCCCGCGGGCTGGCGCCGCTGCGGCAGCTGGCCCAGGCCATCGGTGAGCGCCACCCGGCCAACCTGAGCCCGCTCACCCTGAAGATCCGGGCCCAGGAGCTGACCCCACTCACCAACGAGATCAACCGGTTGATGCACGCGCTGGCCGACACCATAGAGCGGGAGAAGCAGTTCACCAACGAGGCGGCCCATGAGCTGCGCACCCCGCTGGCGGTGCTGCGCATCCACAGCGAAAACGCACTGGCCGCCGAGGATGCAGAGAGCCGTCAGCACTCCCTGCAGAAGATGCTGCTGGCGCTCGATCGCAGCGATCGGCTGCTGCGCCAGCTGCTGACCCAGGCCCGCATCGACAACCAGCAGGGGCTGGAGCTGACCGAGCTCAACCTGAACCAGCTGTTGCAGGGCACCCTGGCCACCCTGGCCCCCATCGCCCTGAAAAAGGATCAGCAGCTGTCGCTGGAAGGCACCGAGCAGCTGACGGTGATGGGGCAGGCCACCCTGCTGGAGCTGATGTTCAGCAACCTCATCGACAACGCGCTGCGCTACACCCAGGCGCAGGGCGAGATCGCGGTCGAGGCGCGCCAGGAGGGGCACAGGGTCAGGGTCGACATTCGCGACAACGGCCCCGGCATCCCCACCGCCGCCCTGTCACGCCTGTGCGAGCGCTTCTTTCGGGTCAATCCCCAGCAGGGGGACGGGGTCGGCCTCGGCATGGCCATCGTCTCGCGCATCGCCCAGTTGCACGGCGCCGATCTCGATATCCACAACCGGCCGGAAGGGGGGCTGGAGGTGAGCGTGCTGCTGCCCGCCCCCTCTCGCCCAGCCTGATCATCACCATAAAAAACGGGGGCCTGGCCCCCGTTTTTTATGTCGTTCGCTTCCCTCAGCGACAGCTCGGCTGCACCGTGAAGGTACGGCTCGAATCCACTGCGCCCAGATCTGCCAGCAAGCGGCGCCCCAGCAACACCGGATAGATCATCTTGCTGCGATCGCGCAGGGTGAACCACTCCTCATACACCTTGTCACCCAGGCAGATGGACATGGTGACCGTGGGGCGCTGCTCCATGCCGCCGGCACCGCGCACCGTCACCATGTGCTCCACCGGTCGCTCCAGGGTCTGGCTCACCTGCCGGTCGGTGTTGGCATCGGTCACCTGCAGGGTAAAGCGCACCCAGGACTTGCCGTCACGCTTGAAATGGCGCAGATCCCGCGCATCGAGCGAGGAGGTAAGCGCCCCGGTATCCAGCTTCATCTTCACCGCCACCCCGCTCGGCATGATGAGTCCCTTCTCAATCCAGCCATAGACGGCAGGATCGGAGGCAGCCCGCGCCGCTCCCGGCAGGGCGAGACCGACCAGCAACAGCAGCGGCATCATTCGCAATCCGAACATCTTCACTCCTTGTCAGGGCAGGGCCGACGCTGGCCCGAGCAGCCCAGAGTGGGGATGGAAAAGGCAGCTGTCAACTGGTGAACGTGGCCGCCTCGCCGCCACCAGCGCGGCCATGGCGCGCAACGTCAGGATCACGCAGCAACATGCCAAACAGGATTCAATCAGGATCTTTCAAGTGAACGAACGGGGAGACATGAGCGGGCTTGGATGAAACCCAAGGCTGCGCTCAGGTTGTGACGCCAAAGGCTACCACAAGGCTTCGTGAATTATCAGTCTTGTTCCGACGGGATTTTTGCCTACACTGTTGTAAACCGGAGGGCCTGAAAACCACCGGTTTTTTTGCGCCTGCCGAAAAGTTGCCACTGCAAAGTGACCTATCAAACAAGGCTCAATAAGGAATTCGTAATGCGTATCGAAGAAGACTTGAAGCTCGGTTTCAAGGATGTCCTGTTCCGCCCCAAGCGCTCTACTCTCAAGAGCCGTTCCCAAGTCAGCCTGACCCGTCAGTTCACCTTCAAGCACACCCAGACCCAATGGCAGGGCGTGCCCGTCATCGCCGCCAACATGGATACCGTCGGCAGCTTCGCCATGGCGCGTACCCTGGCCAGCTTCGAGATGATGACTGCAGTACACAAGCACTACAGCCTTGCGCAGTGGCAAACCTTCGTCAACGAGACCGACCCGGCGCTGCTGGGTCATGTGATGGTCTCTACCGGCACCTCCGAGGATGACTTCACCAAGACCCGCCAGATCCTGGCCATGTCCAGCGCCCTGCGCTTCATCTGCGTCGACGTGGCCAACGGCTACTCCCAGCACTTCGTCGAGTTTCTGCGCAAGATCCGCGAAGCCTGCCCGAACCACGTCATCCTGGCGGGCAACGTGGTCACCGGCGAGATGGTGGAAGAGCTGATCCTCTCCGGCGCCGACATCGTCAAGGTCGGCATAGGCCCGGGCTCGGTCTGCACCACCCGGGTCAAGACCGGCGTCGGCTACCCGCAGCTCTCCGCTATCATCGAGTGTGCCGATGCGGCCCACGGCCTGGGCGGCCAGATCGTCGGTGACGGCGGCTGCACCTGCCCGGGGGATGTGGCCAAGGCGTTTGGCGGCGGCGCCGACTTCGTGATGCTGGGCGGCATGCTGGCGGCCCACGAGGAGTGTGGCGGCGAAATCGTCGATGTGGATGGCGAACCCTTCATGAAGTTCTACGGCATGAGCTCCTCAAGCGCCATGGACAAGCACGCCGGCGGCGTCGCCGAGTACCGCGCCTCCGAGGGCAAAACCGTGCTGCTGCCCTATCGCGGCCCGGTCGAAAACACGGTGCGCGACATTCTGGGCGGGGTGCGCTCCACCTGTACTTATGTGGGTGCCAGCCAGCTGAAAGAACTCACCAAACGCACCACCTTTATCCGGGTACGTGAGCAAGAAAACAACGTCTACGGCAAGGAGTAACCTGCCGCAGCCACCGTCACGCGCTGACGGTTAGAAGCCAGCCAACCGGTGTGCTACCCTGCGCACCGGTTTTTTTGTATCTGGATGCCCTGACATGACCAGCCCCCTCCCCCCGTTTGACTGGGATATCTTCTGCTGCGTAGTGGACAACTTCGGCGACATCGGCGTCACCTGGCGGCTGGCTCGCCAGCTCAAACAGGAAGGCGCGCTCCCGACCCACGGCGATGAGGTGCAGGTGCGGCTCTGGGTGGACGATCTGGCCAGCTTTGCCCGCATCTGTCCGGGGCTCGACCCCGCGCAGGATAGCCAGTGGGTCGATGGCATCCATATCCAGCACTGGCACGATACCCTGCCGGCCGACACCCTCCCGGCCAAAGTGGTGATCGAGGCCTTTGCCTGTCAGCTGCCCGCCCCCTTCATTGAACGAATGGCCGAGCAGATGGCGAGCCAGCCCAGGCCCCCCTGCTGGATCAACCTCGAATACCTCTCGGCCGAATCCTGGGTCGAGGATTGCCACGCCCTCGCCTCGCCCCAGCGGGTCGGCAACCAGAGTCTCAACAAATACTTCTTCTTCCCGGGCTTCACGGCCAGAACCGGCGGCCTCCTGTGCGAGCGCGGCCTCATCGCCGAGCGTGAGCGCTGGCAACAGGATGAAGCCGGGCTTGCCGCCTACTGGGCCAGCCTCGGCCTGCCGCCCAAGCAAGAGCACGAGCTGCGGGTCAGCCTCTTCACCTACGAGAGCCCCGCCCTGACCAGCCTGGTCGAGAGCTGGTGCCAGAGCGCCACGCCCGTCACCCTGCTGCTGCCGCTCGGGCGCTCCCTCAACGACGTGCTCACCGGCGCCGGGCTGGCAGCGGCCATTCCGACGGCCAAGGCAGGGGCGCTGCTGCAGTCGGGCAACCTCACCATCAAGCTGCTGCCGATGACCGATCAGGCCGGTTACGATCGGCTGCTGTGGAGCTGCGATCTCAATCTGGTGCGCGGGGAAGACTCCTTCGTGCGGGCCCAGTGGGCCGCTCGCCCTTTCCTGTGGCACATCTATCCGCAGGAAGAGCAGACCCACATGGTCAAGCTGGACGGCTTTCTCGACCACTATCTGGCAGAGCTGCCCACCGCCACCGGCCAGTGGCTGCGCGGTTTCAGCCACGCCCTCAATCAGGGGGAAAACTGTCGCGATTGGTGGGCGCAATGGCCGGAACACGCCGCGATATGGCGGCAACATGGGCGACCTTGGTCACAGAAGCAGCTCAGGGATGGGGATCTCGTCACTCGGCTGGTGAAATTTTTAGAAAGCCGTATATAATCTGGCAGTTTTTATCTGCCCGTATACGAACAGGAATTTTTACATGAAAACCGCACAGGAAATCCGCGCTGGTAACGTCGTCATGATCGGTACCGAGCCGATGGTGGTCCAGAAAGCCGAATTCAACAAATCCGGCCGTAACTCCGCCGTGGTCAAGATGAAGCTGAAAGGCCTGCTGAACGGCAGCGCCACCGAGACCGTATTCAAGGCCGACGACAAGCTGGAAGTTGTTCAGCTGGAACGTAAAGAGTGCACCTACTCCTACTTCTCCGACCCCCTGTATGTCTTCATGGACACCGAGTACAACCAGTACGACGTCGAGAAAGACAACCTGGGTGATGCCCTGAACTACATGGTTGACGGCATGGAAGACATCTGCGAAGTGACTTTCTACAACGAGAAAGCCATCTCCGTAGAACTGCCGACCACCATCGTTCGCGAAGTCGAGTACACCGAGCCGGCCGCCCGTGGCGACACCTCCGGTAAAGTGACCAAGCCGGCCCGTCTGAAGGGCACTACCTACGAGCTGGCCGTTGCCGCCTTCGTAGAGATCGGCGACAAGATCGAAATCGATACCCGCACCGGTGAGTTCAAGCGTCGCGTCAACTAAGTTGACCCCTTGAATCCATGGTGAAAAAGCGAGCCTTTGGCTCGCTTTTTTTATGGGTGCACGACGCCACCCGGCTGTATTCAAAGCGCAAACATGGCTAAATGGGCAAACTGGTTTGTGCCATCCTCCGGAGCGCCCCATGACATCTCTGCATAAAGGTCTGTTGCTGCTGTTGACCCTGGTACTGCTGGTCCTCTCCGGCTGGCAACCCTATGACAGGGCGACCTGGTTGATGGAAGTCGCGCCGGTGCTCATCGCCATGCCGCTGCTTGCCCTGACGCACCGCCATTTTCCGCTCACCAGCCTGCTCTATCTGTGCATCACCCTGCACGCCATGGTGCTGATGCTGGGCGGCGCCTATACCTACGCCCGCGTCCCGCTGGGATTCGAGCTGCAGCAGTGGCTCGAGCTCAGCCGCAACCCCTATGACAAGATTGGCCACTTCTTTCAGGGCTTCGTGCCCGCCCTGGTGTGCCGGGAGATCCTGCTGCGCGGAGGTTATGTGCAGGGCCGGCGCATGCTGGCGTTTCTGGTGGTCTGCGTGGTGCTCGCCATCAGCGCCACCTACGAGTTCATCGAGTGGGGGGCCGCCCTCGCGCTCGGTCAGGGGGCGGATGAGTTTCTCGGCACCCAGGGCGACCCCTGGGATACCCAGTCCGACATGTTCTTCGCCCTGATTGGCGCCGTCACTGCCCTGCTGCTGCTCTCGCCCCTGCACGACCGCCAGCTGGCCGGGCTCGCCAGCACCGATCGGCCGTCACCCTAGCGCTGCCACTTCCCCCTTCAGAAAATCGGCCTGGTGCCGCTAACCCGAGTAACCGGGGGAGCGCACTATGGCCAGATTGTTTTTATCACTGCTGTTACTGACCCTGCTGGCAAGCAACCCCTTGCAGGCCAGCGAGGGCACACCGCTTACGCCGCTCGACTACTGGCAGAACAACGACTGGCAGGGGCTGCCCAACAGCACCCAGATCGACAAGCAGACAGTACTGTTCGCCAAGCACGACAGCGACAGCTATGTGGGGCTGGCCATCCTCTTGCCCGACTGGCAGCGCAGCGGCCAGCTGTGGCAGCTGACCCGGGCCCTCGGCCGGCTCGGCTTCGATACATTGCTGCTGCTCCCCTCGCCCCAACAGACCGAACTGGACCCCGCCGCCGAGAAAAAGCAGCAGGCCATCGACGACTTTCGCAAGCAGTTCGCCACCCGCATCAGCAAGCTGGGGGATGCCAAGCTGCAGGAAGGGGGCTTCAAGCTGATACTGGCGCAAGGCACCGGCGCCGCCTGGGCCACCAACCTCATCGCCAGCGACCAGCTGCCCGCCCCCGATGCGCTGGTGCTGCTCGACGGTTTCTTCCCCGACCAGCAGAGCAACCAGATCTTCGCCAAGGAGATCGCCCAGGCCACCATGCCCACCCTCGACCTCTATCAGGAGGATGGCGGACGCTGGCCGCTGCTGGCCGCCGAGGCGCGCAGAAGCGAAAGCCGCCGCAGCCACAAGCTCAACTACCGCCCCTACGCCCTGCTGGAACTGGACGAAACGCCGACCCGGATCCAGGGCTGGCTCACCCATCTCGGCTGGCTCTGACCCGAAAAATGCCGCCTGCCTCACATCCGGCGCGATTGCCAAGCCATTGATGCGCAGCAAACTGGCCCTCGGTCGCCGATGTTTGGCATCATGAACGCCTCAACGGCAGGAGGCTCCATGCAGCAAATTGTGTTTCTCGACAGCGATACCCTGGATACCGGCATCACCCTGCGCCACCCCGATTTTCCCCATCACTGGCAGAGCTACCCGAGCACGGCCCCCGAGCAGGTGGTGGAGCGGCTCAAAGACGCCAGCATCGCCATCATCAACAAGGTGCGCATCGGCGCCGCCGAGCTGGCCCGGCTGCCGGACCTGAAACTCATCGCGCTGGCCGCCACCGGCAGCGACAACGTAGATCTGGAGGCGTGCCGCGCCGCCAACGTCGGCGTCTGCAACATCCGCAACTACTCGGGCCCCTCGGTGCCGGAACACGCCATGGCGCTGATGCTTGCTCTGGCGCGCAACCTCTTCTGCTGGCGCCAGTCGCTGCTGGAGGGGCGCTGGCAGCAGAGCGGCCAGTTCTGCTTCTTCGATCACCACATCACGGATCTGCACGGCAAGCGGCTCGGCATCATCGGCAAGGGGACGCTCGGTCAGGCCCTAGGCGAGCGGGCCAGGGGGATCGGCATGGAGGTGCGCTACGCCCAGAGCCAGGTCGGCGCCAGCCACGACGAGGATCGGCTGCCGCTGGACGAACTGCTGCAAAGCGCCGATGTCATCAGCCTGCACTGCCCGCTCACCCCCTATACCCGCAACCTGATTGGCGAGCGGGAGCTCGAGCTGATGAAGCCGGGCGCCCTGCTGATCAACGTCGGCCGTGGCGGTCTGGTGGACGAGGAGGCCCTGCTGCGGGCACTGGCCAACGGCCGCCTCGGCGGTGCCGGTTTCGACGTGGCGAGCGTCGAGCCGCCGCCTCCCGACCATCCGCTGATGCAGGCGCTGCAGTACCCCCACTTCATCCTCACCCCCCACGTGGCCTGGGCCAGCGAGGAGTCGATGCAGCGTCTCGCCAATCAGCTGATCGACAACATCAACGCCTTCGCCGAGGGGCGCCGCCAACACCGGCTGGTGTGAGCGGCCAGCCGAGCCAAACAAGAGAGGGGCCTGTCGGCCCCTCTCTCATTGCTGGCAGCGATCAATCATCGTCGTGCCATCTGTGTTTCTTGTGCTTCTTGTGTTTCTTGTGGTGCCTGTGCTCATCGTCGTAGTAACGATCGTTGCTGCTCTTGTGGCCATCACCAGTCTTGGCGCCGATGGCGGAGCCGCTGGCCCCGCCGACACCGGCCCCGATCAGCTGACCCGCGCTGCCACCCACGCTCTTGCCGATGGCCGCGCCACCGAGGGCCCCGACCGCGCCACCAAGGGCCGCTTCATTCTTGTTGCCCTTGTTGGCCGTGGCGGCGCCACCAGCCGCACCGCCCAGCGCCGCCCCCACCAGGGCACCGGTATCACCGCCCAGCTCCTTGCCGATCATGGTGCCGGCCACGCCACCCGCACCGCCACCGAGGATGGTATTGAGTGTCTCCGAGGCCTGCGCTACGCCGCTGACCAGCAGCAGTGAGCCCAGCAGGGCCAGGGCGCTCATGCCACGCTTGTTCATCTCCATGGGGTACTCCTGTCAAACCTGATTAATTTCCCCGAACTATACGATTCCCGCCAAAGGGCGCCACTGTCGCAGGAGAGCGACACCGCCTCCCACGCCGCCTGCGACGCCGGTCAATTAGCTCATAAGATATTGAATCTAAATACGTAAATGACATCGCATGGAAATTGGGCAGCGAACGGTGCCGGGGCCCACCGAGCGGCAGCGGTCGCTTAGCCGTTATCCATATGACAGGATCTGTCAGCACCCTGCTCCTGCCGGGTCCGCTCCGTCAAAGACCAGCCATCGCGCCCCAGCCGCTTGCTCCGATAGAGACACTCGTCGGCCCGCTCGAACAGCAGCACACCCTCATCCGGGCTGTGGGCGCCGCCCACGCTCAGGGTCACCGCCTCGCAAAACTCGCGCCACTGCTGATTACGCACCCGCGCCAGCAGTCGGGTCAGCCCGGCCTCCAGCTCGCTGCGTGGCCAGGGCAACAGGGCGGCGAACTCGTCTCCCCCGATCCGGTAGACGCAGCCACTGCCCAGCTCCGCCACCAGCAGCTCGGCGACCCGGCAGAGCACGCCGTCCCCCACCGTGTGCCCCCAGTTGTCATTGATGCGCTTGAAGTTGTCGACGTCGAACAGCAGCAGCCAGTGGGGAGTGGCGCTCTCCTCCAGTTCGCTGCGGCGCTGGGTGAAGGCCCGCCGGTTCATGATGCCGGTGAGGGGGTCGTGCAGCAGGGCATCCTGCCCCTACAGAAAACTGGCCCGCACCTGATCTATCTCGCTCAGGCTGCTGTGCACGAACCAGGTCTTCAGCTGGCAGGGAGTCTGGGTCGGATCCCGCACTATGCCGGTCAGCGAGCCGGCCACCAGCGCCTGCTCCTGATTGAACACCCGCACCAGAAAGTTGATGCTGCAAAACCAGATGGCAAACAGCGAGAACAGCGGCAGCACCACCATCAGCAGGGCCTCCTCGAGGCCGTCGTGAAACAGCTCTGGCGGCAGATAGATGTTGAGATCCCAGTCGATCCCCTCCAGCTCCCGGCGCAGATGGCGGCCATGCCAGATCACCTCCAGTCCGCTGCCCGCCACGCCCGCCGTGGTCACCGGCGGCTGATAAAGCGCCATGTTGCAGCCCACCACCAGCTGACCTCCCCCCCGCGAGCTGATGTAGATGGCCGCCTGGTTGCGACCCATGGCCCGCTGCAGTGCCTGCTGGATGGCGTTGAACGACATGTCGACCATCAGCAGGCCGAGCAGCTGACCATCCAGCCCCTTTACCCGCTTGATCAGGGTCAGGATCTGCTTGTCCGAGCCGTACTCCTGGTAGGGCCCCAACCAGATGAGCTCATCCCCCGGCATCGACAGAGCCCGATACCAGGGCCGGTTGGCGGCACGATACTCGGCAGGCTGCTGCCAGGCCGGGTAGCTGCTGATGCGGTCCGTTTGCGGGTGGTAGAAGTAGATGTAGTGGCTGTCGCGCTTGATCTGGTGGGCAATGGCCCAGAGCGGGTTGTCGGCCGGCTCGCCGCGGGCGATGGCGGCCTTGTCCAGCGACGCTTCCAGCACCGCCAGCTGACGCTGGTTGGCCAGCACCAGCTCGTGGATCAGGGCCGCATCGAGGGAGGAGAGCATGTGGCCGTAACCGGCCACCGTCTTGTCGATGCTGCGCAGATAGCTGGCCGTCGCCAGGGCCAGGGTCACCACCAGCACCAGGGTGCCCAGCAGCAGGGTCAACGAGGTCAACAGGTAGTAACGCCGACTAATCAACCACTGGATCATCAACACCCCGCAAAAAATTCTGTAATGCGAGGATTCTATGGCGGTCGGACAGAATCATTCATTGATTAAAATCAGCCGCCCTCCGGCTAACTGACAAAAAACATATAAACGTGATACTGCTCATCCATGCCGTGGATATGTATATCAACAAAAAGTAAAAACAGTGACCACTGTGCGTTGACGGCTAACCAGGAAGGGGGTGTTATAGTCTATAGCTTGAACAATCGGAGCCGGATGGCCTTGCCAAGGACCACCGAAGACGATTCCCTGTCAAACAAAGGAGATGTTATGAGCAGTCCGTTTATCGAACAGATCAAAGTACGTCGTACCATCTATGCCCTGGGTGACCAGGTTTCCCATACGCCGGAGCAGCTGACCACTCTCATCCAGGATGCCATCAAGCACAGCCCCTCCTCGTTCAACTCCCAGAGCTCCCGCGCCGTCATCCTGTTTGGCGCCCAGCACCACAAGCTGTGGGACATCGTCAAGGCGGAGCTGAAGAAGATAGTGCCGCCGGAAGCCTATCCCCAGAGCGAAGCCAAGGTGGACGGCAGCTTCCGCGCAGGTTTCGGCACCGTGCTCTTCTTCGAGGACACCGACGTCATCAAGGATCTGCAGCAAAAATTCGCCCTCTACGCCGACAACTTCCCCATCTGGTCGGAACATGCCACCGGCATCGCCCAGTTTGCGGTCTGGACCACCCTGGCCCAGGAGAAGATCGGCGCCTCCCTGCAGCACTACAACCCGCTCATCGACCAGGCGGTACACAAGGAGTGGAACCTGCCCGCCAGCTGGCTGCTGCGCGCCCAGATGCCCTTTGGCAGCATCAAGCAACCGGCCGGTGACAAGACCTTCATGGACGACGCCGCGCGTTTTCGCGTGTTCAAATAAGCGTATCGCCCACCATCCAAGCCCCCGCTCGACGGGGGCTTTTTGTTGTCAGGCCAGCAGCGTCAGCTGCAGACCCGCCGCCTCCTCCACCACGCTCACCTGGCGCCAGTCCTGGATCAGGGCACTGATGTCCGGGTCGAGCCGCTGCCTTCCCCCCACCTGCACTACACGACAACCCGCCTGCAGCGCACTGGTGATGCCGGCCGGCGCATCCTCGAACACCAGGCAATCGGCCGCCGCCAGCCCCAGACGCTCGGCCGCCAGCAGATAGGGCTCGGGATCCGGCTTGCCATGCACCACATCCTCGGCCCCCACCAGCAGGGCGGGCAACGGCAGAGCGGCACTGCGCAATCGATGACGGGCCACCCGCTGGCTGGCGGAGGTCACCAGCGCCCAGCGCTCGCTCGGCAAACCCGCCAGCAGAGCCCGGGCACCGGCAATGGCCTCCGCCTGGCCGGTGTGGTTGATCTCCAGCTCGTCGAGCAGGGCCACCTCCTGCGCCATGTCCAGTTGCGGGGCCAGGGTGCGGAGCACCTCTCGCGAGCGCACCCCGTGGCACATGGCCAGCACCGGCTCGGGCGCCAGCTGATGGCGGCGGCACCAGAGCCGCCATACCGTTTCCACTTCGTCGGTGGAGTGCACCAGGGTGCCATCCATGTCCAGCAGCAGGGCGCTGGCCCGCAGCACAAGCCGGCTCATGCGCCGACCCCGGCCAGGCCGGGTTCACTCCCCGCCAGAATGTCGCCGAAGGCCCGCCGCTGGGCCGCCTGTTCATAGCAGGCCAGCGCCTGTTCGGCATTGCTCGCCCAGACTTGCAAGGGGCCGACCGCAAAGCCCTGTTGCAACAGGCTGGTAAGCAGCTCTCCCGTCTCCGGCGCAGCCAGCGGCTGGGCCAGTACCAGGGTTCCCTTGATCAAAAACAGATAGCGTTCGGCAGGCATAAGATGACTCCTTGTGACGGATCGGATGGGGCCAATGGGGCCCGCTACCAGACCATTAGAACAAGGCGGTTAGATAATTTATAATCACAAAATGGCCACTTTAGATAACCATATGGAATGAAATTCGATCTGAAGCAACTGCAGGCATTCGTCACCCTGGCCGACACCGCCAACTACCGGGAGGCCGCCAACCGGCTGTTCATCACCCAGCCGGCCCTCACCAAGCAGATCCAGGGGCTGGAGCAGACCCTCGGCAGTACCCTGTTCAACCGGGGTCGCCACGGCGCCGAGCTGACCGCCATCGGCGCCCAGCTGCTCACCCAGGCGAGCGCCCTGGTCGAACACGGCAAGGGCTTTGAACTCCACGCCATGGCGTTGGCCAGCGGCATTGCCGGGCGCCTCAAGATTGGTTTCGGCCTGTCGAGCTTCGCGCTGGCACCGGCACTGGTGGCCAGCTTCAAGCAGCAGGTGCCCGAGGTGATGGTGCATCTGCAGGACATGACCTCCGCCATCCAGCAGGAGCGGCTGCTGTCGGGCCAGCTGCAGCTCGGCTTCATGCGCCGGCCCCAGGCGCCGCAGTTGCAGGAGCACAGACTGCTGACCGATCGGCTGGTGCTGGCGGTGCCAACCCTGATGACGCAGCCGGATCCGGCCGCCTTCGATGTGGAGCAGGCGCTGGCCAGTCAGCCCTTGCTGCAGATGGTCGGCCACCGCTGCCCCGGCCTCAGCCAGCAGATCGCCGGCTTCCTCGGCGCCAACCGGCTGACCGGCATGATCCAGGAGGCGGAGGATATCCAGACCCTGGTGGCACTGGTGGCCGCCGGCATCGGCAACGCCATCCTGCCGCGCAGCGTCAGCTTCATCGCCGGCCCGGACGTCACCCTCTACCCCTTGTCCGGCCCCTGCTCCGAGTGGGAGATAAGCCTGGTGTGGAACCCGGAATTTGCCGATCCCATCCGCGATCGCTTCGTGCAGCTGGTCATCGATGCCCACCCGGCGCCGCAGCCAGCCCTGCCGGGTCGCTGATGCGATAGGTTCAGGGAGTCGATATCAGGGGACAGGCGAGGTATCGCCACGGGGGGTGTGGCAATCGAGTATCAGGCGGCCGGCAGCGCGCTGCAGCTGACGCAGTGGCAGCGATTCTTGCCCCCCTGCTTGGCCAGATAGAGCGCCATGTCGGCGGCGGTCAGCAGCTCCTCTTCCGAGACACGGGCCTGCTGCGGCAACAAGGTGGCGATGCCGACGCTGGCACTGAGTCTAAGTCCATCCGCCCCCGGGATCAGCAGCTCGCCGATGCCGACGCGAATGGCCTCCCCCATGCGGGAGGCGGCCTCGTCCCCGGTGTTGCCGAGGATCAGGGCAAATTCGTCGCCGCCGAAGCGGCACGGCAGATCGGTAGCCCGCTGGCAGAAGGTGCTCAGCAGCTGACCCACCTGCTGCAAGAAACCGTCCCCGACCTGATGGCCGAAGTGGTCGTTGCACAGCTTGAAGTTGTCCAGATCCAGCATGATGAAGGAGATGGGGGTCTGTTCGCGCATGCTGCGCCGCCACTCGTTGTGCAGAAAGCTGTTGAACAGCCGCCGGTTGGCCAGCCCGGTCAGCGGGTCGTGCAGGGAGAGGTAGGCCATGTCCAGCTCCTGCAGCTTGCGTTCGGTGACGTTGATGTGGCTGATGGTGTAGAACTCGACCTCGATACCGGGGATGGCGGAGACTCGCATCATGAACCAGCGCTGGGTATCCGGGCTGTGACAGGGGTACTCCAGATGAAAGTGCTGCTGCTCGTGGCGCAGTACCCGCCGGATCCCCTCGGCCGCCATCTGGGCCAGCGGCTCCACCGAGTTGTCGCACACCCTCAGATAGTTGACGCCCAGCCAGTCGTACCCCTCCGGCATGCCGTTCTGTTCGGCGAAGCTATTCCAGGCGAGGTTGGTGTAGTGGATGACGCCATCCCGATCGATCACCGAGATCTGCTCCTCCAGCGAATTGAGCAATGCAGACAGGTATTGCGCCCGATCGGAGAAGTGAAACAGTGATCCCTGAAAATAGTCCGCCATGACCCTGTTCCTCACCCAACAACGACGTACCGCACCTGCCGCAACCACCAGCGTAATGCCGGCGTGCCGTCCATGACGAAGGGGCATCGGCGGCCATGGCCCGCTCCCGGCCTGCAAGATAAAGATAGATGATCAACCACTTGCACCATCCCCGCTAGTGGCCGCACCACTGGCTTTCACAAGGAATCCCATTCCCTCTTCCTCTGCCGTCCATCTTGGTATTGGGGCAGTTTTGCAAAAACCAGGTCGCCTCCTCGCAGGAGGTCATCTGGGAGCAGTACTGCCGACCGTCGCACTGACGGACGAAGGTGGGCGCCGCCTGCGGGCTGTCTGTGCTGTCCACTGTCTGCTGACTGAAAGAAGAGCTTGGCGAAGGCGAGACCGACTCGGCCGAGAAACGGGAGTAAATGGAGAAGATCCCGGCCAGCACCAGCAGCGGGATCAGCTTGCCGCGCCAGTTGCTGCGGCGTCGATAGACGGGGCGCGGGCGTGCCCTGGCTGGCGTCGGCCGCTCCCCGGTCACAGCCTGTCTGCCCACAGAGGGCGCTGGTTGGGCGCCTGCCAGCGACAGCGGCCGATCCACAAAGAACACCTGCTCGGCCCTGGGTTTGCCATCTTGGCCGCTGCCAAGCTGATAGGAGACCCGCTCGCCGGCCTTGGGCAGCGAGCCATCTGACTGCAGCGCCGAGATGTGCACAAACAGCTCGGCACCTTTCGGCTCGCCATCCCCCTGTTCGGGGGCGATAAAACCAAAGCCGCGCGCCTCGTTCCAGCGCACGATCCGTCCCTGATAACGCATGCCCTCATCCTTGTGGCCATCGATGCTCGCTTCATGTTGCCCAAAATGGCTGCGGCCCGACAGGGGGCCGCAGACAAAATGTCAAAACAGTGAGCAAGCTCCGCTTGCCGCCGGGATCAGGCCAGCTGGGCCACCTTGCAGATCTCGGCGATGCGGCCGAGCATTCGCAGCGAGGCATGGTGCTCATTGGCATCCGCCGCCGCGCAGGCATCCTCCAGGATGGTGATGGCGTAGTCGCGATCATGACCCTCCCGCGCCGCCGCCTGAATGGCCCAGCTGGTGCTCACCCCGCACAGATAGAGGTGGTCGATGTGGTTGGCTCGCAGCGCCGGCTCCAGCGCGGTGCCGTAGAAGGGGCTGACCCTGGGCTTGGTCAGCACCAAGTCGCCTGGCTGCACGTCGAGGTCGGCGTGAAAGTCGGTGCCGCTGTCGCCAAGCGACAGCGCCCCGAACTGGTGAGCCCGGCCAAACATGGGCGAGCCCTTGGGTTGCAGCAGATAGTGCGGGTCAAAACCCACCTTGATCAGCACCACCAGCCAGCCGTGGGCGCGGGCATGGGCCAGCGCCTGATTGGCGTGCGCGATGGCGTCCTGTTCCAGCACATGGGCCGCCGAGGCGGCGATGCGCCCGTCCGGGTGGGCGATGTCGTTGATGAAATCGATCACCAGCAATGCCTTGTTCATGCTGCCTGCTCCCTCATGATGGCGCCGTGCGCCTTAAACCAGCCCCAGCGCATAGCGTAGCGCCATCTCCTTGAGCGGGCCCGCCTTGTCCGCCAGATTGAGGGCCAGGTTGCGCGCCAGCTTGAGCGGGCCAATCTCGTTGCTGAACACCCCGTAGAAGAGATCCATCCCCGACTGCATCAACAGGTTGTCGGGGCGACGGCGCCGCTCATAGCGCCCGGCCAGCCCCAGCTGATGCCAGTCGGCCCCGGCCCCTTGCAGCAGATCGCTCCAACAGGCCACGTCCTTGAAACCGAGGTTGACCCCCTGCCCCGCCAGCGGGTTGATGGTGTGGGCGGCATCGCCCAGCAGCACCACCCGACCGGCGTGATAGTCGTTGGCGTGGCGGCGCACCAACGGGAAACACCCCTTGGCCGTCACGGCAAACCCGCCAAGCCGGCTCGGGAAGTGGCGGCGCACCTCGGCGGCCAGCCCCTCGTTGCTCATGGCAGCCAGCGCCCGGATGCGGGCCGGACTGTCATACCACACCAGGGAGCCGTGCTGGCCCGGCAGCGGCAGGAAGGCGCGCGGGCCGCTCGGGGTAAACTGCTGCCAGGTGATGTCTTCCTGCGCGAAGTCGGTGTCGATGTTGATCAGCATGCAGTGCTGGCGGTACTCGAAGCGCGACACGCCTATGCCCGCCAGCCGGCGCATCTGGGATTCGGCGCCGTCGCAGGCCAGCACCCAGCGGGCGGCCAGCTCGCTGCCATCATCCAGGGTCAGCACCGCCTCGTCCGCGCTCTGGCGCAGGCTCGTCACCGCCGCCGGGGTGTGGGTCTGGATGTTGGGGAAATCTTCCATGCGTCTGAGCAACGCCAGCTGCACCAGCCGGTTCTCGATGATGTAGCCAAGCTGGGGCAGGCCGAGGTCGGCGGCATTGAAGCGGGTGGCGAAGCCATCCAGCTCCCAGGTCTCCAGCCGGCGATAGGGGCACAGCCGCATCTGCTGCAGATGCTGCCAGGCGCCGGCCTGCTCCAGCAGTGCCACCGAAGCCTGGCTGATGGCGGAGACCCGCAGATCCAGCGGCTGCTCGGGGGCGTATTGCTCCGGCAGCCGGGTCTCGATGACCCGCACCGACAGACCCTGCGCCGCCAGCAGACAGGCGGTGGCGGCGCCGACCATGCCGGCCCCGACGATGGCGATATCACACTGTTCCATAACTTGATTCCTGCAAGGGGTGAGCCCGGGCAAGGGGAAAACGCAGCCGGACCGAATGACCACATGATACCGCAAGGGGCGCCGGGAAACAGTGAAGGGTGTGGAGAATTAGTGCGCCAAATCAAGGAGAAAGCCGATGCCGACCGGAAGCCCGTCGGCGGCGCTCCGGCCGTGGCCAGCTGGATATTCGCTAGGCAGTCTCCGGATTGCGGAGTAAAATGCCCGGTCCTTTGACCATGCCGCATTCAAAACAAGTCAAGAGAAGCAATGAGCAAAAAACTTCACATCAAAACCTGGGGTTGCCAGATGAACGAGTACGACTCGTCCAAGATGGCCGACCTGTTGGATGCCAGCAATGGCTACACGCTTACCGAAGAGCCCGAAGAGGCAGACGTTTTGCTGCTCAACACCTGCTCCATCCGCGAAAAAGCGCAGGAGAAGGTGTTTCACCAGCTGGGACGCTGGAAGAAGCTCAAGGCAAACAAACCCGGTCTGGTGATCGGCGTGGGCGGCTGCGTCGCCTCTCAGGAGGGGGACAACATCCGCACCCGCGCCCCCTATGTGGACATCGTCTTCGGCCCGCAGACCCTGCATCGCCTGCCCACCATGATCAAGCAAGTGCAGGAGGGGCGCGGTGCCCAGGTGGACGTCGCCTTCCCGGAAATCGAGAAGTTCGACAGCCTGCCCGAGCCGCGCGCCGAAGGGGCGACCGCCTTCGTGTCCATCATGGAAGGCTGTTCCAAATACTGCTCCTTCTGCGTGGTGCCCTACACCCGCGGCGAGGAGGTGAGCCGTCCGCTCGACGACGTGCTCTATGAAATCGCCCAGCTCGCCCAGCAGGGCGTGCGCGAAGTGAACCTGCTCGGCCAGAACGTCAACGCCTATCGGGGCCCGACCTTCGACGGCGGCATCTGCACCTTCGCCGAGCTGCTGCGGCTGGTGGCCGCCATCGACGGCATCGATCGCATTCGCTATACCACCAGCCACCCCATCGAGTTCACCGACGACATCATCGAGGTCTACAAGGACACCCCGGAAGTGGTCAGCTTCCTGCACCTGCCGGTGCAGAGCGGCTCCGACCGCATCCTGACCATGATGAAGCGCCCGCACACCGTGCTGGAGTACAAGTCCAAGATCCGTCGCCTGCGCGCCGCCCGTCCCGACATCACCATCAGTTCCGACTTCATCGTCGGCTTCCCGAACGAGACGGACGAGGATTTCGAGGCCACCATGAAACTCATCGAAGAGATCAACTTCGACATGAGCTTCAGCTTCATCTACAGCCCGCGCCCCGGTACCCCGGCCGCCGATCTGCCTGATGATGTCGACATGGAGGTGAAGAAAGCCCGCCTGACTCGCCTGCAGCATGTCATCAACAACCAGTCGATGCAGATTGGCCGCGCCATGCTGGGCTCCACCCAGCGCATCCTGGTGGAAGGGCCCTCCAAGCTCGACCCCATGCAGCTGTGCGGCCGCACCGAGAACAACCGGGTGGTCAACTTCGAGGGCCCGCATACCCTGATCGGCGGCTTTGCCGACGTGGAGATCACCGAGGTGCGTCCCAACTCCCTGCGCGGCAAATTCCTGCGCGGCGAGAACGAGATGAACCTGCGCATCGCCACCGCTCCGAGCGAGATCCTGGCCCGCCGCCCGGATAACATACCGGACCAGCTGGGCGTTGCCGCGTTTACTCCCAACCCAAGCGAGATCCTGGTTAAATCCGACCGCCCGGACAATGTACCGGACCAGCTGGGCGTGGCCGCCTTCACTCCCCACTAATCTATTCACCCCATCCGGCCCCGGCCGGGTGGGATCGCGTCAAGACGAGGACACTTTGAGCCGACACATCTCGACCCTGAATCTGCATCTGGAACCCGCCGACAACCAGCGTCTCGCCAGTCTGTGCGGTCCGTTCGATGACAACGTCAAACAGCTGGAGCGCCGCCTCGGCGTCGAGGTCAGCTACCGCGACAACCACTTCCAGCTGCTGGGCAAGCAGGCCCAGGTGGAGGCGGCCGCCGTCATCCTCAAGCACCTCTATGTGGAAACCCAGCCGCTCAAGGGTGGCAAGGTGACCGACATCACCCCCGACATGGTCCATCTGGCCATTCAGGAGTCACGGGTGCTGGAGCAGGATGACGAGCCGGCGCCGAGCATCCCTTACGGCAAGGAGGTGACGGTCAAGACCAAGCGCGGCCTCATCAAGCCGCGCAGCCCCAACCAGGCCCAGTACATCGCCAATATCGTGCGCCACGACATCTGCTTCGGCATCGGCCCTGCCGGGACCGGCAAGACCTATCTGGCGGTGGCGGCGGCGGTGGACGCGCTGGAGCGTCAGGAAATTCGTCGCATTCTGCTGACCCGTCCGGCGGTGGAAGCGGGGGAGAAGCTCGGCTTCCTGCCCGGCGATCTCTCCCAGAAGGTGGATCCCTACCTGCGCCCGCTCTACGACGCCCTGTTCGAGATGCTGGGCTTTGAGCGGGTGGAGAAGCTGATGGAGCGCAACATCATCGAGGTGGCGCCGCTCGCCTACATGCGAGGCAGAACCTTGAATGACGCCTTTATCATCCTGGACGAGGCCCAGAACACCACCACCGAGCAGATGAAGATGTTCCTGACCCGCATCGGCTTCAACTCCAAGGCGGTGGTGACCGGCGACATCACCCAGATAGACCTGCCCCGCAACCAGAAATCGGGCCTGCGCCACGCGCTGGAAGTGCTGCAGGATGTCGACGGCCTGTCGTTCAACTTCTTCGAATCCAAGGACGTGGTGCGCCACCCGGTGGTGGCTCGCATCGTGCAGGCCTACGAGGCGTTCGATGCCAAACAGGCGGCCGATAAAGCCGCCCCCCACACCAGCAAAGAGAGTGCCCAATGAGCGTGACCCTGGATCTGCAACTGGCCAGTGCCAGCACCGACGGCCTGCCGAGCGAGGCCCAGCTGCAGGGCTGGCTCGACGGCACCATTCTCGGCTTCCAGCAGGAGGCCGAAGTGACGGTGCGCATCGTCGACGAGGCGGAGAGCAACGAGCTCAACCTCACCTATCGCGGCAAGGACAAGCCCACCAACGTGCTCTCCTTCCCGTTCGAGGCCCCGCCCGGCCTGGAGCTGCCGCTGCTCGGCGATCTGGTGATCTGCCGCCAGGTGGTGGAGCGCGAAGCCGTCGAACAGGGCAAGCCGCTGATGGCCCACTGGGCCCACATGGTTGTGCACGGCAGTCTGCATCTGCTAGGTTATGACCATATCGAGGATGACGAGGCCGAAGAGATGGAAGCGCTCGAGCGCGACATCATGCAGGAGCTCGGTTTCGCCGATCCTTATCTGAACGACGAAGAGTAAAGAACCGGATGGTCATCGTCTTGAAACAGCCGATGCCCATCCTCATATAGCCACAACGATTTCAAGTGTGTTCATACGAGTAACCAAGAGAGAAAATGACCGACGATCACCCTAGTACCGGCTCGCCGAAGAAAACCTGGCTCGACAAACTCAGCCAACTCTTCCAGGGCGAGCCAAAAGACCGCAACGATTTGGTGGAAGTGATAGCCGACGCCGAAGAGCGCGATCTCATCGATCAGGACACCAAGGACATGATCGAGGGCGTGCTCGAAATTGCCGAGCTGCGCGTGCGCGACATCATGATCCCCCGCTCCCAGATGGTGACCATCGAGAAATCCCAGCCAGTGGACGAGATCCTGCCGGTGATCATCGAGTCGGGTCACTCCCGCTTTCCGGTGATCAACGAAGACAAGGATCACGTGGAGGGCATCTTGCTCGCCAAGGATCTGCTGCCGTTCGGGTTTGGCGGCCACCACGCCAGCGAACCGCTGCAGCTGGAGAAGATCCTGCGTCCCACGGTGATCGTCCCCGAGAGCAAGCGGGTCGACCGTCTGCTCAAAGAGTTTCGTGAAGAGCGCTACCACATGGCCATCGTGGTGGACGAGTTCGGCGGCGTCTCAGGTCTGGTGACCATCGAGGACATCCTCGAGCTCATCGTCGGCGAGATCGACGACGAATTCGACGACATCGAGGATGAGCCGGACGAGATCCGCCGTATCAGCAAGCGGGTGTTCGCCGTCAGCGCCCTCACCGAGATCGAAGATTTCAACGACTTCTTCGGCACCCAGTTCAGCGATGAAGAGGTGGATACGGTGGGCGGTCTGGTGATGCACGCCTTCAGCCATCTGCCCAAGAAGGGCGAGGAGATCGAGCTGGAAGGCTACCTGTTCAAGGTGATGCACGCCGACAAGCGCCGCCTGCAGCAGCTGCAGGTGAAGATCCCCGACAACCATGTCGCGGCCCAGTCCGAGGCCCAATAAGCCTTGACCCTTGCCAACAGCGCCCCGCCCGTCGGGGCGCTGTTCGTTTGAGCACACACCACCTCTGCTTCTCCCCGGTCACAAGGCCCGTCATCGCCCTTTTATCCCCTCGCTTCGGGCCGTCGGCCGGGAGGCTCGCCGTTGACCGCCTTTACGGGTTAAGATACCGGCCACTCAACCCATTGCAGTTCAATCCGAGCCTTATCGCCCGTGAAACTACAGCCCGTGAAATCAAAACTCCTGACCAGCCTGTTTGCCATGGCCTCTGGCGCCATCGCCGTGCTCGCCTTCTCGCCCTTCAACTACTGGCCGCTGGTGATCCCCTCCCTGCTCGGTCTCTACGCCCTGCTGGACAAGGCCAACCCCAAGCAGGCGGCCTGGCGCGGCTTTGGCTACGCCATGGGGCTGTTTTTGCCGGGGCTGTGGTGGATCCACGTCAGCATGACCATGTTCGGCGGCATTCCACTGCCGGTGGCCTTCGTGCTGCTGGCCGGGCTGTCGGCCTATCTGGCGCTCTACCCGACCCTGGCCTGCTGGGCCTTCGCCCGCTTCTTCAGCGGTCGCCACTGGAGTCGCTGGCTGCTCGCCTTCCCGGCGCTCTGGCTGATGGCCGACTGGCTGCGCGGCTGGGTGATGACCGGCTTTCCCTGGCTCTGGTTCGGCTACAGCCAGATTGACGGGCCGCTCAAGGGCTTTGCTCCCATCCTCGGCGTGCAGGGCATCACCCTGGCATTGCTGTTGACCGCCTCCGCCCTCTGGCTGCTCTGGCAGAGCCGCAAGCCGGCCTGGCTGCTGGTGCCGGTGGCCCTGGTGGGCGCCGCCCAGGGGCTGATGCAGCTCAACTGGGTGACCCGCGGTGAACCGGTCAAGGTGGCGCTGGTGCAGGGCAACATCGAACAGTCCCTCAAGTGGGATCCGGAGGCGCTGGTGCCGACCGTGCGCAAGTATCAGGATCTCAGCCGCGAGAACCAGGACGCCGACATCATCGTCTGGCCGGAATCGGCCATCCCGGCCATCGAAAAGGAGATGGGCAACTACCTGGAGAGCCTGGACAAGGCGATGAAGGTGAACGATACCGGCCTGCTGGCGGGGATCATCCACTACGATCTCGAGCAGCAGCGCTTCTTCAATACCGTGCTCGGCATGGGGGTGCAGGATGCGGAAGGCAAGGAGTCCTACTACTACCAGCACAAGAACCGTTACTACAAATACCACCTGCTGCCCATCGGCGAGTTCGTGCCCCTTGAAGATCTGCTGCGTCCCATCGCGCCCTTCTTCAACCTGCCCATGTCCTCCTTCAGCCGTGGCGACGAGGTGCAACCGAACCTGATCGCCAAGGGGCTCAAGTTTGCCGCCGCCATCTGCTACGAGATCATCTTCCCGGACGAGGTGCGCCGCAACGTGCAGCCGGATACCGACTTCCTGCTGACCGTCTCCAACGACGCCTGGTTCGGCACCAGCATCGGTCCCTGGCAGCACATGGAGATCGCCCGCATGCGTGCCCTCGAGCTGGCCCGCCCGCTGCTGCGCGACACCAACACCGGCATCACCATCGTCACCGAGATCGACGGCAGCATCATCGCCCAGATCCCGCAGTTCGAGGCCGGCGTGCTGCGCACCGAGGTGCGTCCCGCCCACGGCGAGACCCCCTACCTGCGCTTTGGCAGCTGGCCCATGTATGGCATCGCCGCCCTGCTGCTGGCGCTGGGACTGGGGCTGCGCCCCCGCGCCCACCCCTGGGCGCGCAAGGGCTGACCCGGTCGTTCAACCCGATAAATAAGAGAGGCGCCCAAGGGCGCCTCTCTTCTGTTCAGTCTGATACCCGATCAGAACCTGTTCAGGCTCTGTAACGAGAGGTCGTCAGCAAGGTGAAGAGCAGCGCAGGAACCGGAGCGTATAGATATACGTGAGGATTCCGAGCAGCACATGAGCCTTGATCACGGCCTCGCAGCAAGAGCGTGGGCAGGTTCTCAGGGGGAGAGCGGCTCACGGTGATACTCATCGGCCCCGCACTCGGGACAAGTGCCGAGCTGCTGGGGGTGCAGCACGGTATGGCGCCACTCGCAGTGATCGCACACCAAGACCCCGAGCCCCACCCAGTCGCCGGCCCGGTAGACCCCCTTGTGCTCCAGCTCGTCCGCCAGCTCCTGCCACTCCACCTGGGTGCGGTCGGTCACATCCGCCAGCCATGACCAGGCAGTGTCTTTGAGCGCCAGCATGAAGGCGGACTCCTCCACCTGCTCATCCTTGCGCCCCTCGTCATAGTTGCCCAGATCCCGCTTCACATACTCGGCGATCAGCGCCAGCTCGTCCTGGGTCAGATCCCCGGCCGCCTCCAGATAAGCCTGCACCTTGGCGGTCATCCGGTTGAGGCGCTCCCCCTGGAACTGTTCTGTCTCTTGCCACTGCTTTTGCAGCTCGGCAATGAAGGCTTCGTACCCTTTTTGACGTTTGTCCATGGCCGTTACTCCTCTACTGAACCCTGATCAGGCCCGGCTTAAGGCCCGAGGGACGCTGGCGGTTGTTGCCGCCGCAGGATATGGGTATTCTATTGCGATTTCCCAGCTGATTTATCTATCCATTTCACAGATCCGGATGTCACCAATGCAAGAGCAATACGTTCCCCAATCCATAGAACCAGCAGTGCAAAAGCACTGGGATGCCAAGAAAACCTTCAAGGCGGTGGAGAAAGTAGACAAGGAAAAGTTCTACTGCCTCTCCATGTTCCCCTATCCGTCTGGTCGTCTACACATGGGGCACGTTCGCAACTACACCATAGGTGATGTGATCTCCCGTTATCAACGCCTCAATGGCAAGAACGTGCTGCAACCCATCGGTTGGGACGCATTCGGCCTGCCGGCGGAAAACGCCGCCATCAAGAACAACACGGCACCGGCGCCCTGGACCTACGAAAACATCGAATACATGAAGAACCAGCTGAAGATGCTGGGTCTGGGTTATGACTGGGATCGCGAGCTGGCCACCTGCAAGCCGGATTACTACCGCTGGGAGCAGTGGTTCTTCACCAAGCTCTACGAGAAGGGGCTGGTCTACAAGAAGACCTCCTCCGTCAACTGGTGCCCAAACGACATGACCGTACTGGCCAACGAGCAGGTTGTCGACAACTGCTGCTGGCGCTGTGACACCCCGGTGGAGCAGAAAGAGATCCCCCAGTGGTTCATCAAGATCACCGACTACGCCGAAGAGCTGCTGAACGATATCGACAATCTGGAAGGCTGGCCGGAGATGGTCAAGACCATGCAGCGCAACTGGATTGGCCGCTCCGAAGGGGTCAACATCAGCTTCGCCATCGAGGGTCAGGCTGAGCATCTGGAGGTCTACACCACCCGTCCGGACACCTTCATGGGCGTGACCTATGTCGGTATCGCCGCCGGCCACCCGCTGGCGCTACAGGCAGCCGAGAGTAACCCCGAGCTCGCCGCCTTTATCGAAGAGTGCAAGAACACCAAGGTGGCCGAAGCCGAGCTCGCCACCATGGAGAAGAAGGGCATGGCCACCGGCCTCTACGCCATTCACCCGCTGGATGGCCGCAAGGTGCCGGTCTGGGTCGCCAACTTCGTGCTGATGAACTACGGCACCGGCGCCGTGATGGCGGTACCGGGCCACGACCTGCGTGACCATGAGTTCGCCACCAAGTACGGTCTCGAGATCAAGCCGGTCATCAAGCCGATCGATGGCGAGCTGCCGAACGTGATCGACGCCGCCTACACCGACAAGGGCGTGCTGTTCAACTCTGGCGAGTTCGACGGCCTCGAGTTCCAGCCGGCTTTCGATGCCATCGCCAGCAAGCTGGAGAGCCTTGGCTGCGGCAAGCGCACCGTCAACTTCCGTCTGCGCGACTGGGGTGTCTCCCGTCAGCGCTACTGGGGTGCTCCCATCCCCATGCTGACCCTGGCCGACGGCACCGTAGTGCCGACCCCGGAAGACCAACTGCCGGTGCTGCTGCCGGAAGACGTCGTGATGGACGGCATCCAGAGCCCGATCAAGGCCGACGCCGAGTGGGCCAAGACCACTTACAACGGTCAGGAAGCGTTCCGCGAGACCGATACCTTCGACACCTTCATGGAGTCCTCCTGGTACTACGCCCGCTACTGCTCCCCGGACTACGACAAGGGCATGCTGGATCCGGCGGCGGCCAACCACTGGCTGCCGGTGGATCAGTACATCGGCGGCATCGAGCACGCCTGTATGCACCTGCTCTACGCCCGCTTCTTCCACAAGCTGCTGCGTGACGCAGGCCTGGTGAACAGCGACGAGCCGTTCAAGCGCCTGCTCTGCCAGGGCATGGTGCTGGCCGACGCCTTCTACTACAAAGACGAGAAGGGCGGCAACGTCTGGGTCAGCCCGACCGACGTCAAGGTGGAGCGTGACGAGAAGGGTCGCATCACCAAGGCCGTCGACAACGAAGGCCGTGAAGTCATTCACTCCGGCATGACCAAGATGTCCAAGTCCAAGAACAACGGCATCGACCCGCAGCTGATGGTGGAGCGTTACGGCGCCGATACCGTGCGTCTGTTCATGATGTTCGCCTCGCCGGCCGAGATGACCCTGGAGTGGTCCGACTCCGGCGTCGAGGGTGCCCAGCGCTTCCTGCGCCGTCTGTGGCGCATCACCTTCGAGCACGTCAGTGCCGGCGTAGCTCCCGCACTGAATGTGGCGGCACTCAGCGGCGACCAGAAGGCCGTGCGCCGCGAGCTGCACAAGACCATCGCCAAGGTGAGCGACGACGTGGGTCGCCGTCAGACCTTCAACACCGCCATCGCAGCCATCATGGAGCTGATGAACAACCTGGCCAAGCTGGGCAGCGACGAGCAGGATCGCGCCCTGATGCAGGAAGCGCTGGAAGCGGTCGTGGTCATGCTCTACCCCATCACCCCGCACATCGGCTTCGAGCTGTGGAAGATGCTGGGCAAGGGCGACGACGTGGATCACGCCACCTGGCCGGTGGCCGACGAAGCGGCCATGGTCGAGACCGAGAAGCTGGTGGTAGTGCAGATCAACGGCAAGATGCGCGGCAAGCTGACCGTGCCGGCCGAGATCAGCCAGGCCGACGTCGAGAAGCTGGCCATGGCCGATACCTCGGTCCAGAAGTTCACCGACGGTCTGACCGTGCGCAAGGTGATCTACGTGCCGGGCAAACTGCTCAACATCGTGGCCAACTGATGCCATACCGCCTGGCCATGCAGACTGACCGTCTGGTTGCCAGGTGGTAACAGCAAACGGATGATAACGGCGGGCCCTGCGCCCGCCGCTCTTCACTTCATGCAAAGAGGATTTTCTATGGGCACCACCCTCACTCGCTGGCTGACCATACTGCTGACCGGCCTGCTACTGCAGGCCTGCGGTTTTCAGATGCGCGGCACCGCCATCCCGCCCGAGTTGATGACCATGAAGGTGGTCGGTGACAACAAGAGCGATTTCTATCGGCTGGTCACCACCCGCCTCAAGGCGGCCGGCGTGCAGCTCGCCGACAAGGAGGGCATCCCGGTGCTGACCCTGTCCGGCGTCGGCAGCACCAGTCAGGTCGCCTCCGTCGACTCCATCGGCCAGGCCCGTGAATACGTGTTGGGCTACAACACCCAGTTCACCGTCTCCATGCCGGGCAAACCGACCCAGGTCTTCCCCATCGCCTTCAACCGCAGTTTCCTGAACAAGCCGGACGCGGCGCTCGCCTCCTCCCGCGAGCAGGAGCAGCTTGGCAAGGAGATGCAGGAGCAGGCCGCCAACCTGGTGATCCGCCAGCTCAGCCAGGTCAAGTTCTGATGCGAGTATCTTGATGAGAGTACGTTGATGAGAGTCTATCCCGAGCAGTTTGCGGATCACCTCAAAGCAGGGCTCAAGCCCTGCTATCTCATTTTTGGGGACGATCCCCTGTTCAAGAATGAGCAAGCCATCGACCGTGCATCCTTCCCCCTCAACCAGGCCAGGTTCTGATGCGGATTTACCCTGAACAACTCGCGGACCATCTCAAAGCAGGGCTCAAGCCCTGCTATCTCATTTTTGGGGACGAGCCCCTGCTCAAGCTGGAAGCCATCGATGCCGTGCGCCAGGTGGCGCGCAAACAGGGCTTCGATGAGCGCCACAGCTTCGTGGTGGAACAGGGACTGGACTGGAATCAGGTCTACGATGCCTGCCAGGCCATGAGCCTGTTCTCGGCCCGCCAGATCATCGAGCTGGAGCTGCCGGCCAAGGTCGACAAGGAGTTGGCCGCCCGCATCAGCGAGATCGGCAAGCAGCTGCACCCAGACCTGCTGCTGGTCCTGAGCGGTAATCGCCTCAACCAGACCCAGATGAAGGCAGCCTGGTTCGACAAGCTGAGCCAGAGCGGCACCTATGTGCCGGTCAACCACCCCGAGCCCCGCTTCTTTCCGCGCTGGATGAGCGCCCGCTTCCAGCGCTTCGGGCTGAAGGCGCTGCCGGATGCGGTCAACTTCATGTGCCACTCCTACGAGGGCAATCTGCTGGCCGCCAGCCAGGAGATAGAGAAGCTGACCCTGCTCTCGCCACCCCAGCCCATCAGCGTCGCCTATCTGCAGGAGACCATCATCCGCCACGCCCACTTCACCCCGTTCCAGCTCATCGACACCCTGCTGGAAGGGAAGGTGAACCGGGCACAGCGCATCCTGCTGGCCCTGCGCGCCGAGGGCACCGAGCCCGGCATGCTGGCCTGGGCCCTGTGCCGCGAGCTGGAGCAGCTCACCGAGCTGGCGCTGGCGGCCAGGGCCGGTCAGCCGCTGGTGGAGCACTTCTCCCGCCTGCGCATCTGGCAGAGCCGCCAGCAGCTCATTCAACAGGCGCTGACCCGGCTGCCCTTCGCCAAGCTGCAGCAGTTGTGGCAACTGATGGCCCGGCTCGACGACGCCCAGCGTCGCTTCGATACCGAGCAGGCCTGGCTGATGCTGCAGACCCTCGCCCTCGGTTTTCGCGATGGCACCCCCTTGCCGCTGGCAGGATCTGACACATGATCCAGCCCGTCGACATCCCGGCCGTCACCGGAGGGAACCCCATGTTGCAGCCGCCTATCGGCATTCTGGGGGGGACGTTCGATCCCATCCACATCGGTCACCTGCGCCCGGCCATCGAGGCCCGCGACGCTCTGGGCCTGGCCGAAGTGCGTCTGCTGCCGAACCATATTCCGCCCCACCGGGCCAGCCCCTTCTGCTCCAGCGAGCAGCGTTTGGCCATGGTCGCCCTGGCAGCGGCGGAAAACCCGGGCTTCGTGGTGGATGAGCGGGAGCTCAAGCGGGACACCCCCTCCTGGACCATCGACACCCTTATCGAGCTGCGTCATGAACTGCCGGACACCCCGCTCTGCTTTTTGATGGGGATGGACTCCCTGCTCGGCCTGCCGAGCTGGCATCGCTGGCAGGAGCTGCTTGATTACGCCCATCTGGTGGTGAGTACCCGCCCCGGCTGGCAGCAGGATTACCCGGCCGAGGTGGCCGAGCTGCTGGCCCGCCACCAGAGCCGGCAGGTGGCAGATCTGCACCGACTGCGCCACGGCCGCATCTGGCTGGCGGACAATCTGCCGGTCGAGCTGTCGGCCACCCGCTTGCGGGCCCTGCTGGCAACGGGCGCGGATCCCCACTATCTGCTGCCGCCGTCGGTGGCACAATACATCCGCCAGCAGGGGCTGTACCGGCCGGCATGAACCCGATCGCGGCCGGCGGTTGTCCGACACGGATCGCGCACTATAGTGATCAACAGGGGGCGAGTTTGCCAAGCGGGCACGGCCCCTGTTCCACTCCCCTTCGCCGCACTGGGAAACGGGAGTGACCATGATATAATCCGCCGCCCTCACGCCGTGAAAGCGCGCCGGAATACAGGAGAGACTCATTGCAAGGTCAAGAATTGCATGCCTTTATCGTCGACAAGATCGATGACATGAAAGGCCGCGACATCATCACCCTCGATGTACGCGGCAAATCCAGCATCACCGACACCATGATCGTCTGTTCCGGCAACTCCAGCCGTCACGTCAGCGCCATCGCCCACCATCTGGCCAGCGAGGCCCGCCATGCCGGGCTCGATCTGCTGAGCGTGGAAGGCCAGCTCACCGGCGAATGGGTACTGGTGGATCTGGGGTCGGTGATCGTGCACGTGATGCAGGATGAGCATCGCGACTTCTACCAGCTGGAAAAACTCTGGAGCGGCACCGCTCAAGTGAACGCGCAATAACCGAGTACATGTGTAATAAGCGATGAAGATCCAGTTGATTGCGGTGGGCACCAAGATGCCCGCCTGGGTAGAGCATGGCTTCGAAGAGTATCGTCGTCGTTTCCCCAAAGACATGCCGTTCGAGCTGGTCGAGATCGGCGCCGGCAAACGTGGCAAAAATGCCGACATCCCCCGCATTCTGCAAAAAGAGGGGGAAGCCATGCTGGCGGCGGCCGGTCGTTCGCGTATCGTGACCCTGGATATTCCCGGCAAACCCTGGACCACCGAGCAGCTCGCCGTGCAGCTGGAAGCCTGGAAGCTGGATGGCCGCGATGTGGCCCTGCTGGTGGGCGGCCCTGAAGGGCTGTCGCCCGAGTGCAAGGCTGCCGCCGAGCAGAGCTGGTCGCTGTCGCCGCTGACCCTGCCCCACCCGCTGGTGCGGGTGCTGGTGGCCGAAAGCCTCTATCGCGCCTGGAGCATCACAACCAATCATCCGTATCACAGAGAGTGAACCATGCGTTATTCCAGCATCACCCTCGCATACCCGTATCACAGAGAGTGAGCCATGCACTATTCCAGCATCACCCTCACATACCCGTATCACAGAGAGTGGGACATGCACTATTCCAGCATCACCCTCACATACCCGTATCACAGAGAGTGGGACATGCACTATTCCAGCATCACCCTCGCATACCCGAATCACAGAGAGTGAGCCATGCACTATTCCAGCATCAGCATCCCCCTCTCAAACCAGAATCACAGAGCGTGAGCATGCACATCTGCACCCCGTTTCTCACCTGCTCGACAGTCATAAGGTAGCGGCATGCTGAAGAATCGCATCGAGATGCGCGACCACAGCGCCGAGGGTCGCCTCTTCTTCCGACGTACCCTGGTCGCCTACATCGGCATGATAGTGCTGATGCTGGTGTTGCTGGGCAACCTCTATTACCTGCAGGTCGAGTCTTACGACACCTACCAGACCCGCTCCAACGACAACCGCATCCGGGTGGTGCCGGTGGCACCGCCACGCGGCCTCATCTATGACGCCAACGGCGTGCTATTGGCGGAGAACCGCCCGGTCTACAGCCTGGAGATAGTGCCGGAAGAGACCAAGGATCTGGAGAAGACCGCCGACGAGCTGATCGCCCTGCTGAAGCTGCCGGAGGGAACCAAGGAGAAGTTCCTGGCCGAGGTCAAGCGCCAGCGCCGCTTCAAGCCGGTGGCCCTGTTCGAGAAGCTGACCGAGTATCAGGTCGCCCTCTTCTCGGTCAACCAGCACAACTACCCCGGGGTCAGCATCGAGGCCTACCTCAAGCGCTACTATCCGTTTGGCGACACCCTCACCCATGCGCTGGGCTATGTGGCCAAGATCAACACCCGCGACGTGGAGCGCCTCGACAAGGAGGACAAGCTCGCCAACTATGCCGCCACCAAGGACATCGGCAAGCAGGGGGTGGAGAAGTACTACGAGGATCAGCTGCACGGCGTGGCGGGCTACCAGGAGGTCGAGGTCAACAACCGCGGCCGGGTGGTGCGTACCCTCAAGTTCCAGCCGCCCGAGCCCGGCAAGGACATCTACCTCAACATCGACATCCGCCTGCAGCTCAAGGCGCAGGAGTTGCTGGCCGGCCGCCGGGGCGCCATCGTGATGATGGATCCCAATACCGGCGCCATTCTGGCCATGGAGTCGAGCCCGAGCTATGACCCCAACCTGTTCGTGACCGGCATCTCCAGCGCCAACTACTCGGCGCTGCTCAACGATCCGGCAAGGCCACTGGTGAACCGCACCACCCAGGGCATCTATGCCCCCGCCTCCACCGTCAAGCCCATGATGGCGGTGATGGGGCTCAACGAGGGGGCCATCACCCCCAACTACCGCTACTTCGGCGGCCCCAGCTTCTCCATCCCCGGCACCACCAAGAAGTTCCGAGACTGGCGCCGCTGGGGTCACGGCTGGCTCGACGTCTACCGCGCCATCGAAGTGTCGGCGGATACCTACTTCTACGATCTCGCCTACCGGGTCGGCATCGACAAGATCAACAGCTACATGACCAAGTTCGGCTTCGGTCAGTACAGCGGCGTCGATCTGTACGAGGAGACCAAGGGGGTGATGCCGTCACGCGACTGGAAGATGGCCCGCTGGCGCCAGCCCTGGTATCAGGGTGACACCATCTCCATCGGCATCGGCCAGGGCTACTGGAGCGCCACCCCGATCCAGCTGGCCAAGGCGATCAGCATCCTGACCCAGAACGGCCACGACGTGACGCCGCACCTGCTCAAGAGCACAGCCTCCATCGATGGCGTGGTCAATGCCCCCATCAACCCGAACATGGCCATCCAGACCAAGAGCGACAGCTACTGGCAAGTGGCCAAGGACGGCATGTGGCGGGTCATCAACGGTCACGAGGGGACGGGTCGGCGCGCCTTTGCCAACACCCCCTACAAGGCGGCAGGCAAGTCCGGTACCGCCCAGGTGGTGGGGCTGAAGGAGAACCAGGTCTACAACGCGGCCACCACCAAGGTGGAGCACCGCGACAACGCCCTGTTCGTCTCGTTCGCCCCGTTCGAAGCACCCAAGGCGGTCGTCGCCCTGGTACTGGAAAACGCCGGTGGCGGCAGCAGCATGGCCGCTCCGGTGGCCCGCCAGATGCTGGATGCCTACCTGCTGCCACCGGAGCCGCAACTGCCGCCGGCGCCGGCCAAGAAGCCCCAATCTGAAGAGGTCGCTCCTCATGAGTAATTCCGCTCGCCAGCAGAGCATCTGGTACAAGCTGCACATCGACTTGCCGCTGCTGCTCGGCCTGCTGACCCTGATGTCCCTCTCCATGGTGGTGCTCTACTCCGCCTCCGGCCAGGACGTCGACTCCATCGTGCGCCAGCTGGTGCGCGGCGGGCTGGCGTTCGCCCTGATGATCGGCATGGCCCAGCTGCCCCCCTCCCTCTATGCCCGCTGGTCGGTGCCGCTGTTCGTGGTGGTGGTGCTGCTGCTGGTCGCGGTGGACGTGTTCGGTCATATCGGCAAGGGGGCCCAGCGCTGGCTGGACCTCGGCTTCATGAAGTTTCAGCCCTCCGAGGTGATGAAGCTCTCCATGCCCATCATGGTGGCTGCCTGGCTCAGCCGCCACTCGCTGCCGCCCAAGTTCAGCCACCTGGTGCTGAGTCTCATCATGGTGCTGCTGCCAACCCTGCTGATCGCGGCCCAGCCTGACCTCGGCACCTCCATCCTGGTAGCCGCCTCCGGCTTCTTCGTCATCTTTCTGGCGGGGATCAGCTGGTGGCTGATCGGGCTGGCGGTGCTGCTCATCTGCGCCTTCATGCCGGTTCTCTGGTTCTTCCTGATGCACGACTACCAGCGCCAGCGGGTGCTGATGCTGCTGGACCCGGAGAAGGACCCGCTCGGTCGCGGCTATCACATCATCCAGTCCAAGATAGCCATCGGCTCCGGCGGCGTGTTCGGCAAGGGCTGGCTGCAGGGCACCCAGTCCCAGCTGGAGTTCCTGCCAGAGCGCCACACCGACTTCATCTTCGCGGTGTTCAGCGAGGAGTTCGGCCTGGTGGGCGTGGCCCTCCTGCTGGTGATCTATCTCTACATCATCAGTCGCTGCCTGTTTATCTCCATGCAGGCCCAGAACAGCTTCGAGCGCCTGCTGGGCGGTGCCCTGACCCTCACCTTCTTCGTCTACGTGTTCGTCAACATGGGCATGGTGAGCGGCATACTACCCGTGGTGGGGGTCCCCCTGCCGCTGGTGAGCTACGGCGGTACCTCCATGGTGACCCTGATGGCCGGCTTCGGCATCCTGATGTCCATCCAGACCCACAGAAGGCTGCTGGCCTGATGAGACTGGCCGGTGTGCTGCTCTCGCTCGTTGCCCTGACCGCAGTGGCGGCCGTCGAGCCCCCGGGGCTCGCCCGGCTCGCTGAGCAGCAACAGGTGCCGCTGGCCGAGCTGCAGGCCGCCGCGGCCCAGGCCAGCTTGCGCCAGGAGGTGCTCGACACCATCAGCCGCCCCTGGGAGGCTAAACCCTGGCACCGCTACCGGCCGCTGTTCATCACCCCGGAGCGGATCCGGGACGGCGTCGACTTCTGGCAACGCCACGCCGCTACCCTGGCGCGGGCCGAACACACCTACCAGGTGCCGGCGTCGCTCATCGTCGCCATCATCGGCATCGAGACCTTCTACGGCCGCCAGATGGGCCGCCATCCGGTGCTCGACAGCCTCTATACCCTGGGCTTCCACTACCCCGAACGGGCAGACTTCTTTGCCAAGGAGTTTGCCCAGCTGGTGCTGCTTGCCCGGGAAGAGAAGTGGCCACTCACCCGCCTGAAGGGTTCCTATGCCGGCGCCATGGGGATGGGTCAGTTCATGCCCTCCAGCTATCGCCACTACGCAGTCGACTTCGACGGCGACGGCAAGCGCGATCTGTTCGCCAATCCGGTGGATGCCATCGGCAGCGTTGCCCACTATTTTGCCGAGCACCAGTGGCGCTGGGGGGAGTCGCCGGTCGAACCCGCCTTGATCGGGCTGGCGCCAGTGGGTACCCTGCTGGGGCCTGCCCCCGAGCTGACCCAGACCTGGGCCGAGCTGGCCACCGCAGGCATTGAACTCGCCACCCCTCTGGCACCCGACACGCCGGTGAAACTGCTGGCATTGGAACAGGCCGATGGACCGGAATACTGGGTCGCGCGCCACAATTTTTACGTGATCACCCGCTATAACCGCAGCCCGCTCTATGCGATGGCGGTGCATCAACTCAGTCAAGCAATCCAGGACGCGTATGCATTACAGCCACAAACTTCTCCCGCTCAGCCTGACCTTGTTGCTGGCCGCCTGTAGCAGCCAGCCGGAACAGCTTCCCCCGCCTCCCGAACCGGTCCAGCCGGAAAAACCCCAGGTCATCGAGATCCCGCAGGCCACCGGCGCCATCCCGCGCCCCGAGCCCCTGAGCGCCAGCGGCAACCGTGACTACTGGATTGGCAAGCAGAAGAACGAGGTGTGGCGCGACATCAAGCACTACAGCGAAGAGGGGACCGCCAGCTGGCTGGCGCAGGATCTGGACGGCCAGAAGACCGCCAACGGCGATGTGCAGGACAGCAAGCTGTTCAGCGCCGCCCACCGCAACCTGCCGCTGCCAAGCTATGTGCGGGTCACCAACCTGGACAACGGGCTGGAGACCATAGTACGCGTCAACGATCGCGGCCCCTTCGGCAGCGACCGGCTGATCGATCTCTCCCATGCGGCCGCCAAGCAGCTGGAGATGGTGGAAGGGGGCGAGGCACGGGTGCGGGTCGAGCTCATCAACGACACCCCGGACCAGATGGTGATCATGGCCCCCATGAAGCCCATCGAGATGACGCCGACCACGCCAGCAGCTACTGCGGCCCCCGCCGCTCAGGACGGCTTCGTCGGCCAGCCCACCGAACTGGCCATGGCTACACCGGCCCCCGTCAAGGCTCCGGTCGCCAAACCCGCCAAACCGGCAGCGGCCAAAGCGGCCGCGCCCGCCAGCAGCGGCGAGGGCAAGATGATCCAGGTGCTGGCCAGCGGCTCGCAGGCGCGGGCCGAGGCGATGGGCAAGGTGATGACCCAGCGCCATGGGGTGCCCTACCAGGTGGCGGCCCACGGTGCCATCTTCCGGGTCCTGCTGGGACCGGTCCCCGCCGCTCAGCAGACCGCCCTGCTCGAACAGATCCGTCAGGGGGGGCTGGAGCAAGCCTTCATCGTCCCCTGATAGCGGGGTGGCTCAGCCAGCATGAACCACCGCCAACCGCCCGCCATCACGTCGTTTCCCGGCGTGATGGCGGCAACGGATGGATAAAAAACCAGGCCAGATGGCACGTCGGGCTTTGACCGACGGTCGCTTCTGGTATAGTGAAGCCCGCATTTTTAACTTGGGTTACCCCAACCAGGCTCCAGGAATTTCAAGATGTCCAAATTTGCCCGTTCAGTTATTCTGGCCTCCCTGATAAGCGCCACCGCTCAGGCCAACACGCCTGTACCGACCCCGAACGCCAACCCCGTGGTCGTTCCCGCCGCGCCGGAGATCTCCGCCAAGGCCCATATTCTGATCGACTACTACTCGGGTCAGGTGCTGGCCGAGCAGAACGCCGAAGAGCGTCTGCCGCCCGCCAGTCTGACCAAGATGATGACCTCCTACATCATCGGCCAGGAGCTGCTGAAGGGGAACATCAAGCGCACCGACATGGTGACCATCAGCCAGAACGCCTGGTCCAAGAACTACTCCGACTCCTCCAAGATGTTCATCGAGGTGGGCAAGCAGGTCTCGGTCGATGATCTCAACAAGGGTATCATCATCCAGTCCGGCAACGACGCCTGCGTCGCCATGGCCGAATTCCTGGCCGGCAGCACCGACTCCTTCGCCAGCCTGATGAACAGCTGGGCCGCCAAGCTCGGCATGAACGACAGCCACTTCATGAACCCGCACGGTCTGGATGCGGAAGGTCACTACAGTACCGCCCACGACATGGCCCGTCTGGGTCAGGCCCTGATCCGCGATCTGCCTGAGGAGTACAAGATCTACTCCCAGAAATCCTTCGTGTTCAACGGCATCACCCAGCACAACCGCAACCGTCTGCTGTGGGATCAATCCCTGCAAGTGGATGGCATCAAGACCGGCCACGTCAGCCAGGTCGGCTACAACCTGGTCTCCTCCGCCACCAACAACGAAGGCATGCGCCTGATCGCCGTGGTACTGGGCGCCAGCAGCGAGGGTTCCCGCGCCGCCGAGAGCAAGAAACTGCTCACCTATGGCTTCCGTTTCTTCCAGAGCCTGACCCCGTACAAGGCCGGCACCGAGCTGGTGACCCAGAAGATCTGGATGGGCGACAAGTTTGAAGTGAAACTGGGCGTCGACAAGGACGTCTCCGTGCTGGTCACCCGTGGCCAGGGCAACAACCTCAAGGCTGACTTCCAGCTCGAAAGCGAGCTGAAGGCACCGCTGGCCAAGGGCCAACGGGTCGGTACCGTGTTCCTCAAGCAAGGCGACAAGGAGATCAAGCAGGTTCCGCTGGTCGCCCTGGAAGAGGTGCAAGAGGGTGGCCTGATGAGCCGTCTGTGGGATTACCTGGTGATGCTGGTCTCCAGCTGGTTCAAGTAACCTGCGCACAAACCTGACCAAACAGCGGCGCCAACAGGCGCCGCTGCTGTCTTTTGCGGTCGGGCCAGTCAATAACCCTGCAATCTGCAGGTTCCGCCGACTGACGATTTGTGGTAAAAAGCAGCACCTCCATGCCTCGTCTGCCAGACCGGACCTTGATCCCGGCCTGGGCAATGCCCATATACACTTGAGCAGTGCCCGCCACAGACGGGTAGATGGCGGCCCTGATGGGCCATCGGCCACTAGCCACAAGCGATGAAGTCGTCCCGTGACGACACCAAAAGGTGAGTAAATGAATACCAAGTTTGATGAACTGCTGGAGTTCCCCTGCAAGTTCCCGTTCAAGGTGCTCGGCGTTGCCGACCCGGCGCTGCCGGACATGGTGGTGGAAGTGCTGCAGCAGCACGCCCCCGGTACCTACAGCCCGACCGTGCAGCCCAGCTCCAAGGGCAACTACCACTCGGTCCGGGTCACTGTGACCGCCCAGAGCAAGGAACATATCGAAGCCATGTATACCGCACTCGGTAACATAGAGCTGGTTCGCTACGTCCTGTAAGTCGCCTCTCTCGCCCCGCCACCGGGGCGACTGATTATTTGCCAGCCGGCTGTCGTGGCCGCGCTGGCCGACCCCAGCGCCTGTCAGTGAGGAAAGATGTCACTCCAAAACCCCGCCGAATCACCATCGTCAGCCCCCCGGCTGCTGGTCAGACAGCTGGGCCGCCGTCCCTACCAGCCGGTATGGGATGCCATGAAGGCCTTCACCGACAGCCGTACCCCCGATACCCCGGACGAGTTCTGGGTGGTGGAGCACGATCCCGTCTACACCCAGGGTCAGGTCGGCAAGGCCGAACATCTGCTCGCCCCCGGCGACATCCCGGTGGTGCAGAGCGATCGCGGTGGTCAGGTGACCTATCACGGCCCCGGCCAGCTGGTGCTCTACGTGCTGGTGGATGTGCGTCGCAGCAAGCTGACGGTGCGCGAGCTGGTGACCTGCCTCGAGACCGCCATCATCAACACCCTGGCCAAGAGCGGGATTGAGGCTTATGCCAAACCCGATGCCCCCGGCGTCTACGTGAAGAACCAGCTCGGCGCCTCGCTGCAGACAGAAGCCAAACTGGCCTCGCTCGGCCTGCGCATCCGCAAGGGTTGCTCGTTCCACGGCCTGGCCCTCAACGTCAACATGGACATGACCCCCTTCCTGCGCATCAATCCGTGCGGCTATGCGGGCATGGCCATGACCCAGACCAGCGCCCTGGGCGGCCCGCAGAGCGTGGCCGAGGCGCAAGCGATGCTGGTGGCCGAACTGGCCAGCCTGATCGGCTATGAGACAATCACGAATACCGAAGAGGCGGCATGAGCGAGCCCATGCTGCCTGGCCATGAGGGCACCAAGATGACCCTGGTGGCTATCAACCAGACAATAACAAACACCGAGAGTGAATCATGAGCAAACCCGTTCGTATGGAGCCGGGCGTCAAGCTGCGCGATGGCGACAAGATGGCCCTGATCCCGGTGAAATTCATGCCGGATCCCAACGAGGAAGTGCTGCGCAAGCCGGACTGGATGCGGATCAAGCTGCCGCCGTCGAGCCAGAAGATCGAGCACATCAAGAGCACCCTGCGCAAGAACAAGCTGCACTCAGTGTGTGAGGAGGCCTCCTGCCCCAACCTGGCGGAGTGCTTCAACCACGGCACCGCCACCTTCATGATCATGGGCGCCATCTGTACCCGTCGCTGCCCCTTCTGCGACGTGGCCCACGGCCGCCCGCTGGCGCTCGATCCGGACGAGCCGAAGAAGCTGGCGCTGACCATCAAGGAGATGGGGCTGAAATACGTGGTGATCACCTCGGTGGACCGCGACGATCTGCGCGACGGCGGTGCCCAGCACTTCGCCGACTGCATCAAGCAGATCCGCGAGCACAGCCCGCAGACCCGCATCGAGATCCTGACCCCGGACTTCCGCGGCCGGATGGAGCAGGCGCTGGAAGTGTTCCGCGAGACCCCGCCTGACGTGTTCAACCACAACCTGGAAACCGCCCCGCGCATGTACCGGGTCGCCCGTCCGGGTGCCGACTACAAGTGGTCGCTGGAGCTGCTGCGCCGCATCAAGGAGATGCACCCCCATGTGCCGACCAAGTCCGGCGTCATGATGGGCCTGGGCGAAACCAACGAAGAGATCGTGCAGGTACTCAAGGACTTGCGCGAACACGGCGTCAACATGCTGACCCTGGGCCAGTATCTGCAGCCAAGCCGCCACCACCTGCCGGTGAAGCGCTACGTGCCGCCCGCAGAGTTCGACGAGCTCAAAGATGTGGCCATGGGGCTGGGTTTCTCCCACGCCGCCTGCGGTCCCTTCGTCCGCTCCTCCTACCATGCGGACCTGCAAGCCAAGGGCGAAGAGGTGAAATAACCTCCTCCTGGTCAAAAAAGAGCGCCCAAAGGCGCTCTTTTTTATGGGCCGGCCGCAGGCGGACGCCGCTCCGGCTGCCGACCACAGCCAACGCCGTTTGCACTCACTTCGCCGCCGGGTTAACGTGAGCCTCCCTTCTCCCCTTGAGTGATCTGCAGGATGCCGACACCGCTTATCCGCTTGCTGCCCATGAGCGAGCAGCACTACCCCGCCTATTGCGCCTGCTTCATCGAGGAGTACGCGCAGGATCTCGCCAGCAACCAGGGCCACGATCTCGCCACCGCCCGCCACAAGGCCGAGGCCTCCCTGCAGCGCTATCTGCCGCAAGGGGTGGCCAGCGCCGGCCACAGCCTGCTCTGCATCCTGCCCGCAGAGGGAGCAGTTGCCCCCGCCGACGAGGAGCCACTGGGTTATCTCTGGCACGCCATCGACAGCGACGGCGCCGCCACCTTTATCTATGACTTCTATGTCGCGCCGGCCCACCGCAGCCGGGGGATCGGCAAGGCCGCCATGGCGCTGCTGGAAGCCGAGCTCAGGCGCAGCGGCATCCGCCAGATCACCCTGCGGGTCGCCCACGACAACCCGCGCGCCCTGGCGCTTTACCAGGAGGCGGGCTTCTCCATCACCGGCTACAACATGGCCAAACGGCTGGGTTGAACGGTTTATCCCGCCCTTGTACCACCCGGACAGGGGCGTGCCACCACCCGGCTGGCGCTGATATGATGAGGCCGCCCCGGCCCGCGTCGCTGCGCACGTCCTGTTTGTTCCCTGTCGCCCCGTTTCAGGATCCTGCTTATGTCGCACACCCGCGTCTTCATCGTGCACGGCTATACCGCCTCCCCCCACTCCCACTGGTTCCCCTGGCTCAAGGCGCAGCTCGAAGCCCGCGATATCCGGGTCGAGGTGCTGGCCATGCCTGATCCCCACCATCCGCAACCCGCCGCCTGGGACGCCGCCATGGACAGCCTGGTGCGGGATCACGATGAACGGACCTTTTTGCTGGGCCACAGCCTCGGCTGCATCACCATCTTGCGCCAGCTGAGCCGCCTGCCCGCCTCCCGCCGGGTGGGCGGGATCCTGCTGGTATCCGGCTTCGATCAGCCGCTGCACACCCTGCCTGAGCTGGATCCCTTCATGACCCAGGGTTACGAGCCGGCCCACATCATGGCGCTGGCGCCCCGACGGGTCGTGGTTGCCTCCCGCGACGATGCCATCGTGCCCTATCGCTACTGCCAGCACCTGAGCGAACAGCTGGCCGCGCCGCTCTACAGCCTGGAGCATGGCGGTCACTTCCTCGATCGGGACGGTTTTCTGGAGCTGCCACTGGTACACGACCGGCTGCTGGGGATGATCGAGGACCAATAGATGGCAAAACGGCCACTTGCGTGGCCGTTGTTACACCCATTCGGCTAAAGCGAGATGCCGGAAAAAGACATGAAGCCGAGCGACATCAGCCCGGCCACGATGAAGGTGATGCCGATGCCGCGCAGTCCCTCTGGCACATCCGAATACTTCATCTTCTGGCGCAGACCGGCGATGGCGACAATGGCCAGCAGCCAGCCCAGCCCTGAGCCAGCCCCGTACACCACGGATTCGATAAAGTCGTAATCCCGCTGGGCCATGAACATCACCCCGCCGAAGATGGCGCAATGCACCGTCAGCAGCGGCAGATAGATGCCCAGCGCGTGATAGAGCGCCGGGAAATGTTTGTCGAGCACCATCTCCATCACCTGCACCAGTGCCGCCAGTACCCCGATATAGACGATGAAATCGAGAAAGCTCAGATCAAACTCGCCGAGGAAGGTACTCTCGGGACGCAGGATATGACGGTAGATCAGGTTGTTGAGGGGAATGGCGATCACCATGACCACCAGCACCGTCATGCCAAGGCCGAAGGCGGTGTTGATGTTCTTGGAAACGGCCAGGAAGGTGCACATGCCAAGGAAGAAGGCCAGCGCCAGGTTTTCGACAAAAATCGAGTGAATAAACAGGTTTACATAATAATCCATCGGGTCGGCTCACAAGGTGTACGGGGTGGGAGCCGCCTTCGTGCTCGCCGGCGGGCAGGCATGAAGACGGTGCAAGGAGGGCACCGGACCGCACGGGCATGCCTTCGCGGCGGACATCAATCAGCGAGGGAGAAAGCCTTGGGCGGACGGGCGCTCAGCAAGCAGCCAGGTACGAGTCGCTGTGGCAGAAACGAAATTGCAGGTGATGGCAGCTCAAGCGCCACCGGTGCAGATAACCGAAGTAGTCGCTCAGTTGCCTTAGGTAGATGAGGGGCAGGAAGAACAGCAGGCCGCAGAGCAGGCCGAGGATATCGTGCTGGAACCAGGCCAGCAGCACCTGATAGAGCTCGGCTTGAGCGGCCCCTTCCAGCCGTCGCCCCTGCTCGAAGCTGAGCCGCCACTGGCCGCCCGGCGGCAGGCTGACGCTGTTGACAAGCCCTGGATCGGCTGGCTCATGCAACTGCATCGAGGCGCCCTGGCCGACCGTAGCCTGACGTACGGCGGCACCGACCTCTGCCGCGGCGAAGGCGGCAAGCCACAGAAGGCAGGCGATGGCGAGGGCCATCAGCCAGGTCGAGCGTCGGCCAGCGAGTGACAAGCGGGGAGTCCCTTCTTGAAAAGAGGATTCAGCGAGGCCGAATATATCACAATTCATCTTTTTCTTGAATTTGAAACCCTGCAAACACTCACGAATCGATACTAAAAACCCTCGTTATCAATAAAGCTGGCAATTAAAAACCACAATGAACGCAAGGAGCACTCTCTTTGCCCTCACAGTGCCCCTCACGCCTGCACAAAGGCCGGGTGGTAGCACACTTCGCCACGGGGCATGGCGGCGCCGAACGAGCGGGCCATGAAGTACTCCGCCGGCACGCCGGGCAGCGTCAACCCCGGCTCGGACACGAAGCCGAAACGGCCGTAGAAACCGGGATCCCCCAGCACCACGCAGCCGGCCGCCCCCATCCCCTCGAGCTGTGCCAGACCCGCCTCCATCAGCCTTGACCCCAGCCCCTTGCCGTGCAGCGCAGGAGAGACCGAAATGGGGCCAAGACCATACCAGTGCGGGCTGCCATCACTGATGGTCACCGGCGAGAAGCAGAGGTGGCCGACCACCCGCCTCTCCTGCTCCGCCACCAGCGACAGACTGAGTGCCCCGGCCTGGCGCAGGTCGCGCACGATCCGCTGCTCGTTGTGATCGGTATGGGGCGCATTGAGGAACGCGGCCATGGTCAACGCCTCAATGGCGTCGTGATCGGCACCCGTTTCGGGCCGAATGAGGATGTTCATAGGTTTTCTCCGTTTGTTCTCTTGCAATGGATGGCCTGATCAGACTGCCTGCAGGCAGCAGATCACATAGCCGTAGCAGCCCAGGTATTGACGGTGCATGGCCACTTCCCGGCTCAGATCCTGCCAGGCTGGGCTATCCCCCAGCTCGGCGCGATGGCGCGCCAGATTGCGTTCGATGGGGTCCAGATAGTTGTGCCAGGCCCTTTGCGGCAACGGGGTGTGCGACAGACAGCGATAACCCGCCTCTTGCACCGTCTTCAGCAGGCCCGCCAGGGTCTGCATGGCGGGATAATCCCGTTGCCAGAACGCCAGTGCCTCCTCTGGCGGCGTGTCCGTCAGCCATACCAGGTCGCTCAGCACCAGGCAGGCAGCAGGGCCGGCAAGGTACGGCCGCCATGCTTGCAAGGCGTTGGCCACCCCTATGGTGTAGGCACTCCCCTCGGCCCAGATGAGATCGGCGGGGGCAAGTTCCATGGGCAAGTCCGCCATATTGGCGCACAGGGTGGTGACCTGACCCAGACCCGCCGCACTGGCGCTGCGGGCCACGGCGGCCAGCGCCTCCTCGTCCAGATCGATGGCCACTATGGTGGCGTCCGTCAGCTGTGCCAGCGCCAGGGTGGCGGCGCCGCGCCCGCAGCCCATGTCGAGGATCCGGCGAGGCTGGCTGGGCAGCGCGGCAAATTGCTGCTGGGTGAAGAGGCTATCGCCCGCCCCCCAATAGCTCATGCCGTCCAGCAGCAGCTTGAAATCCCGGATATAACGTTCATGTTCATTCATGTCTTTGCTGAGCCACTGCAGGTGGTAACGCGCTTTTTCACTGAATCCCTGCTTCATCACCCAGGCAAAGTAGGCCTGCGGGGCTTGATGCTGCAGTTGCCGCTGCCAGGCCTTGAACTCGTCGCCGGAGTGCGCACGCAAACCGGCGAGATCCGCTAGCAGATCCCGGGCGCGTTGCATCCGCGCCAGCTCTTCATCCAGCTCCCTGACCCGGGCTTCCAGCGTTGCCTGCTCCAGCTCGCCCGCCAGGCAGGCGAGGCACTGCTTGAGGCTGAGCCCGCCGGCCTGCAGGGCCTGTACCATCCGCAGCCGCTGCAGATCGTCATCGTCGTAGTGGCGATAGCCGTTGGCGCCCCTCGTGCCCGCAATCACCCCCAGCTTCTCGTAATAGAGCAGGGTGGAGCGGGCCAGGCCGCAGCGCCGGGCCAGTTCGGATATTTTCATGACAACCACTCGCTGAGGGGTCCGTGACCCGATGAAGGGAAGCTTAAACTGTGAAGCAATAGACGGGTCAACGACAACATCCGGGTTCACACCATAAAAAAACGGCCACCCTGAGGTGGCCGTCATCGACAGCAAGAGAGACTCGCGGGAATCAGAGGCCGGCGGCTTCCAGATGCTCCACCAGCAGCTGCACGCTGCGGTTGCCGCGCCACTCGTTGACGTCGAGCCGGTAGACCAGCCGCACCCGCTTCACCGAGGCATCGGGCCAGCGCTGCAAGTCGACGCCAAAGGCGATGGCATCCACCGCGTGGCCGGAATCCGTGGTCAGCATCATCTTGAGGTGCTTCTCCCCCACCAGCCGCTGCTGCACCAGCACGAATTCCCCGTCAAACAGCGGCTCGGGAAAGGCCTGACCCCAGGGGCCGGAGGCGCGGATCAGCTCCGCCAGCTCGAGGGTGAGCTCGTCCGGCAGCAGCTCGCCGTCGGTGAGCAGCACCCCGGTCAAGAGCTCAGGGGTCACCAGCTCGCCGATGACCGCCTCGAAGGCCCGGCCGAAGGCCTCGATATTGGCCTTGGGCAGGGTCAACCCGGCCGCCATGGCGTGGCCGCCAAACTTGCCCATCAAGCCGGGGTGGCGGGTATCGAGCAGTTCCAGCGCATCGCGCAGGTGCACCCCCGGGATGGAGCGCCCGGATCCCTTGAGCTCGGTCTCGCTGCTCTCGGCAAAGGCGATGACCGGGCGGTAGTACTTCTCCTTCACCTTGGAGGCCACCAGCCCCACCACCCCCTGATGCCACTCATCCCGGTGCAGCACGATGCCGGAGGGCACCTCGCCGTCACGAAAACGGATCTGCTCCAGGGTGGCGAGCGCTTCCTGCTGCATCCCCTGCTCGATCTCCTTGCGCTCCTGGTTGAGGCTGTCCATTTCGGAGGCGAACTGGCGCGCCAGGTTGATGTCGTCACAGAGCAGACAGGCGACCCCGAGGGACATGTCATCGAGCCGGCCCACCGCGTTGAGGCGCGGCCCCAGCGCAAAGCCGAGATCGGCAGCGCACAGGCGACGACCGTCGCGGCCCGACACATCCACCAGCGCCTGGATGCCGGGGCGACAACGGCCGGCCCGGATCCGCTGCAACCCCTGATGAACCAGGATGCGGTTGTTGCCATCGAGCGCCACCACGTCGGCCACGGTGCCGAGGGCCACCAGATCCAGGTAATCCGCCACGTTGGGGGCGCGCAGCCCCTGGCGCTCATACCAGCCGCTCTGGCGCAGATGGGTGTTGAGGGCCGCCATCAGATAGAAGGCGACCCCGACCCCGGCCAGGGACTTGGAGGGGAAGTCGCAGCCATGCTGGTTGGGGTTCACTATCGCGTCGGCGTCAGGCAGCTCCTGACCCGGCAAATGGTGATCGGTAACCAGTACCTGCATGCCTGCCGCCTTGGCCGCCGCCACCCCGGCGATGCTGGAGATGCCGTTGTCCACCGTGATCAGGAACTCGGCGCCGCGGGCCACCGCCAGCTCGACGATCTCCGGGGTGAGGCCATAGCCGAACTCGAAGCGATTGGGCACCAGAAAATCGATGTGGTGCCCCCCCATGGCGCGCAAGGCCAGCACGCACAAGGCCGAGCTGGTGGCGCCGTCGCAGTCGAAGTCACCGACGATGAGAATGCGTTTTTGCGCCGTCAGCGCCTCGGCCAGCAGCGGCACCGCCTGCGCCATGCCGAACAGACGCTGGGGCGGCAGCAGCTGGTTGGCGCTGCGCTCCAGCAGGGCAGGGTCTTCTACCCCGCGGCTGGCGAAGATCTGGCGAAGCAGCGGGTGCAGGGTGGCGGGCAGATGGGAATCATCAACTCGCGGACGACGACGGATTTGCAGGGGCATTGATGTGATCCAGTATCTTGAGCAGTTGTTCGGGGCTCTGGTAACCACGCACCAGATCACCATTGGGCAGGACCCAGCTCGGTGACGCCTTGATCCCGAGCCATTGGCTCAGGCCGATATGATGGGCAAGGATCGCATTACAGCCGCTCTCAGGCAAACGATCGCTGAAGTTGAGTTCGCGCAGCAGCCCGGGATCGCACCAGCTAGCCTGATCCGAGGCGGCGACAGGCGCAGGCAGCAGTTGCACGCTCACGCCCCTCGCCTGCAAGCGGGGCAATTCCTCCAGCGCGATGCGGCAAGGACCGCAGGCGAGATCGGTAAACAGGGTGAGGCGGTGGCGTTCAGGGGTGGCCTTGAGCCAGAGCCGGGCCTCCCCTATCTGGGAGAGCGCCAGCCTGCGTTGCTGCTGCTGGCTGAGCCGGGTGAGGTTTCTCATCTCGTGGGCCAGATCCAGCATGGAGCCCTGCAGCACATAGTCTCCCCTGGCATCGCTGTAGAGCAGTCCCTGGGCCGTGCCCAGCAGATAGAGGCCCGGCATGGGGGTCTCGTCCACCAGGTAGACCTGCACACCGAGGCGCTGCTCTATGGTCTGTTTCAACACATGGGGGTCCATCCCCGCGCTGGCCGCAAAAGCGCACAGCAGCATCATTCCCAGCAGTAAATATCGCATCAGCTCATTCACTTGGCATGATTGAATGGCCTCATAAGGTAACCCAGACAATTCCCTCTCCCAAAGACCTTAATTAGTGATCGATTAATAACGTCCGCAAGAAAAAATCACGGGATGACAGGTTGCCAATCGGGCTTTAGCCCCGCAAGCTAATCAGGACGACGGGAGACATCTTTAGTCATCCCTCTGTTTTGCTGATGTTTTATTATTCAAATCGACGTGCGCTCAAGTGGCATGTCGTCCATTTCTAGGGGGAAAAATGAGTCTGATTCAAGAGTTCAAGGCCTTTGCATCCAGGGGCAATGTGATCGACATGGCGGTCGGTATCATCATAGGTGCCGCCTTTGGCAAGATTGTCTCCTCCTTCGTGGGAGACGTGATCATGCCCCCCATCGGGCTGATCCTGGGGGGCGTGGATTTCAGCGATCTCGCCGTGACCCTGAAGGCCGCCGAAGGGGATGCCCCTGCCGTGGTCATCGCCTACGGCAAGTTCATCCAGACCTGTATCGACTTCCTGATCATCTCCTTCGCCATCTTCATGGGGCTCAAGGCCATCAACACCCTGAAGAAGAAGCAGGAAGAGGAAGCCGCTGCCCCGGCCGGCCCCACCAAGGATCAGGAGCTGCTGACCGAGATCCGCGACTTGCTGAAATCCCAGCAGGGGAAATAACCGTTTCCTCCCTGTCGTGTGCTGAAAAAAACCGCCTTCGGGCGGTTTTTTGTTGCAAGGCCGGTGAGGCGATCAGGCTCTGGGGTGGTGCTGGCCGTGCAGCGCCTTGAGCCGCTCGTTGGCCACGTGGGTATAGATCTGGGTGGTGGAGAGATCCGCGTGGCCCAGCAGCATCTGCACTACCCGCAGATCGGCGCCATGGTTGAGCAGATGGGTGGCGAAGGCGTGGCGCAGGGTGTGGGGGGAGAGCTCGCCCTGGATGCCGGCGCGCTGGGCATAGAGCTTGATCCGGTGCCAGAAGGTCTGACGGGTCATCATGCGCGCCTGCTTGGAGGGGAACACCACGTCCGAGCTGGTGCCGCCGAGCAGCAGGGTACGCGCCTCCCGGTAGTAGCGCTCCAGCCAGTGCACCGCTTCCTCCCCCATGGGGACCAGTCGCTCCTTGTTGCCCTTGCCGACCACCCGCACCAGCCCCTGGCGCAGGCTGACATGCTCGGCGGTCAGCCCCACCAGCTCGGAGACCCGCAGCCCGGTGGCGTAGAGCAGCTCGAGCATCGCCTTGTCCCGCAGCTCCAGCGGCTCGTCCACCAGCGGCGCTTGCAGCAGCGCCTCCACCTCGGCTTCGCTGAGATCCGATGGCAACTTCTTCGGCAGTTTGGGCCCCTCCAGCAGCACGGTGGGGTCGTCGCTGCGCAGCTTCTCTCGGTTGAGGTACTGATAGAAACGGCGCAGGGCCGACAGAAAGCGGGCCGTGCTGCTGGCCGCAAACTGCTGGTCCACCCGCCAGGCGAGATAGTGCTGGATGTCGTCCAGCCCCGCCAGCAGCAGGGAGCCCCCCTGCTCATCGAGCCAGAGGGCAAATTTTTCCAGATCGGTGCGATAGGAGCTGACCGTGTTGTCGGAAAGACCCCGCTCCAGCCAGAGGGCGTCCAGAAACGGCTCGATCAGGGGATGGGATTCAGACTTGCTCATGGTGCGCCGCGCTCAGGGGAAACATGGCCCATTGTAACGTGCCGACCCACCGCGGCCGCAAGTTGCCGTTGTCCATCGCCCGCCAGGCGGTGAAGCGCGTCGGGCAATCTGCTAGACTGACGCCCTCCCCCGGGCGCCACCCTGCGGTTGCCCGCTCCCATTGCCGACTGCGATCAAGAGAAGAGCGATGAAGATAGGTTTGTTTTACGGCTCTACCACCTGCTACACCGAGATGGCCGCCGAGAAGATCCGCGCCCTCATTGGCCCCGAGCTGGTTGATCTCCACAACATCAAGGATGTGCCTCTCACCCTCATGCAGGAGTACGACATCCTGATCCTGGGCATCTCCACCTGGGACTTTGGCGAGCTGCAGGAAGACTGGGAATCCCGCTGGGAAGACATTCAGGATGTCGAGCTGGAAGGCCGCATCATCGCCCTGTTCGGCATGGGCGATCAGCTGGGTTACGGCGAATGGTATCAGGATGCCCTCGGCCTGCTGCACGATCAGCTGGTCCCCAAGGGGGTCAAGCTGGTGGGCTACTGGCCCAACGAGGGGTACGAGTTCGATGCCTCCAAGGCGCTGATCGACGATGGCCGTCACTTCGTCGGGCTGGCGCTCGACGACGCCAATCAGTACGACCAGACCGAATCCCGCATCGAGCAGTGGGTCGACCAGATCCTGAGCGAGATCCACGAGCTGCTGTGAGCCAGCAACCACACAGGGTTGCCTGATACAACTGGCGATGGCCCCCAGCCATCGCCCTCTCCCCACACGGCATGACGAAGAAGGCCTGGTGAAAGGTCCCCTTGAACAAACGTCAGCGGAGACGCTTCCCTGACTACCGGCGGCTGGGTGTCGGGCCGCCGGGCGCATAAATCGCACCGATTTTCTCAATCGGTATCATCGCATGACGCTATAGCGACTTTTTTGTGCTGGTCTGCAACAATGGAAACGGTACCCCATAACAATCACAGCCGGGTATCGGAAGCAAACGGACAGACCAGAATAAGGAAATTCTATGACCCCATTCTCCCTGTTGGCCCCCGCCATCGCCCGCGACGTGCTCGATCACGCGCTGGCGCTGGGTGCCGACTTCGCCGAGCTGTTTGTGGAGCGCAAGCGCCGCAGCCAGCTCAGCCTGCTCTCCAGCCAGATAGAAAACATCAGCGGTGGCCTCGATTTCGGCATCGGCGTGCGCCTGTGCTACGGCCACAAGGTGCTCTATGGCTACACCAACCTGGCCAGCCGCGATGAGCTCTTGCGCATCGTCAGCCTGCTGGCGGCCAAGGATCGGCGTGACCCCGTGGTGACTGCCACCGCCTTCGACTTCAGTCGCCTGAGCGATCGCAACCCGGTGGCCTTGCCGCTCTCAGCCGACAAGCTGCTGGAACAGAAGATCGCCTACCTGCACGCCATGGATGCCGCGGCCCGCGCCGAGAGCACCAAGGTGAGCCAGTTTACCGGCAACGTGCTGGGCTGGGAGCAGGAGGTGGAGATCTTCAACAGCGAAGGGGTGCAGGTGAGCGATCGCCGTCACTACAACCGCATCATGGCCCAGACCATCGCCGCCCTTGGCAGCGAACAGAGCGTGGGTTACGAAGCCCCAGGCGCCATGATGGGCTGGGAACACGCCGCCGGCGTGGATCCCCGCGAGCTGGCCCTCACCGCCACCCGCCAGGCGCTGGTGAAGCTGGGGGCAGCCCCCTGCCCGAGCGGCAAGCTGCCGGTCATCATGGAGAGCGGCTTTGGCGGCGTCATCTTCCACGAGGCGTGCGGCCACCTGCTGGAGACCACCTCGGTGGCCAAGAAGGCATCCGTGTTCCACGACAAGATGGGCCAGCTCATCGCCAACCCCGCTGTTAGCGCGGTGGACGAGGGGCTGCAGGGCAACGCCTGGGGTTCCATCAACGTCGATGACGAGGGAATGGCGACTCAGCACACCCAGCTCATCAAGGATGGCGTGCTCACCGGTTTCCTGGTGGACCGGATGGGGGCCCTGCGCACCGGCTACGCCCGTACCGGTTCCGGGCGCCGCGAATCCTACAAGTTCGCGCCGGCCTCGCGCATGCGCAACACCTACATAGAGCCGGGCCATCACAGCCTGGACGAGATGCTGGCAACCGTGGAGCACGGCATCTATGCCAAGCGGATGGGAGGAGGCTCGGTGCAGCCCGGCACCGGCGAGTTCAACTTCAACGTGCAGGAGGCCTACCTCATCGAGGGAGGCAAGATCACCCGGCCACTCAAGTCGGCCACCCTGATCGGCACCGGCCCGCAGGTACTGAAGGAGATCTCCATGGTGGGGCGCGATCTGGCCCTCTCCGCCGGCATGTGCGGCTCGGTCTCCGGCTCCATTCCAGCCTCGGTCGGCCAGCCGCCGCTCAAGGTTGACAACATTCTGGTCGGAGGGAACGCCTGATGAGCCAACTCGACATGAACCAACTGCTTGCCCGCCTGCTGGACCAGGTCGCCGCTCTCGGTGCCGAGGCCGACATCATCGCCAACCAGGACAAGGCCTTCTCCCTCAAGGCCGACAAGGGCGAGCTCAGCGAATACAAGGTCACCAGCAGCCAGCAGATCGGCATTCGGCTGATAAAAGAGGGCCGGGTCGGCATCGCCTATTCGGAGTCCCTCGACGAGTCGGCGCTGGCCGCCATGCTGCAGGATGCGCTGGATGCCAGCCGCTTCGCCAAGGTGGACCCGGATCAGACCATCACCGTGCAGCAGAGCCGGCTCACCACCGACTGCGCCGAGATCAATCAGCCCGACACCACCCCGGTGGAGGAGAAGATTGCCCTGGCTCTGCGCCTCGAGTCGGACATGCTGGCGCTGCCGGACGTGACCGGCGCCCCCTACAACAGCTTCTTCGAGGGAGAGGGCCGGCTGTGGCTCGCCAACAGCCAGGGCAGCCTCTGCCAGCATCAGGCGTTCAGCGTCGGCTGCTACAGCTCCGCCCTCATAGAGCGCGACGGCCGTCAGTCCATGTTCTCCCAGGGGCAGTATGAGCGCCGCTTCGATGCACTGGACAGCCAGACCCTCATCCGCCAGATCCACGCCGTGGCCGATGGCCTGCTGGCGGGAGAAGCGGTGCCGAGCGGCCACTACAGCGCCATCTTCGACACCAATGCTCTGGCCAGCCTGTTCGGCTGCTTCCAGGCCGCGCTGTCGGGTAAGTGGGCCCAGCAGGGGATCAACCCCTGGCGCGACAAGCTGGGCCAGTCGGTGGCCTCCCGCTGGCTCACCCTGGAGAGCCGGGCCTATATGCCGGGTGGCATGCATATCAAGGCCTTCGATGGCGAGGGTGCCCCCACCCGGGATCTGCTGCTGATCGGCGAAGGGGAGCTCAAAACCCTGCTGCACAACAGCGCCACCGCCCACCACTTCGGCCTGGCCAGCAACGGCTCGGCGGCGCGCAGCGCCCGCAGTGCGCTGGATGTCAGCCCGCGCCACCTGGTGTTCGGGCTCGGCCCCCACAGCGAGGCCGAGACGCAAGGCGGCGAGTACCTGGAGCTGGTCAAGCTGGACGGCCTGCACTCCGGCGCCGATGCGGTGAGCGGCGACTTCTCGTTCGGTGCCTCCGGCTTCCTGTGTCGGGACGGCGTGCGGGTGGCGCCGGTACGCGGCATCACGGTGGCGGGCAACTTCTATCGCCTGCTGGGTGAGCTGGAAGCGGTCGCCAACGTGCTGCACCACGACGATGGCAAGAGCTTCTATGCCCCGCTCATCCGCTTCGGCGGACTGAGCATTGCTGGCAAGTAACTGTATATCGAAGGAAAAAACCTCCAATTCCCCACCCAAAAGCGGCGCCATCAGGCGCCGCTTTTTTAGCTCTGGCGCCCCTCATGGGCCGCTCCTAACCTCTAGGAAGCTGCCTGCGAGCTGCCGCCAGAGGCCGTCAGCAAGGAACAGCGCCGCCGGTCGCATCGGCCGGAACATGCTGGAGATCACCAAGATGGACAATACCCTGGTCTGGGCCGACATTCCGACAAAGGATCTGGATCGCGCCATGGCCTTCTACTCGGCCCTGCTCGACGTGCCGGTCACGCCGATACAGGAGGAGATCCGCTTCGCCATGTTGCGCCACGATGGCAACAACGCGGCGGCCTGTCTCGGCCCCATGGACAAGTACCACCAGCCGGGACACACGGGCCCCCTCATCTACCTCGCCCTTGGCAAGCGCCTGCAGGAGGCTGAACAGCTGGTGCCCAGCATCGGCGGACGGGTACTCGAGCCCCTGCACAGCATCGGCAGCGGCCATGGCTCCCGGGTCATCATCGAAGATACCGAGGGCAACTGGCTGGCCCTCTATGCGCCCCCCGCCAGCTGATGGCCGGTGGCAGTGCCAGAAACAACAACGGCGACCTCATGGTCGCCGTTGTGCATTAGCCTGTCTCCCCGGTCATCAGACCTGCGGGTTGAGACGGGTCGGCATGCCGGTACGCTGTTCCAGCACCTGCTTGACCACATTGGAGTCGCTGTCCATGTGGGCGATGAAGCGGGTGGTGGCCTGGGTCATGGGCAGCGGCACGGAGGCGGTAGAGTTGAACTCCTCCTCGTTGCGTGACAGCGGCTCGTGCACTTCCATGTAGCGACCGCCATCCGGCTCGACCGTGGTCTTGACCGGCTGGTTGACGAACTGGACGCGAGTGCCGACCGGCACGTTGTCGAACAGATACTTGATGTCGTCGGCGCGCAGACGCACGCAACCGCTGCTCACCCGCAGACCGATGCCGAAGGTGGCGTTGGTGCCGTGAATGGCGTACAGGTTGCCGATGTAGAGCGCGTGCAGGCCCATGGGGTTGTCCGGACCGGCCGGCCAGACTGCAGGCAGGGTCTTGCCCTGGGCGGCGTAGCGGCGACGGATGTTTTCAGTCGGGGTCCAGGTCGGGTTGGCGCGCTTGCGCTCCACCTTGGTGATCCAGTTCTCCGGGGTGTTGACCCCCAGCTGGCCGATGCCGATGGGCAGCACCTGCACCACGTTCTTGCCTTTCGGGTAGTAGTAGAGACGCATCTCAGCCACGTTGATGACGATCCCTTCGCGGGGAGCGTTCGGCAGGATCAGCTGATGGGGGATGACCAGTTTGCTGCCCGCCTTGGGCAGGTAGGGGTCGACACCCGGGTTGGCTTCCATGATGTTGGTCAGACCCAACTGGAAGTCGGAGGCGATCTGCTCCAGCGGACGGTTGTCCGCGGGTACCACGTACTCCTGGTTCTCACCGATCAGACGGCTGTTGGCTGCAGGCAGCTGGTATTCAACAGCGGCGGCCTGCTGGCTGACCAGCGCCAGAGTACATAAAAGAGCCGAAGCGGCAGTGCGAAGGGGATTCATAAAATTCCTGTGTGGTTTCCTGTACCAAGTTGGCCGACGGCCATTTCATCCTCGGTCTGGCCCGTGACGAGTCACCTTGCGTCCGAGGTCGATTACCGAGCGCGCATTCTTTCCTGAGTCGGCCAAAAATTCAACGTCGGGATCGCTCTTTTTGCATGAAAAAGCGCATCCGGCGCCGCTGACGCCGCCTCTTGTCACCCTTGCCACCCTAGCAGCCACAAACTGAGCGCAAGCTGAACAACAGGGAGGCCATCGAGCCCCCCTGTTTCATCACGGGATCACCCTTGCCCGCCGAGCAGGGCCGTCACCGTCCCGGCGATGGCGGCGCGAGCATCGAGCGCAGCCATCTCGTCGGCCAGCAGCCGGGCCCTGGCCCGATAGCGCGGCTCGTGCACCAGCTTGCGCACCGCCGCCGCCACCGCGTCCGCCGTCGGCTCGTTGCTGTGCAGATTGATGCCGGCGCCGCTCCACGCCACCCGGGTGGCCACCTCCGCCTTGTCCTCCCCGGTGCCCGCTACCACCAGCGACACCCCGTGGGCCAGCGCGGCCTGCACCGAGCCGTAACCACCGTTGGTCACCAGCACGGCGGCGCGGGGCAGCGCCAGTTCGAACGGCACGTGTTCGGTGACGATGGCATTGGCCGGGACGGCGGCGCCCAGCCGCGCCGGATCCCGCCCGCCGGTGGTCAGTAGCAGTTGCAGCTCGTCGCCAGCCAGCCCCTGCATGGCCGGGATCAGCAGTTGCCCCAGATCCACGTTGGCCAGGGTGCCCTGGCTGACGATGACCAGCGGCCGCTCATCGAGCCGTGCCCACCAGGGCGGCGGCGTCAGCTCAAGCCGGGGTGGCAGCAGCGGGCCGACATAACGGATCACCCCCTCCAGCTCCGGTCGCTCGTATTCAAAGCCGGCGCAGGAGAGCTGCAAAAAGGCATCGGGGGCCGTCACCATCACGTCGGTGAAGGGAGCCGTCAGCGGCGGCGCCCCCGCCTCGGCCAGCGCGGCATCGAAGCGCTGCTGAACCTCCCTTTGCAGTTGCCGGGTCGGCTCATCGAGCCAGGGCAGCTCGCCAAGGGAGCGGCGCAGCTCGGGAGGAATGCGCGGGCCGTAGAAGATGGCGTCCGGACTCGAGAAGGAGACCGGGTTCACCCCCAGCATCAGGATGGGAAGGCGCCGCCCGTCCCCCTGCTGCAACAGCGGCAGCACGCCGTAGAAGCCGTTCTCCACCAGCAGCAGATCCACCTTCTCCGTCGCGATCAGCGCCCGCAGATGGCGGTCGTGCTGCGCCATGGGGGCGGCGAAGAAGCGCTTGAGCGCCAGCGCCATCTGGGCGGTACCGCTCAGGCTGGCCCGCTCGGGAAAATGCCGCTCCAGCGCCCGGTAGTCAAAGTCCACCTCGGGGGCGAAGGGCACGAATTCGGCACCGGTTGCGCGGATGCGCTGCTCGAACAGGGCGCCGCACAGCATCAGCACTCTATGCCCCTGCGCCACCAGCAGACGGGCCGCCGCCAGCATGGGATTAACGTGGCCCGGGGTGGCGGTGGCCGCCAGCAAAATGGTCGCCATCACGCCGCCCCTTGCGGCGCCAGCGCCGGGTTGAGGCAGACCGGGCTGGCCTGGATGTGGACCCGCTGGATGTGGCGGGCCGAGCGGGCGGTGAACCCCTCGCGGCCGTGCAGCAGGCCGAGGTTGTCGGCGATCACCACGTCCCCCCCCTGCCACTGGTGGGCATAGAAGTAGCGCGGGTCGTAGAGCCGCTGGTGCAGATCCTGCAGGAAGGCGGCCTGTTCGCCGGGTGCCACCCCCTCAATCTCGAGGGCATGCTGGTTGAGAAAACGTACCCCCTCGCGCGGCGGCTCGTTGTAGCGCAGCACCGTCTCGCCGCTCACCGGATGAGGCACCAGCAGCGGCGAGCGCACCTGGCCGCCGTAGTGCACCACCTGCTTGATGCGATAGGTGATGTGCACCCGCTCCCAGCGGGCCAGTCGCTCGCCGTCGAGTTCGGTGAGCAGCTGACGGGTATTGATGAAGGTGGTGCGCCCCCCTTCGTCCGCCGCCGGGGCGTGCACGCAGTGAAACAGCTGGAACTCGGGCAGGGTCGGCTTGTACATGCCGTCCCAATGCAGCGGCACATAGCTGGAGTCGAAGATGTGGTCGGTGGCGTTCTCGTGCTCTTTCACGTCCAGCACGGCGCCGAAGGGCCACATCATGATCTCGCCCCACTCCTCGCCGTAGCGGGTCAGCCGCTCGGGATCGGTGAAGCCGGACTCGAACCCGCGCAGGATCAGCACGCCGTGGCGGCGGGCCAGCTCGCGCAGCGCCTCGATAACCAGGCTCTGCACCGGCTGGGCGTTGCGGGCCGGTTCAATCAGCAGGCCGAACGGGGCCTGTGGCAGGATGCGGCAGCGCTCGCCGCCGAGGGTAACGATGGATGCAGTCATGGGAAACTCCTCAGGCGGCGGCCTGCTTGCCGTTGATCAGGTAGTGGCTCGGACGGCCGTGGATATGGACCAGCTCATGCTCCATCGCCAGCACGTCGCGCCGCTTCATCAGCACGAACTGGCCATCCAGGTTGGCCGCCACCCCGTGCCAGGGGGTGAGCCAGTCATCCCGGGTCGGCAGCATGTGGATGCCCATCTTCAGGCTGTGGCTCGCCTGGGGGTGGATGGAGAGACGGATCGCCTCGGGGAAGCGCTCCGCCAGCAGGTTGCCCCAGGCACGGCTGCGCTGGATCACCGCATGGGTGCGCGCCTTGGCATCCCGCTGCAGCGCCGTGTTGGAGAGCGGAGTGTCCGGCAGTTGGCTGTCTTCATAGAGGAAGCGGGTCATGGCGCGATAGAGGCGAATGCCCTCCTCGGTGCTTCTCACCTCTTCCGTGATCTGTGCCAGCGGCTCGGCATAACGCTCCACCAGCTGTTCGCGCAGGGTGTCGAAGTCGCGGCTGGCGCAAAACTCGGCCATGCCCGCCACCATGCCCAGGTGGAAGACCCCGAGGTGGGTCGCCCCCAGCTCCAGGATCAGTTGCTCGATGTGGGCCTGATAGGCGTCGATGGCCGGGTCCGCCACCCGGATGAGGTCACCGAACACGTGGCCGTCCGAGCAGATGAGGATCCGCATGCCGGGCGCATAGTGCAGCTGAATGCGCTGGCAGAGGTGGTTGAGAAAGCTGAGGGAGAGCCGCTCCGCCATGTCCGGCAGGGTGCCCAGCACCTTGTTCGGATTGGGCGACTTGGTTGGGAAGGCGGGCAGCACGCAGGTGATGGTCTCGCCCCGCTCGATGAAGGCCTGCAGACGGGGGATCTGGATGGCGGCCACCTCTGCTTCCTCCTGCTGCCGATCCAGAATGGGATCGGGGAAGCGGCGGCGATAAGGCAACAGCTCGGCAAATATATTTTTGGCAATATGACGGGAAGATAAACCACTCATTATTCCGGCTCCTTTGGCAGGATTAAAATCAATAAAGATGACTCTTTATCAATGCGTCCAGTCTCTGTCGTTATTATTTTTGTATCCGTTTGCTACCCAAACGAATCGAGAGGGGACAGTAGCCGAGATGAAGTCAGGCTATCAATTCGCCATTGATGTAAACAGATTCAACCCGCAGCGAATAATCTATTTCGCATAAGCTAAGTTGAACTATACATATGAATAAAAACAGATTTTATTTAAATTGATGCGTGTCAAATATCACCAATCAGAAAAGTTCCCCAACCGCTTTATTATTCAGTCACAAATTGACTCGTGGATTATTTAGCACAACTTAATAGTGATATTTTGTCATGGCGGCAATCCTGACCATTTCGCTGTAAATATCGCAAATAATTATCCAGCTACATATTAAGCAGACAAACAGAGTGCAGCCACCGCCGCGCAAGAGGGGGAATGAGTGGGCGAAATGACGCGTCGCATCTCTGCTGCGCCATCGCCATGCGCTTTCATGGGGCGGGATCCTAACAGGGCCGCAATGGCGTACAAAAAGCGCCTAAGCGCTCCCTAGGTAGTCGAGGGCCGCCTGCCAGCCCATCTGATAACCCTGCTCCAGCCGCCCCCGGTCGGTGGTCATGCGACCGACCCGAAAACCCGCCGGCGGCACTATGACCCGGATGCGGCAATCGGCCGGAGGCTGGCGGATGAAGTCGATGGCATCGTTGTAGCTTTGATGACGCGACAGGCTGGCACGAGCCAGGGCCGGCGTCTCGCGCAGCAGGTAGCGATGCAGGACGGGCAGGCGCGGCACCCGCTTGCGATAGCCCAGCGGGCGGGAGAGCACCACTGTGATGTCGCGCGCCCCCTGCTCATAGGCGTGGCGCACCGGAATGGAGTCGGCCACCCCGCCATCCGTCATGGCCTCCCCGTCGATGCGCACGAAGTCCCGGTAGACCAACGGCACCGAGCAGGAGGCCTTGATCTGCTGCTCCAGCTCGGCGGCGTTGGCCTTGAGGTAGGCGGCCTGACCATCCGCTACCCGGGTGGTCACCACGGTCAGCGGCACCGGGTTGGCGGCAAAGCGCGCCAGATCGAGTCGGCACTCGCGGATGGTGATCGCCCACAGCCAGTCGAGATCGAGCCAGTGGCCGCCGCGCAAGAACTTGGCCAGGTTGATGAACTCGGGGCGGCAGGAGTAGTCGGTGATGACGTTGTGGTTGCGCCCCTGCTGACCGGCCAGAAAGGCCGCCAGATTGACCGCCCCGGCCGATACCCCGATGCAGTGATCAAACGCCGTGCGGCCCTTGGCCAGAAACGCATCCAGCACCCCGGCGGCGAAAATGCCGCGCATGGCGCCCCCCTCGACCACCAGGGCCGTCTGTCGCCGACTCATCTCGCCTCCCCGTTTTGCTCTGTGAATGGTCTCACACTTTGGCCCATTCAGAGCCCGACTGCCGGCCGGGATCCCTATAATGGGCACGCCTTTGCTCCCCATGAGCAAGGTATAACTTATTGATGCTACGGAATATTACAATGAAAAATATCAGCAAATCCCTACTGGCCGCTGCCATTTCCCTCGGATTGATGGCAGGCTGTAACAGCCAAAATGACTCCGAGACCCCGACCCCCATGGTTCGCTTCGCTACCTTTAACCTCTCCTTCGATCGCACCGCCGCCGGCATGCTCGCCGGTGAACTGGCCCTCAGTCGCACCGAGCAGGATGCCTTGCTGGCCCGCCTCGCCGACGGCACCTTGAGCGGCGCCGAGAAGACCAAGGCCCTCGACGTGCAGCAGATCCGCAACATCGCCGAAATCATCCAGCGTACCCGGCCGGACGTGTTCCTGCTCAACGAATTCGACAACGATGGCAAAGGTGAGAACACCGCCGATCTGAAAGCCTTCAACGACAACTACCTGGCCCATGCCCAGCACGACGAGGTGAAGGCCATCAGCTACCCGGTGCTGCAGAACTTCGCCACCAACACCGGTCTGATGAGCGGCCATGACCTCAACCTGGACGGCAAGGTCAACAACGGGCCGGATGACGCCTGGGGCTTTGGCAACTACCACGGCCAGTACGCCTTCGCCGTGATGTCCCAGTACCCCATCGATACCAAGCAGATCCGCACCTTCCAGAAATTCAAGTGGAAGGACATGCCCGGCGAAGTGAACCCCGTCATCGACGACTGCAACAATGCCAAGGCGCCGATCCCGGCCGGCCGCCAGTGCGGCGATGCCTGGTATGACGACGCCGCCTGGCAGGCCTTCCCGCTCTCGTCCAAGAACCACGCCGACGTGCCGGTGCGCATCAAGCGCGGCAACAAGGAGGAGGTGGTCCACTTCCTCATCTCCCACCCGACTCCGCCCATCTTCGGCAACGCGGCGCGCCACAACGTCAAGCACAACCGGGCCGAAGTCGCCTTCTGGCAGGATTACGTGGAGACCGCCAGCTACATGGTGGATGACGCCGGCAAGGCCGGTGGCCTGCCCGCGGGCGCCAAGTTCGTCATCGCCGGCGATCTCAACGCCGATCCCCAGATTGGCGATGGGGATCTCACCGCCATTCAGGACTTGCACAACCATGTACTGGTCAATCAGGCCGTCACCAACGGCGCCCTGATCCCGGTCAGCCAGGGCGGCCCCGAGTGCCTCGCCAGCCAGCCGGATCAGTGCAAGCGCAACAACAACCGCCCCACCCCGGAGCGCATCACCAGCAGCAGCGGTCTGCAGCTCGACCACGTGCTGCCCTCCGCCAACCTGAACGCGGTCGCCTCCGGCGTGTTCTGGCCGGCCAGCTTCGAGCCGGGCTACCATCTGGTGTATGACGCCAAGCTCGGCATCGCCAAGGGAGTCAGCTCGGATCACCGCCTGGTATGGGTCGACTTCAAACTGTGACAGTGACGCAGAGCAGATAAGCAACGGGGCCCACAGGCCCCGTTTTCATTGGATCGTCATACCAGCTTCTCCACCCGGGCCGGCAGCCCCTGGCGGGCCGACGAGCCGATGGCCCAGTCCACCAGGGGGTAGCGGCCATGGCGGCTGGGATCCAATACCGCCAGATCGTTGAGGTTGACCCCGGCTCCGCGCAGCGGGTTGGCAACCACTTTCTGGCCGTCTATCCAGTGCTCCCGCGCCCCCAGCTCCTTGTGGCCGAAGCCGTGCTCGATGGCGATGGCATCGGCCTGCACCCCGGCCACGCACTCGGCCACCCCGATCACGCTGCCATCCGGGGTGCTGACCCGTACCCGGTCCCCGCTCTCGATCCCCAGCTGCGCCGCCGTCTGCGCATTGAGCCGCACCCGGTTGCTGGGGTTCACCTGGCGCAGACGATCCGAGCCGATGCTCATGGAGCTCATGGTGTGGGACTTGTAGCTGGTGAGCAGCAGCGGCCACTGGGCCGGCTTGAACGCCTCATTGAGCGGCGTGCCGTCCGCCAGCTGGGGGCGGAAGAAGCGCGGGGTACCGCTCAAGTATTGCCCGCTCTGGCTGTGACGGCGGCTGCCCACCTCGGGGTTCCACACCATCAGCGGCTTGGGCCAGCGCTTGCTCGGTTGACCCGCGTCATCGCGCCCCTGGGCCGCCGGCTCGAAGCGCCCACCGCGGGCGAAGAGATAGGCGGCGCGGCCCGCCTCCTCCGCACTCAGGGTGGCGTTCAGCACTGGTAGGATGCGTTCTACTCCGGACCAGGCGAGATCCTCGAGACCTATGGCGGGCACCGGCTGACCCAGGTAGGCCACGTTCGCAGCCCCGTAGAGGGAGAAGTCCGCCGCCCGGTTCAAGCCGTGCAGCTTGCCGTCCGCCCCTTTGAGCGCCCCCTCGCCAAAGCCCGGCAACCCCAGCCGTTTAGCCACCGCGATAAAGAAGGACTCCATGCAGACGGGATCTCCCTCGGCGGTCTTGGCGACACGGGGCTCCACGATGGGCCAGCGGCCGGTGGAGACCTTGGTCAGCACCCCGTGCCAGGCGGTGGCCCAGCCCCAGGATTCGTAGGTCAGGGTGTCCGGCACTAGGTAGTCCGACAGCGCCGACGACTCGTTGATGAAGCTGTCGATGCTGACAATGAGCGGCAGCACGGCAGGATCCTTGAGCTCTTCGCCTATGGCCTTGGCGAGCCCGGCCTGGCCGTAGAGGGGGTTGCCCATGTGATTGATCCAGGCCTTGAGCCGGTAGGGGTAACCGTTCACCGCAGCGGTCAGGTGTTCGCCGAGCAAGGGGCCCGAGATCGGGAACCAGGGCTCTTGCGCCGGATAGGGGTTTTGGCCTGCCTCGCGCTTGCGCCGATATTCGGAGGTCTTCTCGTAGGGGAACTTGGATCGCGACAGGAAGACTCCGGTGGGCTTGACCATGCCCGGGAAGCTCGCCAGATCGTAGCGCGGCCCCGCCCCGAAGGGATCGAACTTGCCGCCGCTCGCCACGGCGCCGCCCCGGGCATTGAGGTTCCCAATCATGAGGTTGAGCATCATGATGGCCCAGGCCGAGTAGAAGCCGTTGGCGCTCATGGTGCCGCCATGGGAGACCACCGCCGCCCGAGTGCCGTGGCTGGTGAACTCCCGCGCCAGCGCCTCGATGTCGGCCACCGGCACGGCGCACTCGGCACTGTATTGCGCGAGAGAGTGCTCCCGGCACGCCTCGGCCAGCAGCTGGAAGCTGCTCTTGACCGCGAACTCCCCCTTGGGGCCCTGAATGGGACGATCCACCCAGAGGTTGGCTCGCTCACACTGGCCGGCGGGTCTCGGCTCGCCGCTGCTCGCCTCCTCTACCAGCATGGCGTCCCCCTCCCCATAGGCTTCCCCCTCAAAGGGCAAGCCAAGATCGCTGGCCCGCAGCATCTGGCCGAAGCGCGGATGCCCCTCATCGCAGAGCACCAGGTGGCTGGCGTTGCAAAAACCGCGATAGCCGGCCCGCTCGGCGGCAGCGGCATGGGGTGCCGTCAGGAAAGACTCGGCGTAGCGTTGGTTGTCGATGATCCAGCGCAGCATGGCCATGGCCAGCGCCGAGTCGGTGGCAGGGCGGATGGGCAGCCAGCGGTTGGCGGGGGCGGACGGCATGTTCACCGTGTTGGGCAGGCTGGGGGCCACTACCACGTAGGAGAACGGCTTGCCCGGCCGCGCCCGGTTTGCCGCCAGCTGACGGGACTGGCGCTTGAAGGGATTGCCCGATTGCTGGGGCGAGGTGCCCATGAACAGCAGGAAGTCGCTCTCGTCCCAGTCCGGCTTGAGGTGGGCGTTCTTCTCCAGATCGTCCAGCAGGGCGCCGGCCCCGACCCGGAATGACAGGCCGCAATAAGCGCCGTGGTTGGCGAAGTTGCGGGTGCCGAAGCTGTTGAAGGTGAAGCGCTTGATGAAGTGATCCCGCCCCTCGTCCGAGGCGTTGCTCACCAGCAGCTGGTTGGCCCTGGGGCCGTACTCCGGGTTGGCCGGGTCGAGCGGCTCGGCGAGGTTGCGAATGGCCCGCAGCCCATCGACCTGGCCCTCGCCAAACAGATCGCCCCCCTCCACCACCTCGGCCACCAGCTGCTCGAAGGGGATGCTCTGCCAGCGACCGCTGCCACGGGGCCCCACCCGCTTGAGACAACGGGTGACCCGCTGCGGGCTGTCGAGCTGCTCGAGCATGGCGTTGCCCCGGGCGCAGGCGGTGGAGCGCCCGTCCAGCCCCCCTTCCTGGTAGCCACTGGTTGCGAGCAGCGCCTGCTTGACCGGGGTCTTGAAGTCGATGTGATGGCGGGCGGAGAGGGGATGATAGGGGTTGCCCAGGATCCGCACTATCTGGTCGCGTTCGTTGTCGATGCGGGCCCGCACTCCGCACAGGGTCCAGCAGCCGAGGCACATGGTGTTGGCAACCCGCTGGGCCGGGTTGGGGTGCAACGCCCCCCGCTCGTCGACCCGGTACTCCACGGCCAGCGAGTTGCCATGGATGGGATCCCGGGTCGGCTGGCCCGAGCTGCCGGTGGCGAGGCCGCTCGCCACCTGCTTGAGGGTGTCGCTGTAACCGGCGACGAACAGCCCGGTGCCACCGGCGATGGCGGCGCCCTTGAGAAACTTGCGTTTGCTGTGATCCATCAGAGTGCCTCGCGTGCAAAAGGAGTGGATGCCTTGATGGCGGGGGAAACAGAGGGGCGCACCAGCTCCGAGAGGGCCACCAGCAGGGCCAGCAGCAGACCGAAGGTGCCGAGAATGCCGAGCACACCGGCCGGGCCCCAGGCAATTTCATAGAGATAGACGCCGGCCCCGTACTTGGGCGCGAGCTGCCCCTGGATCAGCAGCAGCCAGCGCAGGCCCCACACCAGGTGCAGCCCCAGCAGCGCCAACCCCCAGAGTGACAGGCGGGCAGAGATCCTGGGCCGCAGCAGCATCAGCAGGCTGGCCAGCCCCAGGGTCAACAACAGCCAGTGGGCCGCCAGCCGCCAGCTCGGGTCGAGCCGATAGAGGGCTGCAGCCTCTGCCGCCGAGGCGCCGCCAAACAGGGCCCAGCCCAGCAGGGAGAGCGCCAGCAGGCCTAACGTCCAGCCGCTCTGGCGCAGCAGGGTCGACTCGGTCTGGGCACGCCAGCCCGCCAGCAAGCGGTTGAGCAGCAGCAGGGCACTCTGGGCCCCCAGCACGGCGCTCAGGGTCAGCAACCAGGGCAACCAGGGGGTATGCCAGAGCGGGCGCGCCGCCACCGCCATGGTCTCGAGCCCGGTGTAGAGGGCGATGCTGAGCCCGCTCAGGGCCGCCAGCAGGGAGAGGGGCCGCAGCCAGACGTGCCCCGACCAGCTTCCCAGACAGAGCAGCCGGGCAAGGCGAGCTATCTTGTCCCCTTCTGCGCCGCGCCGGGCCAGGGCTGGTCTTAGCAGCAGCCAGCCGAGCAGCATGGAGAGCAGGCTGAACAGCGGCAGCAGATAGGCGCCATACCACATGACGGAACCAACGCGCGTCTGGGCGTAGAAGTGCCAGGCCCGGGCCGGCTGGTGCAGATCCGCGGTCAGGGCGATGGGGGCCACCAGACCGGCCGCCACCATCAGCACCGCCGCCAGGGTCTGCAGCCGCGGATCCGGCGCCTTGCGCCACAGCTCAAACGCGCCGAGCCAGAGGGCCCCGTAGGCGAGGCCGATGAGGAAGAAATATTGCACCGCCCAGGGCAGCCAGGTGATGGGCTGAGCCGGGGCCAGCAGTTCGTTAATGACCATGGGCTATCTCCTTGCCATCGTCGGTGAGCAGGGTGCGCAGGGCCGGGTTGCCGTCGACCTTGCTGACGAAGGCCTCGTCCATGCCGAGATAAAAGACCCGCGGCTGGGTATTGGCCTCCGGCTTGAGCACCTTGAGCGCCGGCTCGTGTTCGCGCAGCAAGCGGCTTATCCGGCTCTTGGGGTCGTTCAAATCGCCTATGATGCGCGCCTCGCCGACACAGCTCTCCACGCAGGCGGGCAAGAGCCCCGCCTCCAGCCGATGGGCGCAGAAGGTGCACTTGTCGGCGGTGTTGGTCTCGTGGTTGATGAAGCGGGCATCGTAGGGGCAGGCCTGCACGCAGTAACCGCAGCCGACGCACCAGTCGTTGTTGACCACGACGATGCCGTCATCGCGCTGGAAGGTGGCGCCGGTGGGGCAGACATCGAGGCAGGCGGGCTCGGCGCAGTGGTTGCACAGCCTCGGCAGCATCAAGAGAGAGGCGGGAGCCGCGAGGGCGGCCACGTCGCTCACCTCGTACTGGCTCACCGTGGTGCGAAACTGGCCGAGGGGAGGCTGATTTTCGATGGTGCAGGCCACGGTGCAGGCCTGACAGCCGACGCAGCGGCGCAGGTCGATCAGCATGCCGTAACGCTTACGCCCGTCCCTCCGGCTGATGGCCGCCCGCCCGTTGCGGGGAGCGGGAACGGACTGCGCCTGAACCTGGGTGACGGGGATCAGGGCCGCCCCTGCGGTGAGGGCGGCGATCCCGGATAACAATCGGCGCTTGCTGGGCTCCATGGCGTCTTTCCTTCTGCTGAGCTGGCTTGAAAGGGGTTGGGCCGATTGTCCTCAACGCAGGAAGTCGCCTCTATTGTGGTTTTCCACATACCGGGAGCCGGGTTGATCCAGCGCAATAAAAAATGCCCCAGCCCTGCTGAACTGTGACCGGGGCGGCGTTTGCCACCCCTCCCGGCCCCGTTCGCGTGCAAGCGCACGTCCCGGTGATAGACTGCCCCCTTTGCACCGAGAGGAGAGCCCCCTGCACGCTCCAGTTCCCTTGCCCCTGCTCAGCCTGCTGCTCTGGCTCACGCTGTCAGCCCTGCCGCTGCGGGTGCAAGCCGCCCCGACCCCCTCTTCACCAGCGCCGGCCCGGCAGCAACCCGCACCATCCCAGGCCACGCCGGTGCAGACCTTGGCCGAGCCGATACGCATCGGCGTGCTGGCGACCCGCGGCCCGGCACTGGCCAGAGCCCAGTGGCAACCGCTGCTGCGCTGGCTGGCACAGCGCGTGCCCGCCCATCGCTTCGTGCTGCATCCGCTGGGGCTCGATGAACTGGCCGAGGCCGTCGCCCGCGAGCACCTCGATTTCGTCATCACCAACCCGGGCCAGTCGGTGAGTCTGGCGCGCCAGTACCCGCTGGCCTGGCTCGCCACCCTCAAGAACCCGGCCGGGGGAGACAACCTCGCCATCGGTGCGGCGCTGGTGGTGCCCGCCCAGACCCCCTACCGACACTGGCGTGACCTCGAGGGGCAAGCGGTCGCCGCCGTTTCGGAGAACGCCTTCGGCGGCTACCTCGCCTATCGTTTCGAGGCGGGCGAACAGGGGGTCAGGCTGGAGCACTTCTTCTCCACCGTGCAGTTCACCGGCTTTCCGCTGGACCGGCTCATCGAGCGGCTGGCCGCAGGGAAGGTGGCAGCCGCCATCGTGCCGGTGTGCCAGCTCGAGCGCATGGAGCGGGAAGGCAAGGTCGCCAAGGGGGCATATCGGGTGCTGGACGATCAGGCGCCGGCCGGCTTTGGCTGCCAAAGCTCGACCCGGCTCTATCCCAACTGGTCCTTCGCCAAGACAGAGCGGGCCTCCCCCGCGCTGGCGCTGGCGGTGACCCGTGCGCTGTACGACCTGCCCGCTGATAGCGAGGCGGCCATCGCCGCCGATTCGGCGGGCTGGACCGTGCCCACCAGCGAGCTCGCCATCGACCGCCTGCTCAAGGCGCTGGATCGCCACCCGCTGCAGGGCCCCTGGTGGCAAACGGCCTGGCACTGGCTGCGCCAGCATCAACAGTGGGGCTGGGGCGCCCTGGCGCTGGTACTGCTGCTGGGGGGCCACCACCTGCTGCTGCAATACCTGTTCAATCGCAGCCAGCGCCGGCTGCTCAAAGCCCGCCACCAGCTCGAGCAGAAGGGACGCCAGCTGGCACAGGCCAGACGGCTCGCCGAACTGGGCGAGCTGGGCGCCAACGTGGCCCACGAGATCAATCAGCCCCTCAGCGCCATCGCCAACTACAGCCAGGGGGCCTTGTTGCGACTGGACAGATTGGCACAGGATCCGGCCCAGGCTGCCGCCCAGGCCTCCCTGCGTCAGGCCCTGGAGCAGATAGGGCTGCAGGTCCAGCGCATCACCCAGACCGTCAACCGGCTCAGGGCCAGGCTGCAACAGCGCCCTCCCCGCGTCGAGCCTTGCGATCTGCCCACCCTGGTGGCGGAGCTGCGCCCCCTGCTGGAACAGATGCTGGCGCCCCTCGACGTCGCCTTCACCCTGCACTGGCGGGGCCAGCCGCGCCGGCTGCCTCTGGATGGCACCGGGATGGAGCAGTTGCTGGTCAACCTCATCAAGAATGGCGCCGAGAGTGCAGCGAAGAAGGCGCGCGCCGCTGTTCACTCTCCTGCTCACCCCCCTACGCAAGCAGCGGCACAGGCGCCTGCCCGGGTCGAGCTGTTGATCGCCTTCGAGGCGCAGAGGCTACTGCTGGAGATCCGCGACAACGGCGCCGGCCTGAGGGTCCCCGCCACCGAACTGCAGCAGGCGTTTTACAGCGACAAGCCCGATGGCATGGGGCTGGGGCTGGCCATCTGCCGGGAGGTGGTCGAGAGCCATCGCGGCCAGTTCAGCCTGGAGAACCTGAGCCCCTACGGCTGCCTGGCCCGGGTCATTCTGCCCGTGCCGCCCCCCGAGGATCCCGCCTCAGCCACCCCCACCCACCCGCCAACTCCGAGGAACTGAGATGACGTCCCCCTCCCGCCCCCCGCTCTATCTGGTCGACGATGACGAGGCCGTGCTCGACTCTCTGCGCTTCATGCTGGAGAGCTGCGACGAGCGGCAGCTGTTCAGCTTTGCCGATGGCGAGCGCTTTCTGGCCGAGGTCGACCTGCACCAGCCCGCCTGCCTCATCCTCGACTGCCGCATGCCGGGGCTGTCGGGCCCCGAGGTGCAGCAGCGGCTGAAGGCGGCCCAGAGCCCCATCGCCATCCTGTTTCTCACCGGCCACGGCGAGGTGCCGCTGGCGGTGGAGTCCCTCAAGCAGGGGGCGGTGGATTTCTTGCAAAAGCCGGTACAGCTGGCCCCCCTGCTCGCAGCCATCGGCCGGGCCGAGCAGGCGACCCTGAGTGCGGCCACCCGTTTCGCCCAGCTGGCCGCCTATCAGCGGCTCACCCCGCGCGAGCACCAGCTGCTGCAGCTCATCGCCCGGGGCCACAAAAATCAGCAGATTGCGCAGGATCTCTGCATCTCGGTGCGCACCGTCGAGGTGTGCCGCGCCAGCCTGATGAAACGCCTCGAGGTTGACTCCCTGGCCGAGCTGATGCTGCTCTATGCAAACGTCCATTCAGCCCCCTGAGCCGGGCCACTAATCCAGGCCAGGGAGAGTGACCCACTTGCCGGGCGTATGCCCATCCCCCATCGGCCGAACAGGGGATGCCTTTGGCTCAGGGTGCCGGCAAATCTGTGCGCAGGCGCGCTATTCCGGCGCCCGCGGCTTGCAGCGCAAATCGGGGTTTGCTAATACTCCGCGTCCATTGGATGAGCATCCCCTTTCGAGATAGTGTGCCGTGGCTTTCGAACAATTCGCGCTCGTGATATCTCTCTTCCAGCAGCTCTGCGTCTATCTGGTGATCGCCTGGCTGCTCTCCAAGACGCCGCTGTTCATGCCGCTGACTCAGGTGACCCTGAGCTGGCCCCACAAGATCCTCTGCTACCTCATCTTCTCCGGCTTCTGCGTGATGGGCACCTACTTTGGCCTCAGAGTCGAGGACTCCATCGCCAACACCCGCGCCATCGGCGCCGTGCTGGGCGGCATCGTCGGCGGCCCTGTGGTGGGGCTGCTGGTGGGGCTGACCGGCGGCATCCATCGCTATTCGCTGGGGGGCTTCACCGCGCTCGCCTGCACCTTCTCCACCATCGCCGAGGGGCTGCTCGGCGGCCTGGTGCACCGCCACTTCGTCGCCCGCCACCGGCTCGACCTGCTGTTCAGCCCCTGGGTAGTGGGATCTGTGGCCCTCATCGCCGAGCTGATGCAGATGGGGATCATCTTGCTGGTGGCCCGCCCGTTTGACGACGCCGTCCACCTCATCGAGAACATCATCGCCCCCATGCTGGTGGCCAATACGCTAGGGGCCGCCATGTTCATGCGGATGATCCTTGATCACCGCGCCATGCTGGAGAAGTACTCGGTCGCCTTCTCCGCCCGCGCCCTCAAGATCGCCGAGCGGGCGATGCGGGTGCTGGACAAGGGCTTCACCCAGCAGGCGTGCCAGCAGATGGTGCGCATTCTCTACGAGGAGACCGGGGTGGGCGCGGTGGCCATCACGGATCGGGAGAAGCTGCTCGCCTTTATCGGCATCGGCGAGGATCACCACCTGCCGGGCACCGCCATCAATTCGGCCCACACTTTCAAGGCGATCCAGCACAACGAGGTGGTCTATGCCGACGGCAACCTGATCCCCTACAGCTGCAACCTACATCCCCAGTGCCGGCTCGGCTCCTCGCTGGTCATTCCGCTGCGAGGGGAAGAGGGCTCCGTGGTGGGCACCATCAAGCTCTACGAGCCCAAGCGCAAGTTCTTCTCCTCCATCAACCGCACCCTGGGGGAAGGGATCGCCCGGCTGCTCTCCGGCCAGATCCTGGCCAGCAAGTACAACGAGCAGAAGCGACTGCTGGCCCAGTCGGAGATCAAGCTGTTGCAGGCGCAGATCAACCCGCACTTCCTGTTCAACGCCCTCAACACCCTGGCGGCGGTGATCCGGCGCGACCCCGAGGATGCCCGCACCCTGGTGCACCACCTCTCCACCTTCTTTCGCAAGAACCTCAAGCGGCAAGGGGACGAGGTGACCCTGGCCGACGAACTGGAGCACGTGAACGCCTACCTGCACATCGAGCAGGCCCGCTTCGCCGAGCACCTGAGCGTGCAGATCGACATCCCCGAGCCGCTGCTGGAGTACCGGCTGCCCACCTTCTCCCTGCAGCCCCTCGTCGAGAACGCCATCAAGCACGGCATCTCCCAGATGTTCGAGCCCGGCCGACTGACCCTGACGGCGCGGCAGGAGGGCGAGCAGCTGGTGCTGGAGGTCTGTGACAACGCCGGCCTCTATCAGGCCAACCGGGAGGAGAGCGGCCTTGGCATGAACATAGTGGACCGGCGCATCAAGGCCCGTTACGGCGCCGAGTACGGGGTCACCATTCACTGCGAGCCCCATCAATCCACCCGGGTGAGGATCACCCTTCCCCTGCAGGAGAGCCCATGCTGACCGCCCTTATCGTCGACGATGAACCCCTCGCCCGCGAGGAGCTGCGGCTGCTGCTGGAGCAGGCGGGCAACATCCGCCTGCTGGGAGAGTGTGCCCACGCCATGGAGGCGCTGCCCGCCATCCACCGCCTCAAGCCCGACCTGCTGTTTCTCGACATCCAGATGCCGCGTATCAACGGGCTGGAGCTGGTGAGCATGCTGGACCCGGACTTGCGCCCCCACATCGTCTTCATCACCGCCTACGACGAGTTTGCCCTGCGTGCGTTCGAGGAGAACGCCCTCGACTACCTGCTCAAGCCGGTCACGGCAGAGCGGATGAACAAGGCGCTGGAGCGCATCCAGCGGCTGCTCTCGCCAAAAGGTGAGCTGGCGGGTCAGCCGCTGCCGGACCCGACCCGCATCGCCCAGCCCCTGCGCAGCATCCCCTGCAGCGGCCACAACCGCATTCTGCTGCTGCCCCTTGGCGAGGTGGAGTTCGTCCACAGCGATCTGGCCGGCAACAAGGTGGTGAGCGCCCAGCAGCAGGGCACCACAGAGCTGACCCTGCGCACCCTGGAGGAGAAGACCGGCTTCGTGCGCTGTCACCGCCAGTACCTGCTCAACCCCGGCCAGATCCGCGAGATCCTGCTGCTGGACGGCGGCCTGGCGGAGGTGGTGACCCAGGGCGGCCACAAGGTGCCGGTGAGCCGCCGCTACCTCAAGCCCCTCAAGGAGCTGCTGGAGATCCCCTGAGGAGCGGGCCACTCACCCCGCTCTTGCTCTGCCCGTTACCACTCACCCGCTTGCCGCGCCCGCCGGCTCATCCCTCAAACCGCTCGGTGCCGCTTTTCTGCCGCTCGCGGGCGGCCATCTGCCACTGACCTTTTCTGCGCTCCCCTTTCCCTGTCGCCTGCGTAGAGTGCAGCCTGAGCCCGGCCGGATTGGCCGCAGGAAAAGGAAACTCCGTCATGCAACACGCAATCACCTTCGTCATTGCGGCCCTCTGCATCCTCGCCATCGCCTATCGCCTCTACGGCGTGTTCTTTGTGCGCAAGGTGCTGATGGCCGACGACAAGCTGGTCACCCCCTCCCACCAGCTGGAAGATGGCAAAAACTATGTGCCGACCAACAAGTGGGTCAACTTCGGCCAGCACTTCGCCGCCATCGCCGCCGCCGGTCCGCTGGTGGGCCCGGTCCTGGCGGCCCAGTACGGTTACCTGCCGAGCTTTCTCTGGCTGCTGATCGGCTGTGTCATCGGCGGCGCGGTGCACGACACTGTCGTGCTGTTCGCCTCCATGAAGCATCAGGGCAAGTCCCTCTCCGAGGTGGCCAAGGCCGAACTCGGCCCCATCGCCGGCTGGTGTACCGGCCTTGCGATGCTGTTCATCATCACCATCACCATGGCGGGTCTCTCCATGGTGGTGGTACACGCGCTGGAGCGTAACGCCTGGGGCGTGTTCGCGGTGTTCATGACCATCCCCATCTCCATGGTGGTGGGGATCTGGCACAAGCTGACCGGCAACCTGCAAGCCGCCTCCTGGGTGGGCTTCATCGCCGTGCTGGCCTGCGTCTTCTTCGGCCCCTACGTGCAGGAGAGCGCCTTCGGTGCCTGGCTGACCCTGCGCGCCGAGACCATCAGTCTGGCGCTGCCGGTCTACGCCTTCTTCGCCACCGCCCTGCCGGTCTGGCTGCTGCTCACCCCGCGCGGCTACATCTCCAGCTTCATGAAGATCGGTGTATTCGGCGCTTTGGTGATCGGCGTCATCTGCATCAACCCCGAGATCCAGTTCCCCGCCATGACCCAGTTCGTCCACGGTGGCGGTCCGGTACTGGGTGGCCCGGTCTGGCCCTTCATCTCCATCACCATCGCCTGTGGCGCCATCTCCGGCTTCCACGCCTTCATCGGCTCCGGCACCACCCCGAAACTGGTGGACAAGTGGAGCGACATCCTGCCGGTTGCCTTCGGTGCCATGCTGGCCGAGTGCGTGGTGGGCGTGATGGCGCTGATCGCCGCCACCGCCCTGCACCCGGCCGACTACTTCGCCATCAACGCCACCCCGGAGGCCTTCGCCAAGCTGGGGATGCAGGTGGTGGATCTGCCGTTCCTCTCCCAGGAGATCGGCATGGACCTGAACGGTCGCACCGGCGGCGCCGTCACCCTGGCGGTGGGCATGTCCTACATCTTCACCAAGGTGCCCTGGTTCAGCAATCTCGCCTCCTACTTCTTCCAGTTCGTGGTGATGTTTGAAGCGGTGTTCATCCTGACTGCCGTCGACTCCGGCACCCGGGTCTCCCGCTACCTCATTCAGGACTTCTTCGGCGAGTTCTATCCGCCCCTCAAGCGCATCGACTGGATGCCGGGCGCCATCGGGGCCAGCGTGCTCGCCTGCGTGATGTGGGGCTACCTGCTGATGTCCGGTGATATCGGATCTGTGTGGGCGCTGTTCGGGGTCTCGAACCAGCTGATGGCCTCGGTGGGCCTCATCATAGGTGCCACCATCATCTTGCGACTGGCCAGCAAGCGCCGCTACATGCTGACCTGCCTGATCCCGCTGGCCTACCTGTTCGTCACCGTCAACTACGCCGGTTACTGGATGGTCAGCCACGTCTACTTCAACCCCGAAGCCAAGGGCTACAACCTGCTCAACGGCGGCATCTCGCTGCTGATGCTGGGGCTGGGCGCCGTCATCCTGGTGTCGGCCATCCGCAAGTGGATTGAGCTGTGGAAGCTGCGCCAGCAACCCGAGTTCCGGATTGCCCCGGCCAGCGCCAGCTGACCCATCCGCTGCAACCACAAACCCCGGCATGCCGGGGTTTGTTGCATCTGGCGGTCAAAAAACGGCCTCATCAGGATACATGGCGCCATCGATCACAGAACCCGAGCCGCGATCGGGCTAGAATGGGGGCTTCCGTCACCCGGCTTGGGGCCGGTGACCTCTTCGCGCTTTCACTTATCGAGGACACGCTTCATGGAACTGCTTCTGCTTAGCAACGGCAAAGCCAACGAATGCCCGGGCCTGCTCGGCTGGGCCCGGGATCGGGTGCAGACCCTGCTCGCCCGCAAACAGGTCAAGCGCATCCTGCTGATCCCCTACGCGGTGATCCGCAGCGACTGGGATGCCCGCGCCCTGGAGCTCAGCGAGAGCCTGGGGGTGGAGGCCATCAGCATTCACCAGTTCGATGACCCGGTGGACGCGATCAACCATGCCGACGCCATCTTTATCAGCGGCGGCAACACCTGGCGCCTCAACCAGCTGCTGCACGAGAACGGCCTGGTGGTGCCCATCCAGCGCGCCGTGCGCGAGCGGGGCGTGCCCTATGTGGGCTGGAGCGCCGGTTGCAACGTGGCGACCCCCAGCATCCGCACCACCAACGACATGCCGGTCTGCAGCGCCGCCGTGCTGCCTGCGCTGGGGCTGTTCCCACTGCAGATCAATCCGCACTATCTGGACGCCAGCATCAGCGGCCACATGGGGGAGACCCGCGACGAGCGCCTGGCCGAGTTCTGCGCCATCAACCCGAGCGAACACGTGGTGGCCCTGCGCGAGGCCAGCCTGCTCCAGGTCAGTGGCGAGCACATCGAATACTGGAGCGCCCGCGGCGAAGGCTTCAAAATCTTCAAGCACGCCGAGACCACCCAGGAGTTCAGCACGGCCGCGCCGCTGGCCGAGCTGACGCCGTTTCGCCCGCGCGGCTGAATGGTGCTGACCGGCTGAAAACCCACAGGGGCGCAGGATGTCGCCCCTTTTTTCGCAATGAAGGGAGGATGAGATGAAGAGCAGGACTGAACACGACAGCTTCGGCGCGATCGCCGTGCCGGCCGATCGGCTGTGGGGAGCCCAGACCCAGCGCTCCCTGCAACACTTCGACATCTCCGGCGAGCGCCAGCCGATGGCGCTGATCCACGCCCTGGCCCGCATCAAGTCGGCCTGTGCCCGGGTCAACCACGCCAACGGACTGCTGCCCGCCCGCACGGCGCAGGCCATCATGAGCGCCGCCGACGAGATCCTGTGCGGCCAGCATGATGAAGAGTTCCCGCTGCGGGTATGGCAGACCGGCTCCGGCACCCAGACCAACATGAACCTCAACGAGGTGCTGGCCAACCGGGCCAGCGAGCTGCTCGGCGGCACTCGTGGCGAGGGGCGGCTGGTGCACCCCAACGACGAGGTGAACAAGAGCCAGTCGAGCAATGACGTCTTCCCGAGCGCCATGAACCTGGCGGCCGTCACGGCCATCACCGGGCACCTGTTGCCCGCCCTGACCACCCTGCGCACTACCCTGGCCGGCAAGGCGGCGGCCTTCGACGACATCGTCAAGATAGGCCGCACCCATCTGCAGGATGCCACCCCGCTCACCCTGGGGCAGGAGTTCTCCGGCTGGGTCGCCCAGCTCCAGCAGGGAGAGCGCCATATCCGGGCCGCCCTGCCCCATCTGTGCGAGCTGGCGCTGGGGGGCACTGCCGTCGGCACCGGCCTCAACACCCCGCCCAGCTTCGCCGACGCGGTGGCCGCCACCCTGGCCGAGCAGACCGGGCTGCCGCTGGTGAGCGCCCCCAACAAGTTCGAGGCGCTGGCGGCGAGCGATGCCCTGGTGCATGGCCACGGCGCCCTCAAGACCCTGGCCGCCTCCCTCATGAAGATCGCCAACGACGTGCGCTGGCTGGCGAGCGGCCCCCGCTGCGGGCTGGGAGAGCTGCTCATCCCGGAAAACGAGCCAGGTTCATCCATCATGCCCGGCAAGGTCAACCCGACCCAGTGCGAGGCGCTCACCATGCTGTGCGCCCAGGTGATGGGCAACGACGTCGCCATCAACATCGGCGGCGCCAGCGGCAACTTCGAGCTCAACGTGTTCAGGCCGATGATCGCCCACAACTTCCTGCAGAGCGTGCGGCTGCTGGCGGACGGCATGCAGAGCTTCCACGACCACTGCGCCGTCGGCATCACCCCGAACCAGCCCCGCATCGACGAGCTGCTGGCCCGCTCCCTGATGCTGGTGACGGCACTCAACCCCCATATCGGCTATGACAAGGCGGCAGAGATCGCCAAGCGGGCCCACCATGAGGGGCTCAGTCTGCGGGAGGCGGCCATCGCCTCCGGCCACCTGACGGCGCAGCAGTTCGATGCCTGGGTGGTGCCGGCCGATATGGTGGGTCGGCGCGGCGGCTGAGCCAGCCCGGAGGGAAACATGAGATAAAAAAGAAGCCGGACTGCGCCGGCTTCTTTTTTCATCGATGAGTCAGGGTTTGGCAAGCTTGCTCAGGGCATCCAGCTCGCGCTGGGCGGCCAGCAGCTTGGTCTGGGCCTCTTCCAGCTTGGCCTGCTTCTTGGCGATCTTGTCGGGCTTGCCCGTCACCCTGGCGTTTTGCAGCTCGACCAACCGTTCGTTGACCTGCTCCTTGAGCTCGGCCACCCGCTGCTGCTGCTCCTTGAACAGGCCGGCGTCGGTGCAGTGAGTCTCGATATTGCGCAGGGCCCGCTCCAGCCCGGCGACCTGATCCGCATTGCCGTGCGCCTTGGCAAACACCAGCTGATCCTTGACGGCCTGCTGGCGCGCCTTGCAGCCAACGGCCTCACTGCCATAGGCCTGGCCGGCCAACAGCAGCATGCTCATTCCGATAACCTTCCACATAACGACCTCGTTCCCCTGTCATGTTTGATGGCCGCCTATCAGACCGTACTCGGCCGGCCGGGTCAAGGCGCGGGCAAACCGCTACGACAGAGTTTGTGCGACATCACGCCAACCGGGTGCCGATGGGCCTACAATGGCTACTTTCATGAAGGAGTCTGTTATGAATCAAGAGATTGTCATCATCGCCAACGGCGCCCCCTATGGCAGCGAATCCCTGTTCAATGCCCTGCGCCTGGCCATCGCCCTGCGCGAACAGGGCGGTGCCAACCTGAAACTGTTTCTGATGTCCGATGCGGTCAGCGCCGCACTGGCGGGCCAGGCCCCGGCCGAGGGCTACAACCTGCGCCAGATGCTGGAGATCCTGCTGGCTCAGGGGATCAGCATCCGCCTTTGCAAGACCTGTACCGATGCCCGTGGCATCACGGCGCTGCCGCTCATCGAGGGGATCGAGATCGGCACCCTGCCGCTGCTGGCCCAGTGGACACTGGCGGCCGACAAGGTGTTGACCTTCTAGCAGTGCGAGAACCAGGCGCAGGCGTTGATCCGCAACAATCCTGCGCCATTTGAAAACCTGCCTTGGGCTGTTAATGTCTACACTGTCAGTTAGATAACAACGTGCGCGCTTTCATTTTCGTTCAGGGAACTGCCATGAATCCAACCGAACAGACTCTGCTGGAACAAATGCGGATCACCGAGTTCGAAATCGCCCATCGCAAGGAGCTGTTGCTGCTGGATGAGCAGGATTTCGCCCTGCTCGCCAGCTACCGTCCCAAAATCGAGCCCCACATCGACGCCCTGGTCGACAAGTTTTACACCCTGCAGACCGGGATAACCGAAATTGCTCTATTGATCGGCGACGCCGATACCCTCACCCGGCTGCGGGCCGCCCAGCGCCGCTATATTCTCGACCTGTTCAGCGGCCTGTATGACCTGGAATACGTCAACAACCGGCTGCGGATCGGACTGGTGCACAAGCGGATCGGGGTGGAACCCAAGCTCTATCTGGCCGCCATCAACACCCTCAAGGGGCTGCTCATCGAGGATATCTTCGCCCAGATCCCCGATGAGCAGGAGCGGGTCACCATGCTGACCGCCCTCGACAAGCTGTTCCTGTTCGACATCACCCTGGTGTTCGAGACCTATATTCGCAGCCTGGTGTCGGAGATCGAGTCCTCCAAGGAGAAATCGGAGATCTACGCCAAGGCACTGGAGGAGAAGGTACGCGAGCGCACCCAGCAGCTGGAGGAGATGAGTCGGACCGATGCCCTCACCGGCCTGCTCAGCGTGCGCCATCTGCAGGAGAACCTGACTCGCACCCTGCGTACTTGCCAGCGCCGCTCAGAGCCGGTGGTCATCGCCTATCTCGACATCGACGACTTCAAGCAGATCAACGACAGCCAGGGCCATCAGCGCGGGGACGAGATCCTGCGCATCGTCGGCGACTGCATTCGCAAGGTCTCACGGGCGGAGGATTGCTGTTTCCGTTACGGCGGGGACGAGTTCTGCCTGATCCTGCCCAACTGCAACGAGGAGCAGGCCAGAGACGTCTACCTGCAGCGGCTGACCAACGCGCTGGCCGAGCAGATCAGTGACGTCACCCTCAGCATCGGTCTGGTGCAGACCGGGCCGGTCCAGTTCGACGAGGGCAACAGCCTGATCCGGCTGGCCGACGAGCGCATGTATGCCGCCAAGAAGGCGATGAAGCAGGTCAACCAGAACAGTACCCACTGAGGTTCAATCCTGCCTGACCCGAATCCGTTCCGGGCGCGCAATGCGGGCGCCCCACTCATAGAGCAGGAAGGTAAACAGGCAGAGCACCGCCATCAGCACGTAGAGCGCCTGACCGCCCCACTCGGCAAGGATCCAGCCCCCCAGCAAGGCACCGATGGCACTACCCAGCCCGGCCAGCGCACCGGCACCGAAGTAGCTCCCCTTCAGGTGCGGAGGCGACATCTGATCGATCAGCACGTTGAGCAGCGGAAACAGTATGGTCTCCCCCAGGCTCAGCATCAGTACCGCCCCGACCCAGTGCGACCACTGCTGCGGATCCCCCAGCGCAAACAGCACCTGAGCCCCCAGAAACAGAGTGATACCGACCTGCAGGCGCACCTTGCCCGGCCAGCGGGCCAGGAGGTGCAGCAAGGGGAACTGCAGCAGTACCACGGTCAGGGCGTTGGTGGCTACCAGAAGGGCGATGAGGCTCGCCACCTCTGGCGTCCCGGCCCGGGTCAGGTACTGCACCAACGGTGAGTGGAACTGGGAATAGACCAGGTTCATCAACAGGTTGGCCAGCACCAGCAGCAAGAAGCCCCGGTCCAGCCACAATACCTTGATGGCCGCACGCAGGCCCAGCTCGCTGCCGTGGGTCGTCACTACCCTGCTTTGCGCAAATCCCCAGAGGAAGGCAGCCCCCAGCAATAGATAGCTGCTACTCAGCAGCAGGAAGGTCTGCTGCTGAGCACTGATGCCGAGGGTCACCCCCAGCAGGGGGCCGAGAGCCGCCCCCAGGTTGAGCAGGAAGTAGCGCAGGTGCAACGCCAGCTCGCGCGCCTTGGCCGAAGCCAGGCTGTCGGCCATCAGCGCCTTGCCGGGCGCATCGATGAGCCCGGAGGAGAGGCCGCTGCCGAGCACCCCGAGTCCGAGCCACAGCACCGAATGGGAGAAGCCGAGCAGGCCGTAGCAGAGCACCGAGACCAGACAACCCGCCAGCAGGATGTTGCGCCGCCCCAGCTTGTCGGACAGCCAGCCGCCATAGAAGCTGACCAGGGTGGAGATGGCCGCAGTCGCCCCCAGCATGGCGCCAATGGCAGTCGCCGAGAGGCCATACTCGCGATAGAGCAAGATGGAGAGAAACGGCCAAACCATGTAATAGCTGGTGCGCACCATGAAGGTGCCCAGGATCACGGTCCAGACCAGGGGAGGAAACTGCCTGAGGAGGGCCCACGACATCACACTGCTCCTTGTTGCCCGTCGCACGGGAAGCCTTTCGTTATAACAAGAGGTCTCAAAAGAGACAACATCAAGCCGCAAATATAAAAAAAGCCGACCCTGAGGTCGGCTTTTTCACGGCTCGGCGGCTTATTCGGCGGCCGGCTCTTCGACGGCGGCAACAGCCGGCTCGGCGGCGGCTTCGGTCGGGGCGTTCGCTTCCTTGATGGAGAGACGCACGCGGCCCTGACGGTCCACTTCCAGTACCTTCACCTTCACCACGTCACCGATCTTCAGATAGTCGGCCACGTTCTGCACGCGTGCATCGGTGATCTGGGAGATGTGCACCAGACCATCCTTGCCCGGCAGGATGTTGACGAAGGCACCGAAGTCGGCCAGACGTACAACCTTGCCTTCGTAGATGCGGTTCACTTCGATCTCGGCGGTGATGGCCTCGATACGGCGGATCGCTTCCTTGGCGGCATCACCGTCAACGGCGGCGATGCGGACGGTACCGTCATCATCCAGCTCGATGTTGGTGCCGGTCTCTTCGGTCAGGGCACGGATCACGGAGCCACCTTTACCGATGACGTCCTTGATCTTCTCCGGGTTGATCTTGATGGTGTGGATGCGCGGGGCGAAATCGGAGATCTCGGCACGCGGTGCCTGGATGGCTTCGTCCATCACTTTCAGGATGTGCAGGCGAGCACCACGAGCTTGCTTCAGGGCAATCTCCATGATCTCTTTGGTGATGCCTTCAATCTTGATGTCCATCTGCAGCGCGGTCACACCTTCGGTGGTACCGGCAACCTTGAAGTCCATGTCGCCCAGGTGATCTTCGTCACCCAGGATGTCGGACAGCACGACGAAACCTTCTTCTTCCTTCACCAGACCCATGGCGATACCGGCAACGGAGGCCTTGATCGGCACACCGGCGTCCATCAGCGCCAGGGAGGAACCACAGACGGAGGCCATGGAGGAGGAACCGTTGGATTCGGTGATTTCAGAGACCACGCGTACCACGTACGGGAACTCGTCGGCGCTCGGCATCACGGCAGCAACGCCGCGCTTGGCCAGACGACCGTGACCGATTTCACGACGTTTCGGGCTACCCATCATGCCGGTCTCACCGACGCAGTATGGCGGGAAGTTGTAGTGCAGCATGAAGCGATCGGCACGGTTGCCGGTCAGCTCGTCGATGTTCTGGGCGTCACGCTCGGTGCCCAGGGTGGCAACGACCATGGCCTGAGTCTCACCACGGGTGAACAGGGCGGAGCCGTGGGCACGCGGCAGTACGCCGGTGGCGACGGACAGGGCGCGGATCATCTCCGGATCGCGACCATCGATGCGCGGCTCGCCACGGACGACGCGACCACGGACGATGCGGCTTTCCAGGCTGTGGAACTCTTCGCCGATCTTCTTGGCATCTTCTTCCACGCCGGAAGCGATGACTTGCTCAACCACGCGAGCCTTGATGGCACCGATGGTTTCGTAACGCACGGCTTTCTCGGTGATGCGGTAGGCTTCACCCAGCTCAGCTGTCGCCAGCTCGGCAACCTTGGCTTTCAGCGCTTCGTTGACGGCAGGAGCAGTCCAGTTCCACGGCTTGGTGCCGACGTCGGCAGCGAATTCGTTGATGGCGTTGATAACGGCCTGCATCTGTTCGTGACCGAACACCACGGCACCCAGCATCACCTCTTCGGAGAGGATGGCCGCTTCGGATTCAACCATCAGCACGGCGTTGGCGGTACCGGCAACGACCAGGTCCAGATCGCTCTGCGGCAGTTCGGTAGTGGTCGGGTTCAGCACGTACTGACCGTTCATGTAACCCACGCGGGCTGCACCGATCGGGCCGCCGAACGGGATACCGGAGATGGCCAGCGCCGCGGAGGCACCGATCATGGCAACGATGTCGGGAGAAACGGCCGGGTTCACGGACATGACGGTGGCAACCACCTGAACCTCATTGAGGAAGCCTTCCGGGAACAGCGGACGAATAGGACGGTCGATCAGACGGGAGATCAGGGTCTCGCCTTCGCTCGGACGGCCTTCACGACGGAAGAAACCACCCGGGATACGACCAGCAGCATAGGTACGCTCCTGGTAGTTGACGGTCAGCGGGAAGAAATCACGGCCGTGATCGGCCTCTTTCTTGCCAACTACGGTCACAAATACGCAGGTATCGTCCATGCTGACCATGACGGCCGCAGTGGCTTGACGGGCCATCACTCCGGTTTCCAGAGTGACGGTGTGTTGACCGTACTGGAATGACTTTACAATAGGATTCACGTGAATTTCCTTTTTACAATTTGGCGCTTTAAATTCGCGTGCAAGTATACTTGATTCGATGCAAAAGGTAAGCAGCGACACAAATTCTGTGAGGGCGGCAACAGCCTGACGCGCAATAAAAAAGGGGAACCCGGAGGTTCCCCTTTTTCGCGAAATCTGATGGTCGATTAACGACGCAGACCCAGCTTGGCGATCAGAGCAGCGTAACGCTGAACGTCTTTACGCTTCAGGTAGTCCAGCAGCTTACGACGCTGGGAAACCATGCGCAGCAGACCGCGACGACCGTGGTGATCCTTGGAGTGCTCCTTGAAGTGACCTTGCAGATGGTTGATCTGGGCAGTCAGCAGGGCAACTTGCACTTCGGGGGAGCCAGTGTCGTTGGCGCAACGAGCGTTGTCAGCAACGATTTGAGCTTTGATCTCAGCATTTAGAGACATGGTATTACTCCAGTAGAGTGTTTAAAGGTTCACAGCCAATCTCTAATTCAGCCGTGAAATGAGGGCGGTATCATAATCGTCCCCGTCACTTTTCGCAACGGGAAAGAGCCACAACAGCCAACACGCGACGATACCGCCTGAGGATCACTCCTCGTCGTGTTCGTCGTGATAACGCACCAGACGCTTGGGCGCCACGCGCCCCTCGTCGTCGATCTCGCCCACGCCGATGAACTCGCGCTCCGGACCGACCGTCATGCGCACCTGACCGCTTTGCGGCGCTCCGGCAACCTGCACGGCCTGGCCCTGGTTCACATAGGCGGCCACGGCGGCCAGCATGTTCACCTCGGGCAGGCTTGCCACGGCGGTGTCCATCGGCAGCAGCAGCGGATCCAGCTGCTCGCGCGGCGGAATGCTTTCGGCCTTGGCCTGCTCGAAGATGCACTCGAGCTGTTCCAGGGTCAGCATCCGCTCATAGGGGTAGCTGGCCACCTGGGTTCGGCGCAACTGGGTGACGTGCGCGCCACAGCCCAGCACCTCCCCCAGATCGTCCACCAGGGAGCGGATGTAGGTACCCTTGCTGCAGTGCACCTCCAGCTTGACCTCATCCCCTTCAAAGCTGATGAGCTTGAGCTCGAACACCGTGATGGGGCGGGCTTCCCGCTCGATCTCGATACCTTCACGGGCGTACTCGTAGAGCGGGCGACCGTTGTGCTTGAGGGCGGAGTACATGGACGGCACCTGCATGATGGGGCCGCGGAACTGGTCCAGCGACTCGATCAGGGTACCCACGGCCACGTTCACCGGCCGGGTGGAGACCACCTCGCCATCGGAGTCGCTGGTATTGGTGCGCTCGCCCAGCTTGGCGGTCACCTCGTAGCGCTTGTCCGCTTCCAGCAGATACTGGGAGAACTTGGTGGCTTCGCCGAGGCAGATCGGCAGCATGCCGGTTGCCAGCGGGTCCAGGGCGCCGGTGTGGCCGGCCTTGGCGGCGTTGTAGATCCGCTTGACCTTCTGCAACACATCGTTGGAGGTCAGCCCGGTCGGCTTGTCCAGCAGCAGGATACCGTGCACGTCACGGCCCTTGAAACGACGTCTACGAGACATCTCAGGCGTTATCCTCAGTAGTTTCATCCGGCGCGGCATCGTCTTCTTCACGACCGGATTCGGCCATGCGACGCTTGTCTTCACGGATGGTGTTGGTCACCAGGTTGGAGAGACGCATCCCCTCGACCAGGGTCTGGTCGTAGAAGAAACGCAGCTCGGGCACCACGCGCAGACGCATGGCGCTGCCCAGCAGGCTGCGGATGTAGCCAGCGGCTTCCGTCAGCGCCTTGAGCCCTTCCTTGATGCGTTCGGCATCATTTTCCAGCTGCAAGAAGGTGACATACACCTTGGCGTAATTGAGGTCACGGGACACTTCCACATCGGAAACGGTCACCATGCCGATGCGCGGATCCTTGACCTCGCGCTGCAGAATGAGCGCGATTTCACGCTGGATCTGCTGTCCGACCCGACGGGTCCGGCTAAATTCTCTGGCCATATTCTATCCTGCGATAAAAGGGGGCCGCGGCCCCCTATTTAATCTGACTCCAGCCTTACAGAGTCCGTTGAATTTCAACGGTCTCATAAACTTCGATCTGGTCGCCTTCGCGTACGTCGTTGTAGTTCTTGACCGCGATACCACATTCGTAGCCGTTCTTGACTTCGTTGACGTCATCCTTGAAGCGACGCAGGGATTCCAGCTCGCCTTCATAGATAACCACGTTGTCGCGCAGAACGCGAATACGGTTGGAACGCTTGACCACACCCTCGGTGACCATACAGCCGGCCACGGCACCAAACTTCGGTGACTTGAACACGCTGCGCACTTCGGCCAGACCGATGATTTCCTGACGGTACTCGGGGGCCAGCATGCCGCTCATGGCCTGCTTCACTTCGTCGATCAGGTCATAGATGACGGAGTAGTAACGCAGATCCAGGCTCTCGGCCTCGATGACCTTGCGTGCAGAGGCATCGGCACGGACGTTGAAGCCGACCAGGATGGCGCTGGACGCGGCAGCCAGGGTAGCGTCGGTCTCGGTGATACCACCCACGCCGGAACCCACGATCTTCACCTTCACTTCGTCGGTGGAGAGCTTGACCAGGGCATCGCAGATCGCTTCCACGGAACCCTGTACGTCGGCCTTGATCACCACGTTCACTTCGGACACTTCGCCCTCGGTCATGTTGGCGAACATGTTTTCCAGCTTGGCCTTCTGCTGGCGGGCCAGCTTGACTTCGCGGAACTTGCCTTGACGATAGAGCGCCACTTCACGGGCTTTCTTCTCGTCACGCACGACGGTGGCTTCGTCACCGGCAGAGGGAACGCCGGACAGGCCGAGGATTTCCACCGGCAGGGACGGACCCGCTTCCTTGATCTCGCGACCCAGCTCGTCACGCATGGCACGGACACGACCATATTCCAGGCCGCACAGCACGATGTCGCCCTGACGCAGGGTGCCTTCTTGTACCAGAACGGTAGCAACCGGGCCACGCCCCTTGTCCAGGAAGGACTCGATCACGACGCCGTTGGCCATGCCGTCAACCACCGCTTTCAGCTCCAGTACTTCGGACTGGATCAGGATGGCTTCCAGCAGGTCATCGATGCCCTGGCCGGATTTGGCGGAGACATGGACGAACTGGCAATCGCCACCCCAGTCTTCGGACATGACGTTGTAACGGGCCAGCTCGGTCTTGACGCGATCCGGATCCGCTTCCGGCTTGTCGATCTTGTTGACCGCCACCACCAAGGGCACTTCAGCGGCCTTGGCGTGCTGGATGGCTTCGATGGTTTGCGGCATCACGCCATCATCGGCAGCAACGACCAGCACCACGATATCGGTCGCCTTGGCACCACGAGCACGCATGGAGGTAAACGCCGCGTGACCCGGGGTATCCAGGAAGGTGATCATGCCACTGTCGGTTTCGACGTGATAAGCACCGATATGCTGGGTAATACCACCGGCTTCGCCCGCGGCAACCTTGGCTTTACGGATGTAGTCCAGCAGCGAGGTCTTGCCGTGGTCGACGTGACCCATGATGGTCACGACCGGCGCGCGCGGCTTGGCTTCGGAGGTCTCGTCACGATCGGACAGTACCGCCTCTTCCAGCTCGTTCTCGCGACGCAGCACCACCTTGTGACCCATCTCCTCGGCGACCAGCTGAGCGGTCTCCTGGTCGATCACCTGGTTGATGGTGGCCATGGCACCCATCTTCATCATCACCTTGATGACTTCAACGCCCTTGACGGCCATCTTGTTGGCCAGGTCGGCCACAGTGATGGTCTCGCCGATCACCACATCGCGGTTCACCGCGGCAGCCGGCTTGTTGAAGCCGTGCTTCATGGCGTTCGGAGTGGCAACCTTGCCACGCTTGCCCTTGCGAGCACGCGGGTTGCGCGCATCGCGATCGTCTTCACGACGACCGGCCTTTTTCGGGCCCTTGGCAGCAGCGGCAGTGCGGCGGCTGGTCTCTTCCTTACGATCCAACTCATCTTCAGCCGCCTGAGCGTGCTTGTTGGTGGTCAGATGGTAATCGCTGCTCTCTTTGGCGCGAGCGGCTTCTTCTTCAGCCCAGCGGGCTGCGTTCTGTTCCGCCATGACACGAGCCTCTTCGGCTTTCTTCGCGGCGAGTTCCTCAGCCTTGGTCAAGGCTGCTTGTTCTTGTTGGCGCTTCAGTTCTTCTGCTTCGCGCTTGGCCATCTTTTCTGCCTCTTGCTGAGCTGTGCTACCGGCTGCTTTGGCGGGCTGTTGAGCCTGTCGAGCCTTTTGTTGTGCCTCGATCCGCGCCTTTTCCTCAGCTTCACGACGAGCCTGCTCAGCCTCACGGCGAGCCTTCTCTTCAGCGTCGAGACGGGCCTTCTCTTCGGCCTCGCGACGAGCTTTTTCTTCTGCTTCCAAACGCGCTGTTTCCTCGGCTTCCGCCTGGCGCTGTTCATCTTCCAGCGCCGAACGTCTTACATAGGTGCGAGACTTGCGCACTTCTACCTGCACTTCCTTGTTCTTGCCGCCAGTCCCCTGAACACTGATGGTGCTCTTGGTCTTGCGCTGCAAGGTCATGCGGGCAGGTGCGGCGACCTCGTCACCTCCATGCTGTTTCTTCAGATGGGCCAGCAGTGTCTGTTTCTCAGACTCGCTGACCATGTCGTCGGCCTTGCTCTTGCTGATACCGGCATCGACAAACTGCTGGAGAAGACGATCAACCGGTGTGTCGATGTCAGTGGCAAGTTGTTTGACTGATACTTCTGCCATTCATTTTCCTCCGTTTGATCTTACTCAGACTGCTCTTCTCCGAACCAACAGATATTACGAGCAGCCATAATCAGCTCACCGGCTTTCTCTGCCGTCAGCCCTTCAATATCAGCAAGGTCATCGATGCCTTGCTCTGCCAAATCTTCCAGGGTACCGATGCCGCGAGCGGCCAGTGCGTACGCCATTTCACGGCCAAGGCCGTTCAGATTGAGCAGTTCTTCGGAAGGCTCTACACCTTCAAAGGATTCTTCTTTGGCCAAAGCCTTGGTGGTCAGAGCATCCTTGGCGCGTTTGCGCAGCTCTTCCACCATGTCTTCGTCCAGGCCATCAATGGCCAGCAGCTCGTTGACCGGCACGAAGGCGATCTCTTCCAGAGTGGAGAAACCCTCTTCCATCAACAGGCTGGCGAAATCGTCATCGATGTCCAGAGTGCTGGTGAACAGCGTCAGGATGCGGTCGTTCTCGGCCTGGTGCTTGGCACGCATGTCCTCGACGGTCATCACGTTCAGCTCCCAACCGGTCAGCTGGGAAGCCAGACGCACGTTCTGACCGTTGCGACCGATGGCCTGGGCCAGGTTGGCGGCTTCCACGGCGATGTCCATGGTGTGGTTGTCTTCATCAACGATGATGGAGGCCACATCGGCAGGCGCCATGGCATTGATCACGTACTGGGCCGGGTTGTCATCGTACAGCACGATGTCGGCGCGCTCGCCGCTCAGCTCGGCGGAGACCGCCTGAACGCGGGCACCGCGCATGCCGATACAAGCACCGATCGGGTCGATACGACGATCGTTGGTCTTCACCGCGATCTTGGCGCGGGAACCCGGATCACGGGCTGCGCCCATGATTTCGATCATTTCTTCACCGATTTCCGGTACTTCGATGCGGAACAGCTCTTTCAGGAAGTCCGGGCTGGAACGGCTGACGAACAGCTGGGAACCACGGGCTTCCGGACGCACGGCGTAGAGCAGACCACGGATGCGGTCACCCGGGCGGAAGGTCTCGCGCGGCAGCATGTCGTCGCGGAAGATCACGGCTTCGGCGTTGCTGCCCAGATCCAGGATCACGTTGTCGCGGTTGCTCTTCTTGACCACGCCGCTGATGATGGTGCCTTCCTTGTCCTTGAACTGGTCAACGACCTGGGAACGCTCGGCTTCGCGCACTTTCTGCACGATGACCTGCTTGGCAGTCTGAGTGGTGATGCGGTCGAAGGTGACAGAGTCGATCTGATCTTCGACGTATTCACCGATCTGGATTTCTGGCTGCTCGATCTGGGCAGCTTCCAGGGTAATCTCGGCGTAGGGGTTTTCCATCGCAGCTTGATCTGCAATGACCACCCAGCGGCGATAAGTGTCGTAGTCACCGGTCTTGCGATCGATCTCGACCCGAACTTCAATCTCGCCTTCGTATTTTTTCTTGGTCGCTGTCGCCAACGCGGTTTCCAGAGCCTGGAAAATCTTCTCGCGGGGTACCGCCTTCTCGTTGGAAACTGCGTCAACGACCAGCAAAATCTCTTTATTCATATCCGATAGCCTCGTTAACCAAAGTTCGGCACTATGTTCGCTTTTTGGATATTGGTGAAAGCCAACACTTCGTCCTTACCATCTACCGTCAGGGTGATCATGTCGCCCTGCACGGCTTTGATTACGCCTTTGAACTTGCGGCGGTTGTTTGTTGCCATCCGAAGCGTTACCGCCGCCTCTTGGCCAACGTATTTTTCGAACTGGGCAACTTTGAACAGGGGACGATCCAGACCCGGGGAAGACACCTCGAGGTAATACTCCTCGGTGATGGGATCTTCGACATCCATGATGGCGCCAACCTGATGGCTGACCTCAGCACAGTTCTCGACGCTCACGCCATGCTCGCCGTCGATATAGACGCGCAAGGTGGAGTGTTTACCCGCACGGATAAACTCAATCCCCCACAGTTCAAAGCCCAAGGCAACGACAGGAGCCTCGAGCAGATCGGTCAAACGTTGTTCCAACGTAGCCAAAGTCACCCTCCGAAAAAACAAAAAAAGGGCATAAAGCCCAGATAGAAATTGGTTCAGAGTAAATTGCACATAACAAAAAGCCCCGATGTCAAATCGGGGCTTGGCGCTTTACCCTGATTGTCGCCTCGCAGCGACCGCCTTCCTGAGCGTAGGAAATGCGTGAAATTTGGTTGCGGGGGCCGGATTTGAACCGACGACCTTCGGGTTATGAGCCCGACGAGCTACCATGCTGCTCCACCCCGCGTCCGAAATCGTGCGAGATTATAGCCACTTCACCCTCGCCACACAAGACTGACTGGCTATAATACACCCGGTTACCCGGGCTCACTGCTTAATTGGTGCCGTGGGCGGGACTCGAACCCGCACACCCTAGAGCACTACCCCCTCAAGATAGCGTGTCTACCAATTCCACCACCACGGCAAAAATCTTACTCGGGAACGTCAGTGTCTTTCTTGACTGGCGCTTTGCTCTGCTCAACCTGTTGGGTTTGTTGCAGATTTTCCCATTCACTACCCTGTTTGACCTTGTTGCTGGACATAGATCCAAGCACCAAGCTAATCAAGAAGAACAGAGTAGCCAAAATCGCTGTTGTGCGGGTCAGGAAGCTGCCTGAACCACCGGAGCCGAATACGGTATTCGATGCCCCTGCGCCGAAGGAGGCGCCCATGTCAGCCCCTTTACCTTGCTGAATCATCACCAGACCAATCAGAGCCAGTGACACCAGCAGATAAACGACCAAAAGAATCTCGTACATTTAACTTGCACCCTTTGCCGCTTCAACAATTCCTAAAAACGTCTGGTCATCGAGACTTGCTCCACCAATCAGGCCGCCGTCAACGTCGGGCTGGGCAAACAACTCTCTCGCATTGGCCGGCGTTACGCTCCCACCATAGATGATTCTGACTTTCTCACCTATGACCGGAGTATCCTCCGCCAAGCGACCACGTATAAAGGAATGAACCTCTTGTGCCTGCTCGGGTGTGGCGCATTTACCTGTACCTACAGCCCAAATCGGCTCGTAGGCGATGATAGCATTATCGAAAGCCATCGCGCCATTTTTCTCTATGACGATGTCCAGCTCTTCGGCGATCACCTCGAAGGTTCTTCTCGCCTGCCTCGCCGCCCCTGATTCACCCAAACAGAGGATGGGAATCAGACCTGCCGCTCTGGCTGCCGCAAACTTCTCTGCGACGATAAAACTGGTCTCACCAAAGAGACGCCTGCGCTCGGAGTGCCCTACCAGTACGTATCGACACCCTGCCTCGACCAGCATCTGACACGAGATTTCCCCCGTGTAAGCGCCCTGTCTGTGCTGGCTCACATTCTGAGCCCCCAACTTCATTGTCCGCTGCTCACCGAGCAGTGCGGCCGTGAAGTCGAGATGCACATGGGATGGACACAAGACCACGTCTACTCGTTCATCAACGTCCTTCAGACATTGACCAGTAAACTGCTCTAACTGCGACCTACTACCGTGTAACTTCCAGTTGGCTGCTACAAACGGCTTGCGATGTCCCATCGGCAACTCCCTTGCGAAAGCGGGGCTGATAATATCCAGAGGATTGTCAGCTGACAAGCGCTATTTTCAAATTTTCGAATCGTTTGAACAAGATACAACCAGGGCGGCTTAAAAGCCGCCCTTTTTGTTCATTAAAACGCCGATTCAACCTGTTGTGCGATGCGTTGGGCCATATCACGCACCTGCTGTTCATGTTCCCCTTCCACCATCACGCGGATCAGGGGTTCAGTGCCAGATTTGCGCAGCAGCACACGGCCACGACCAGCCAGCTCCTGTTCCACCTTGGCCACTTCCTGCTGCACGGCGTCGGCCGCCAGCGGATCCTTGCCTTCGGCAAAACGCACATTGACCAGCACCTGCGGGAACTTGTTCATGCCGGAGCGCAGCTTGGCCAGCGGCATCTCGGCGGTACAGATGGCGGTTAGTACCTGCAGGGCGGCGACGATGCCATCCCCGGTAGTGGTCTGATCCAGGCAGATGATGTGACCGGAGTTCTCGCCGCCGATGCGCCAGCCCTTCTCGTTCATCATCTCCAGCACGTAGCGGTCGCCCACCTTGGCACGGGCGAACGGGATGCCGAGGGTCTGCAGCGCCAGCTCCAGACCCATGTTGGCCATCAGGGTGCCCACCACGCCGCCCTTGAGGCGACCGTTGCGCAGTGCATCGCGGGCGATGATGTAGAGGATTTCATCGCCGTCGATGATATAGCCGGTGTTGTCCACCATCACCAGACGGTCGCCATCACCATCGAAGGCCACCCCCAGATCCGCCTTGCACTCCAGCACCTTGGCCGCCAGAGCTTCCGGGGCGGTCGAACCGACACCGTCGTTGATGTTGAGACCATCCGGGCTGCAGCCGATGGCGATCACTTCTGCCCCCAGCTCGCGGAATACGGAAGGCGCAATGTGGTAGGTCGCACCATGACCACAGTCCACCACCATCTTCAGCCCTTCCAGGCTCAGATTGGAGGGGAAAGTGCTCTTGCAGAATTCGATGTAACGACCGGCGGCATCGTCGATGCGCAGTGCCTTGCCCAGCTCGGCAGACTCCACGCACTTCAGCTCGTGGTCCAGCTCGGCTTCGATGGCCATCTCGACTTCGTCAGGCAGCTTGGTACCGTCGGCGGAGAAGAACTTGATGCCGTTGTCGTAATAGGGGTTGTGGGAAGCGCTGATGACGATGCCGGCTTCGGCCCGGAAGGTGCGGGTCAGGTAAGCGACGGCCGGGGTGGGCATGGGGCCCATCAGAATGGCCTTGAGACCCGCGGCGGACAGGCCCGCCTCCAGTGCGGACTCCAGCATGTAGCCGGAGATGCGGGTATCCTTGCCGATCAGCACCTTGCGAGTACCCTTCTTGGAGAGCACCTTGCCCGCGGCCCAGCCCAGTTTCATCACGAAATCCGGGGTGATCGGGTATTCACCCACCTTGCCGCGTACACCGTCGGTGCCAAAATACTTTCTTGCCATTGTCTGTTCTCGTTTTTTTATTTGGATATGAAATCTTGTCCCGTCATGACCATCCAGCCGGTACGCAAGGCATCCATGGTCGCTCGCACATCATGCACCCGAATGATCCGGGCACCGCGCTGCATCCCGATGAGCGCACAGGCCAGACTGCCGGCCAGCCGTTCATCAACCGGGCAGCCAAGCAGGTTGCCTATCATAGACTTTCGCGACATACCGACCAAGAGCGGAAGCTGGTAATCGAGCAACTTCTCCTGCTGGGCAAGCAGCTGATAGTTGTGCGCGAGCGTCTTGCCAAAACCGTAACCGGGGTCCAGCAACAACTGCTCCCTCCGTATTCCCGCTGCCAGACAGGCGGCGATCCGCTCGTCGAAGAAAGCCCTCACCTCCCCCAGCAGATCGTCATAGTGCGGCTCTGCCTGCATGGTTCTGGGCTGCCCCTGCATGTGCATCAGGCACACCGGAACGTCGGCAACGGCGGCCGCGGCCAGGGCCCCCGGCTCGAGCAGGGCTCGTACGTCGTTGATAAGATGGGCACCCGCCGCGCAGCCTTCCCGCATCACCGCTGCCTTGGAGGTATCCAGGGAGATCATCACCTCCAGCTCGGCGACCATGCGCTCCACCACGGGAATGACTCTGTCCAGCTCCTCCTGCTCGCTCACATCGGGAGCACCGGGGCGGGTCGACTCGCCACCGATGTCGATGAGGGTCGCCCCCTCCGCCACCATCTGGCGCGCATGGGTCATCGCCCGCTCCAGCTGATTGAAATGACCACCGTCGGAGAAGGAGTCCGGTGTCACATTGAGGATCCCCATGACGTGGGGACGTTCGAGGGAGAGGCTGAGCCCCTTGCTGGTTAGCTGCATCGTTACTTCCGTTGACATAAAGAAAAACCCCGGGGCCAGCCCGGGGTTTGTATCATCACGATTTATTTGGCCGGCAGATCGTTGGCCTTGTCGATATCGACATCAGCCACCTGCTCGCTCTCGGCTACCGCCGGCTTGGCCTCTGCTGCAACCGTGGCACCGCCTTGCGGGGTATCACCGTGCTCATCATGCCAGTTGCTGGGGGCACGCACTTCGCGGCGAGCCATCAGATCGTCGATCTGCTTGGCATCGATGGTCTCGTACTTCATCAGCGCATCTTTCATGCTGTGCAGCACGTCCATGTTGTCCAGCAGGATCTGCTTGGAGCGGGCGTAGTTGCGATCGATGACCTGCTTGACCTCGGCATCGATGACGCGCGCAGTATCATCGGACATGTGCTTGGCCTTGGCCATGCTGCGACCGAGGAACACCTCGCCATCTTCTTCCGCGTAGAGCATGGGGCCGAGACGCTCGGACATGCCCCACTGGGTCACCATCTTGCGGGCGATGTCGGTGGCGCGCTCAATGTCGTTGGACGCACCGGTCGATACCTTCTCGGCACCGTAGATCAGCTCTTCCGCCAGACGGCCGCCGTACAGGCTGGAGATCATGGACTCCAGATGCTGCTTGGAGTGGCTCCATCGATCCTGCTCCGGCAGGTACATGGTCACCCCCAGCGCACGACCGCGCGGAATGATGGAAACCTTGTAGACGGGGTCATGATCCGGCACCAGACGACCAATGATGGCGTGACCGGCTTCGTGATAGGCCGTCATCTCTTTCTCGGACTCTTTCATCACCATGGAGCGACGTTCCGCACCCATCATGATCTTGTCCTTGGCCTTTTCAAACTCGGCCATGGAGACCACTCGACGGCTCTCACGGGCCGAGAACAGGGCGGCTTCGTTGACCAGGTTGGCCAGGTCAGCACCAGAGAAACCGGGCGTACCGCGGGCAATCAGCGCCGGATTGACGTCATCTGCCAACGGTACCTTGCGCATGTGCACTTTCAGGATCTGTTCGCGACCACGCACATCCGGCAGACCGACCACGACCTGACGGTCGAAACGACCCGGACGCAGCAAGGCGGGGTCCAGTACGTCAGGACGGTTGGTAGCGGCGATGACAATGATGCCTTCATTGCCTTCAAAGCCATCCATTTCGACCAGCATCTGGTTCAGGGTCTGCTCACGCTCATCATGACCACCGCCCAGACCGGCGCCACGCTGGCGGCCGACCGCGTCGATCTCGTCAATGAAGATGATGCAGGGAGAAGACTTCTTGGCCTGCTCGAACATGTCACGCACCCGGGAGGCACCGACACCCACGAACATCTCGACGAAATCTGAACCCGAAATGGTAAAGAAGGGCACCTTGGCCTCGCCCGCAATGGCCTTGGCCAGCAGGGTCTTACCGGTACCGGGAGGACCAACAAGCAGTACGCCGGTCGGGATCTTGCCGCCCAGTTTCTGGAACTTGCTCGGATCGCGCAGATAGTCGACCAGCTCCTTCACCTCTTCCTTGGCCTCGTCACAGCCAGCCACGTCGGCAAAGGTGGTCTTGATCTGATCTTCACTCATCAGGCGAGCCTTGCTCTTGCCGAACGACATGGCACCCTTGCCACCACCGCCCTGCATTTGACGCATGAAGAAGACCCAGACACCGATCAGCAACAGCATCGGGAACCAGGAGATGAAGATGGACGTCAGCAGAGACGGCTCTTCCGGCTTCTCGCCCATCACTTTGACATTGTGATTGAGCATGTCGTTGAGCAGCTGGGGATCCGGCGCCGGGATGATGGTGGTGAAGCGTTCACCGGTGCGCTTGACGCCATTAATGACCTTGCCATCCATCCGCACTTCACGGATCTGCTCTTGGGTCACTTCTTTAACGAAGCTGGAATAGTCCAGCTGGCGACTGGTGGTATCGCTGGGGCTGAAGCTATTGAACACCGACATCAACACGACGGCGATGACCAGCCACAGGATTAGGTTTTTCGCCATGTCACTCAAATCAGTAACCTCGCAGACTGACAGTTAACGATGAAGGTTAGGGTACTACAGTTTAAAACCGGTAGCCACAATGTAGACTTCTCGTGAACGGGCACGAGACGAGTCTGGTTTACGAATCTTGACGGCAGTGAAAAGTTTACGGATTTCATTGAGATAGATATCAAACCCCTCCCCCTGGAACACCTTGACCACGAAGCTGCCGTTGGCCCGCAGGACCTGGTTGCACATGTCCAGCGCCAGTTCGACCAGATACATGGAACGGGCCTGATCCACCTGCTGGGTACCGCTCATGTTGGGCGCCATGTCGGACATGACGACGTCAACCTTGTCCGGACCTACCCGTTCAAGCAGAGCGCCCAGTACAGTTTCCTCCCGAAAGTCGCCCTGAAGGAAATCGACACCGGCGATGGAATCCATCGGCAGAATATCGCAGGCGATCACCCGGCCCTTGTCACCGACCTGGTCGATGGCAAACTGGGACCAGCCACCGGGGGCCGCCCCCAGATCCACCACCGTCATGCCCGGTTTGAGCAGTTTGTCCTTGCCCTGGATCTCGTCGATCTTGAACACGGCACGGGATCTCAGTCCCAACTTCTGGGCTTTTTTGACGTATTGATCGTCAAAATGCTCTTTTAACCAGCGGGTTGAACTGGGGGAATGTTTTTTCTGGGTCATGATCGTCGACTTTAAAAAACCACAAGGGTTATTAGTATTAAGGGCTAAGTGGGGGTAGAATACGCCCCTTTCAACCCTGACTTATGAAGAAATTGCCATGATTCTCAACAATAAACAGAAACAGTACCTCAAGGGCCTTGCCCACAGTCTGAAGCCGGTCGTCCTGCTGGGACAACACGGTCTGACCGAAGGTGTGCTGGCCGAGATCGATCTGGCGCTCAACCACCACGAGCTGATCAAGGTTAAGGTTGCGTCTGAAGATCGTGAGATGAAACAGCTGGTTATGGATGCCATCGTCCGTGAAACCGGCGCGGTGAAAGTACAGAGCATCGGCCACGTGCTGACCATCTATCGTCAGGCCAACGAGCCGAAAATCCAACTGCCCCGCAAGTAACAGGAAAGAGCATCGCTCTTTCCTTCATTTCCCCTCTTCCCAAGTCGCTTGCCAAAGTAGTCGCTAGGCCCTTAACCTGCGATGAATACTCGTGGATACCCGCTATGGATCACCATCAGATTCTCACCGAAGATGAACTGGCCATGCTACGGGACTTGGGAAGCGATCAGGAGACGGCCGCCGGTCAATCCCTGAGCGGTTATCTCGCCACTCCCCTGCTAGGCCTGCTGCAACGCGCCGACCAGCTGGTGCTGGAAGCCCGTTTTGCCGGGCATCAGCTCCGTTTTCCGCTGCGCTTCACTCAAGGAGATGATGGCTTTGTCGAGCCACGCATCGCAGCCCCCGTCATCAAGGAGCTGGGTTATCCCCATCCGCGCACTTGGCGGCTGGACGAGCAGGCCAGCTTCAGGATGGGTGAGCACGAGTATCTGGTGCACAGCCTGTCGCTCGATGGTCTGGTCGTCGAGGGCCTGCCGCCCGGACTGGCCGTCGGCGCCACCTTGACGGGCAGCCTGCTCATTGAGGATCTCGCTCCCCTGCCGCTCAGCGCAGAGCTGGTCAGACACATTCATCGTCGCAACGGCATTCAGGGCTGGGCACTGCATTTCCAGATGGCCAAAGCGGACCTTGAACTGCTGCGCAACTGGATGTTCCAGCGTCATCAGGACGCCTTCACCCAGGCTTACCAGCCCCGCTAAATACAAACAGGGGAGCCGGGGCTCCCCTGTTCTGGCATCCACCTACCTCAGAGGTAGGCAACTTCCAGGATCTCGTACTCCACATCGCCTGCCGGCGTCTTGACGATGGCCACATCGTCCACTTCCTTGCCGATCAGGGCACGGGCGATGGGGGAATTCACGGAGATCATGTTCTGTTTGATGTCCGCCTCGTCGTCACCCACGATACGGTAGACCACCTCTTCTTCCGTCTCGCTCTTGAGCAGAGTCACGGTTGCCCCGAAGATGACGCGACCATTGTTGGTCATCTTGGTGATGTCGATCACCTGGGCGTTGGAGAGCTTGCTCTCGATTTCCTGGATACGGCCTTCACAGAAGCCTTGCTGCTCGCGGGCAGCATGGTATTCGGCGTTTTCTTTCAGATCACCATGTTCACGGGCATCTGCAATCGCTTCGATAATCTGCGGACGCAGCTCGGTCTTGAGATATTCGAGCTCTTCACGCAGCTTTTCAGCGCCGCGAACAGTCATCGGAGTATGATTCATAGTCGAAACCTGGGTTGCTTGAAAAGAGAAGCTGCGGCTATCAGAGAGAGCCGCAGCTGTCGGTTCGGATGAGGCATCTTAATATGAAGCCGGCACAAAATCCATGTCAGTCCCTGCGAGCGGGATCGCGCTTTCTCATCAGAATTTGCCGGAACTATTTCTGCTCCTGTGCGCTGATCGGGGCTGACACCGTCGGTTTGCCCTGCATGATGGAGATCTCCACCCGCCGGTTCATGCGCCGGTTTTCCGGGCTGGTATTGGGCACCAGCGGCTGGGAATCGGCCATGCCCTGTACCACCAGCCGGCCGCCATCGAAGCCCGGCACCTTGATCATCTGGTGGGCTACCGCCACCGCCCGCTGGGAGGAGAGCTCCCAATTGGACTGGAACAGCTCATCCTCGGTGGCGGCATCATCAGTGTGACCCGAAATGGTGATCTCGCCAGGCACATCCTTGAGCAGAGCCGCCACCTTGCGCACCACCGGCCAGAACTGGGGCTGCAGGAAGGCGGAGCCCGCCGGGAAGGCCGCTTTTTCCCGGATCCGGATGATGATCTGCTGACCCAGCGCCTCCACTTCGATGGCGCCATCCTGGATCTGCGCCTTCATCTGATCCGCCAGCGCCTTGGCCAGCGCGTTGGACTGCTCCTGCTGCTGCTGTTTCTGCGCCTCCTGCTGGGTGTCGCCCCCCACCAGCTTCTCTTCGCTCTTGTCATGACCGCCGGCCTGATCGGCATCGCCGGGCTGAAAATCCAGCTCGGTCTGGGTCATGTCCATGGTCTGCTGCATGATGGTATCGATGGGGGTCGGCTCCGGGCGACCCGGCCTGAACTCCTGGGCGATGACGGAGGTTCCCTTGGGGATGTCCTTCACCTCGAGAATATTCTGCACCCCGAACGCCTTCTCCATGGAGCCGGCGATCTGCTTGAACTTCTGCACATCCATCTCGGCAAACGAGAGCAGCAGCACGAAGAAGCACATCAACAGCGACATCAGGTCGGCGAAGGTTCCCATATAGCCGGGCAGACCGGGAGGTGGGCACTTGCACTTTGCCATGCGCGCTCCTATTCGGTCCCGTTGTTGCGTTTGGACTGGTTCAGGTAGTTCTGCAGCATGGCCTGGATCACCCGCGGGTTCTGGCCGTCCTGAATGCCCATGATGGCGTCGAGGATCAGGGTACGGCTCAGCTGCTCCTCACCGCTGCGCAGCTCCAGCTTGTCGGCGATGGGGATGGCGATCATGTTGGCCTCGATCGCCCCGTACAGGGTGGTGAGCAAGGCCACCGCCATGGCCGGGCCGATGGACTTGGGGTCACTCATGTTCGCCAGCATGGCCACCAGCCCCACCAGGGTACCGATCATCCCCATGGCGGGGCCAAGATCCCCCAGGGAGCGGAACACCTTGACGGCGATGACGTGGCGCTCCGAGGTCAGCTCGATGTCCTTCTCCATCACGGCCCGTACCACGTCGGCGTCATGGCCATCCACCAGCATGTCGATGCCCTTCTTCATGAAGGTATTGGGGATCTCCGCCGCCTCCAGGGCCAGGAAGCCCCCCTTGCGGGCCGCGTCCGCCAGTTCCACCGCCTTGGCAATCAGGTCATCGAGCTTGTCCCCCTTGTACATGAATGCCTTGCCGGCCACCTTGAACGCCATCAAAAACTGGCCGAGGTTGAACTTCATCATGCAGATGAACAGAGAACCCAAAATGGTGATATAGACCGAGGGCATATCCACATACATGCTCATGGGGCCACCCAGCAGCATGCCGTACACCACCACCCCGAACCCCAGCACTATGCCTATCAGACTGCCTAAATCCACATCCTTACTCCTGTCAGCTGAAATTTGTTGTATCTGCAGTTTGTTGAATTTTCTGCTATTGGCTCATCAGCGGCAAGGGTTGCCACAATTTTCCCCGTTCGGAAGATGGCTTATTATCGGCCACTTTTCCGAGAGTTTAAGCCGAGGGCATTTTTCTGCCTCCCCCCTGCCCGTCGTCGATGTTAAGATAAGCCGTTTTTTTCAATCCCCGAGGATGGACATGGCCAGTAAAAAAATCGACCGCCTGAGTTTTGATGCCACTCTGGAAGAGCTGGAAACCATAGTTCATCAACTGGAACAGGGCTCTCTGCCGCTGGAAGAGGCTCTCAAGCAGTTTGAGCAGGGTATTCATCTGGTGCGGGCCGGCCAGCAGAAGCTGGAGCAGGCCGAGCAGAAGATCCAGATCCTGCTGACTCAGGCCGATGGCAGCGAGCAAGCCGTCCCCTTCCAGCCAGAGCAAGGAGAGGAGTGAGTGACGCTGGACGATTTTTCCCGCCTGCACCGGCAACGTATTGACGACTGTCTGTCTGCACAACTTGAATCCTTGCCCGCAATGGCCCCCCGCCTGCGCGATGCCATGCGTTACGGCCTGCTGCTGGGCGGCAAGCGGGTGCGCCCCTTCCTGGTCTACGCCGTCGGCGAGATGCTGGGCGTAAAGAACGAACTGCTGGATGGCCCGGCCGCCGCAGTAGAGTGCATTCACGCCTACTCCCTGCTGCACGACGACCTGCCCGCCATGGACAACGACGATCTGCGTCGCGGTCAGCCGACGGTGCACAAGGCCTTCGATGAAGGCACCGCCATTTTGGCCGGCGACGCCCTGCAGACCCTGGCCTTCACCATTCTGGCCGATCACCCGATGCCGGACGCGCTGCTGGCCAACCGGGTACGGATGCTGAGCCGGCTGGCCCGCGCCTCGGGTTATCTCGGCATGTGCGGTGGCCAGGCGCTGGATCTGCAGGCGGAAGGTCGCCAGATCTCCCTCGCCGAGCTGGAACAGGTACACCGTCACAAGACCGGGGCCCTCATCGAGTGCGCCGTGGCGCTTGGCGCCCTGTGCAAGGCCGACGTGGATGAAACCACCCTGAGCGCGCTGCAAACCTATGCCGCCGCCATCGGTCTCGCCTTCCAGGTGCAGGATGACATCCTCGACATCACGGGCGATACCGCCACCCTCGGCAAGCGACAAGGTTCCGATCTGGCGCTGGAAAAGAGTACCTATCCGGCGCTGCTGGGGCTCGACAATGCCCGTGAGCTGGCTCGCGAACTGCATGGTAAAGCCTTAACAGCCTTGCAATCTTTGCCCTACAATACCGACATTCTGGAAGCGTTTGCCGATTACATCATCGAGCGAACCCACTAAACGCTGGATAACAGTAACAATATGAGCGTTGATATAAGCAATTTCCCCAACCTGGCCCTCGCGGATACGCCGGTCGAGTTGCGATCCCTGCCCTTCGAGCGACTGCCCGTACTGTGCAACGAACTGCGTGAATATCTGCTGCGTTCGGTGAGTCGCTCCAGTGGCCATCTTGCCTCCGGGCTCGGCACCGTCGAACTGACGGTGGCGCTGCACTACGTCTACAACACCCCGTTCGATCGGCTGGTGTGGGACGTGGGCCACCAGGCTTATCCCCACAAGATCCTCACCGGTCGCCGCGATCGGATGCAGAGCATCCGCCAGAAAGACGGTCTGCACCCCTTCCCCTGGCGCGGCGAGAGCGAATATGACGTGCTCTCGGTCGGCCACTCCAGCACCTCCATCGGTGCGGCGCTCGGCATGGCAGTCGCGGCCGAGAGCGAAGGGCTGGGGCGCAAGGTGGTTGCGGTGATCGGCGACGGTGCCATTACCGCCGGCATGGCGTTCGAGGCTCTCAATCACGCCGGCGATGTCCACAAGGACATGCTGGTGGTGCTCAACGACAACGAGATGTCCATCTCCGAAAATGTCGGGGCGCTCAACAACCACCTGGCCCGCATCATGTCTGGCAAGCTCTACACCACCATCCGCGAGGGTGGCAAGAAGGTGCTGGCCGGTCTGCCGCCGGTCAAGGAGCTGGCCAAGCGGGCCGAGGAACACCTCAAGGGAATGGTGGTGCCCGGCACCCTGTTCGAGGAGTTCGGCTTCAACTACATAGGCCCCATCGACGGCCACGACATCAACGCCCTGGTCGAGACCCTGCGCAACATGCGCAACCTCAAGGGGCCGCAGTTGCTGCACGTCAAGACCAAGAAGGGCAAGGGCTATGAGCCCGCCGAGAAGGACCCCATCGGTTATCACGGCGTGCCCAAGTTCAATCCGAACGAGTGCACCCTGCCCAAGGCGAGCGGTGGCAAGCCGAGCTTCTCCGCCATCTTCGGCCAGTGGCTGTGCGACATGGCGGCCAAGGATGAGCGGCTGGTCGGCATCACCCCGGCCATGCGCGAAGGCTCCGGCCTGGTGAAGTTCAGCCAGCAGTATCCGGATCGCTACTTCGACGTGGCCATCGCCGAGCAGCACGCGGTCACCTTCGCCGCCGGTCTCGCCATCGCCGACCAGAAGCCGGTGGTCGCCATCTACTCGAGCTTCCTGCAGCGTGCCTACGACCAGCTGATCCACGATGTGGCGCTGCAAGAGCTGCCGGTGCTGTTCGCCATCGACCGGGCCGGTCTGGTGGGAGCCGACGGCCCCACTCATCAGGGGGCGTTCGACATCAGCTTCCTGCGCACCGTGCCCAACATGGTGATCATGACCCCGTCCGACGAGAACGAATGCCGTCAGATGCTCTACACCGGCTACCAGTGCAACGGGCCGGCGGCGGTACGCTACCCCCGCGGCAGCGGCACCGGCATCCAGGTCGAGAGCGAGATGCAGGCGCTGGCGCTCGGCAAGGGCCGGATCGTGCGTCAGGGCAAGGGCACCGCCATCCTGGCGTTCGGCACATTGCTGCAACAGGCCAAAGCGGCTGCCGAGGCGCTCGATGCCACCCTGGTGGACATGCGCTTCGTCAAGCCGATGGACGAGGCCCTGGTGCTCTCCCTGGCCACGACCCACGATCAGTTCGTCACCCTCGAGGACAACGCCATCATGGGCGGTGCCGGCTCTGCGGTGAACGAGCTGTTGATGCGCAGCAAACAGTGCAAGCCGGTGCTCAATCTCGGCCTGCCGGATCGCTTCGTCGAACAGGGTACCCAGGAGGAGATCTACACACTGCTGGGGCTCGATGGCGCCGGCATCCAGCGCAGCATAGAGCAGTGGCTGCAGGCTTGACCCCCTCAGCACACACAGTAAAAGGGCGCCGTTATGGCGCCCTTTTTGTTTCTCTGTCTCGTTGGTTTATCCGCGACCATCAGCCCTTGTAGAGCTTGGGATTGAACACATCCCGCAGCCAGTCACCCAACAGGTTGATGACCAGCACCAGCACCACCAGGCAGATGCCCGGGAAGGCGGTGATCCACCAGGAACCGGAGAAGATGTAGTTGAAGCCCACGCTGATGAGCGAGCCCAGCGACGGCTGATCCACCGGCATTCCCAGACCGAGGAAGGAGAGGGCTGCCTCACTCATGATGGCGTTGGCCACCTGCACCGTGGAGATGACCAGGATCGGCGACAGGCAGTTGGGCAGAATGTGGCGGAACATGATGCGCGGGGCGCGAAAGCCCATCACCTTGGCCGCTTCCACATACTCCTTCTTCTTCTCCGCCAGCACCGAGGCGCGCACGGTTCGGGCGTACTGCGGCCACTCGGCGATACCGATGATCACCACCAGCATCAGGATGGCGAACTTCGAGTAGAACTCGGAACCAAACGTCGCCTGGAAGATGGCGGAGATGATGATCGCCACCATCATGGTGGAGAACGACAGCTGCACGTCGGCAAAGCGCATCAGCAGGCTGTCGATGCGGCCACCGAAGTAACCGGCGATGAGGCCGATGACGATGCCGAGCACCAGCTGCAGCGCCACCGCGAACAGACCTATGGTCAGCGAGATGCGGGCGCCATAGAGAATGGTGCTCCAGATGTCGCGGCCCTGGTTGTCGGTACCGAGCCAGAAGCGCTCTTCGCCTCCTTCCAGCCAGGAGGGCGGCAATTCGGCATCCATCAGATCGAAGCTGGTCTGGTCATAGACGTTGTACGGGGCCAGCCAGGGTGCCAGCAGGGCCGCCAGGACGAACACCACGAACACCGCAAAGCTGAACATGGCTACCTTGTCCCGCAGGAAGTAGTAGACGATGTCGGAATTTTTAAAACGAGCCCAACGGCTTGGGCTTGCAGTTACAGCATGAGTCATCTGTTACCCCTTGGCGGTCAGGTTGACGGTCGGGTTGATCAACCCGTAAAGCAGGTCGACCAGGGTATTGGTCACCACGAAAATGAGCCCGACGAAGATGACGTAGGCGGTGATGAGGGGCGTATCGACCCGGTGGATCGCCTCGAGGAACAGGAAGCCGGTCCCCGGCCACTGGAATACGCTCTCGGTCAGGATGGTGTAGGCCACCATGGTACCGATCTGCACACCACCGACGGTAATGACCGGCAGCATGGTGTTCTTCAGAGCGTGGCTGTAGTAGACCTTGTTGTTGTCCAGCCCCTTGGCACGGGCGAACTTGACGTACTCGGAGGAGAGCTGCTCCAGCATCTCGGAGCGCACCAGCCGGATGAACAGCGGCAACATGATGGAGGAGAGCGCCACGCAGGGCAGGATCAAATGCTTGATTCCGTCCCAGGTGAAGAAGCCCGACTCCCAGCCCAGCAGGTTGTAGGTCTCGCCACGGCCATAGGCCGGCAGCCAGCCCAGCTGGATGGAGAAGAGGTACATCAGCATGATGGCGGTCAGGAACACCGGGATCGAGATGCCGATGCTGCTCCCCGCCATGATGATCTTGGTCGGTATGCTGTGCGGGCGGATCGCCGAGTAGACCCCAAGCGGAATGGAGACCACCACGATGATCAGCGCAGCGCCAAACACCAGCTCAAGAGTAGCCACCAGCTTGTCGAGGATAACCTCGAGGGCTGGTCGCTTGAAGAAGTAGGAAGTACCCAGATCCCCGTGTACCGCGTTCTTCAAGAAGCGGCTGTATTTGACGAGGAAAGGATCGTTGAGGCCCATCTTCTCGCGCAATTCGTGGCGCTGGGCTTCGGAGACGGATTGTCCCACCAGCTCGCGCAACGGATCCCCCAGGTTGTCCTGGATGGAGAAGGCGACCAGGCTGATGACGAACATCACTATCACGGCCTGATAGAACCGTTTCAGCAGGAATGTAAACATGCTTGTCCTTCTACGTGGCCTGTGTCATGGCACAGGCTTCTGTTAGCAGGCGGGGTGGCCGGCTGACCACCCCGCCCCGTCCTTCCTTGCAACCTTCGCTTACTTGCCGACCACCAGGTCGCCGAAGTAAGGGAAGTTCATCACGTTGACCACCGGCTTGATGTCGGCGTTCTTCTTGGCGCCGTAGGCCAGATCTTCCCAGTGCAGCGGCACATAGGCAGCGTCGTCGATCAGCATGGCTTCGACCTTCTTCAACATCTCGGCACGCTTGGCCGGATCGGTCTCGGCGTTGGCCTGCTCGACCAGCTTGTCAGCCTCGGCGTTGGCATAACCGGCGCAGTTGTACTGGCCCATGCCGGTCTTGGCATCCTTGGTGAAGGTCAGGAACTCGAAGAAGTTCGCACTGTCTTCGGTGTCGGAGTGCCAGCCGATCAGCTGCATGTCCGCGGCGCACTTGTCAAACTCAGGCCAGTACTGGGCCACCGGCATGGTCTTCAGATCCACCTTGATGTTGATCTTGGCCAGCATGGCGGAGACGGCCTGGGCAATCTTGACGTCGTTGACGTAACGGGCAGCCGGGGAGATGAAGCTCATCTTGAAGCCCTGCTCATAGCCGGCTTCCTTCATCAGCTGCTTGGCCTTGGCCAGATCATACTGGGGCTTGAGCGCCTCGTTGTGACCGGCATAGCCTTTCGGACTCAGCTGGCCGGCAGGGGTACCGAAGCCTTTGTTGATCTTCTCGACGATGCCCACCTGGTTGATGGCGTAGTTGATCGCCTGACGCACGCGTTTGTCTTTCAGCGCCGGGTTGGTGTTCTGGTTCAGCTCGATGATGATGGCGCGGGTACCGGACAGGGTCACCAGCTGGGTGTCCTTGCCGTTCTTCACGCGCTCCAGATCGTTCGGCGCAACCGGGTAGATCACGTCCACGTCACCACCCAGCAGGGCCGCCACGCGGGTGGCGTCCTCCTTGATGGGCACCACGGTCAGGTTGTCGACGTTGCCCTTGGAGGCCTTGTCCCAGTAGTTGGCGTTGCGGGTGTACTCCAGCTTGACGCCCTGCTCGCGGAACTTGACGCTGAACGGGCCGGTACCGGAGACATGGGTGGAGGCGTAGGAGTCGCCGTTCTTGACGATCTCGGCCTTGTCTTTGCCCGCCTCGGTCTTGCCGGTATAGAACTTGGAGTCCATCGGGAAGATATAGGTGACGGTCTGCAGCACCAGCGGGAACGGCTTGGCGGTGACGAGATCGACGGTGTACTCATCGACCTTCTTCACTTCGGCGATGGGGTCGAAGATGGCCTTGAAGTCGACTGAGGACTTCAGACGGTTGACGGTCCACACCACGTCGTCGGCGGTGAAGTCGTTGCCGGAGTGGAACTTGACGCCCTTGCGCAGGAAGAAGCGCACGGTCTTGTCGTCGATGCGCTCATACTTCTCGGCCAGACGCGGCTCGAATTTCAGGTCCTGGGTGTAACGCATCAGCGGATCGAACACCAGGTGGGACATCTCCAGGGTCTGACCGGAGAGCTGCTCCTGCGGGTCCAGCGAGGTGGCGTCGGAGGCGACGGCGACCTTGATGTCGACGGCGGAAACGTTAAAAGCGAAACCGGCGGCAAACAGCGCCAGGGCAATCTTGGATAATCCTTTCTTCATGTCTTTCTCCATGCTTTTGGCTTTTTATTGACACTTTTTTTGACAAGCAGAGCGGCGGGCCGCCCCTTTCCTAGCTTGCGATTTCCAGCCCCTCGCGGGACATTCCCTTGAACTCCGGCATGAGGGAGATCAGCTTGCGGCTGTACTCATGCTCGGCATTGGTAAAGAGTTTCTCGGTCTCCGCCACTTCCACCAGATGACCGTGCTGCATCACCCCGATGCGATCGCACATCTGGCGGATCACCGGCAGATCGTGACTGATGAACAGCATGGTGAGGCCAAGCTCCTGCTGCAGATCCTTGAGCAGGTTGAGGATCTGGGCCTGCACCGACACATCCAGCGCCGAGGTGGGCTCGTCGCAGATGAGGAAGCGTGGCCGGGTCGCCAGAGCGCGGGCAATGGAGATGCGCTGACGCTGGCCGCCGGAGAATTCGTGGGGATACTTCACCCCGGCACCACGGCCAAGGCCGACGTGATCCAGCAGATCCCCCACGATCCCCTCGATCTGGCTCTCGCTGCCGGCCAGCTTATGAAAGCGGATCGGCTCTGCGATGATGTCGCGTACCTTCATGCGCGGGTTCATCGAGGAGTAGGGGTTCTGGAACACCATCTGCATCTGGCGACGCAGCGGGCGCCGCTCATGCTCACCCTTGAGCGCGGTCAGATCGATCCCCTCGAAGAAGATCTTGCCGGTATCGGGCGGATAGAGGCCGGTGATGGCACGGGCGATGGTCGACTTGCCGGAGCCAGACTCCCCCACCAGGCCGAAGGTTTCACCCTCGAAGATCTCGAAGCTGATGTTGTTGCAAGCCCGCACGTACTGGCGGCGGCTCGGGAACAGGGAATCCTTGGTGACGAACTTCAGATCCACGTTTTCCACCCGCAGCAGCGCCCCTTCATAGGCACGCTCGTCCTGACTCTGGCCAAGCCAATGGGTCTTGAGATCGATGCTGGTATCCGCCGCACCGGCGTCCTCGATATAGGAGACCAGCGGGAAGCGCACCAGCTTCACATCCGAGCGGGGCACCGCCGAGATGAGGCTGCGGGTATAGGGGTGGTTGGGGCGACCCAGCACCTGTTCGGTGGTACCGAACTCCACCAGATCGCCGCGATACATGACCGCCACCTTGTCGGTGACGTTGGACACCACGCCCATGTCGTGAGTCACCAGCATGCAGCCCACCTGCCGCTCTTTGCAGAGGTTGCGGATGAGCTGGAGGATCTGATCCTGAATGGAGACGTCCAGCGCCGTGGTCGGCTCGTCGGCGATGATGAGCTCGGGGTCGCCGGAGAGGGCGATGGCAATCACCACCCGCTGGCGCATGCCACCGGAGAACTGGTGAGGATACTGCTTGATACGCAGCTCAGGCTGCGGGATCCCCACCGCCGCCATCAGGGAAAGCGCCTTGGCAAAGGCCGCCTCACGGGTGAGGTCGGTATTGGCCAGAATGGTTTCAACCAGCTGCCGTTCGACGGTGAACAGCGGGTTGAGGGAGGTCATGGGGTCCTGGAAGATGAAGCCGATGCGCGACCCTCGAATGGCCCGCATCTCGTTCTGGCTCTTGCCGGAGATGAGTTCGCCATTGAGATAGATGTCGCCACGGGCGATACGGCCAGGGGGGCTCAGCAGGTCGATGACGGCGTTGCCTATGGTGGACTTGCCGGCACCGGACTCGCCTACCACACCGACTATCTCCCCCTTTTCCACGGAAAAAGAGAGATCCTTCACTGCGGCCAGCACCCCGTAGCGGGAGGGGTACTCGATCCGCAAGTTTTTCACTTCGAGCAAGGACATGTTTACCTCTGCGGGGGACATCCGTCCCAAATAATTCGTCCGTAAATCGGCCGCAGATGCCGGTCGTGCCTTGGGGTGATCTTGAGTGCTTGATATGACTGCAAAACGCTCAATCCATGAGACAACGAAACCAGCGATCCGGGCGGGTTTTTTGCATTTTTTTGGAATAACCCGCGAGTAACTTAGACGGTTTGGCGGCGAGTGTAAATGATCGGGTTATACAATTTCGCAATACTTTGCTCAGTTAGCAGCCAAGTCAGCAGTCATAAATCATGACTCCTATCACATATACAGACTATATGACCGATAAAATGCCTGACTAGTGCTTTTACTTTCAACAATGGCGTAACAGGCGGGAATATTCACTATTGACACAATAGTCTTAAGCTTCGAATGAGTAGTGAATATTTATGTGAAATGATTTTTTAACGGCAGCATATGCCGATGAATGAAAACTAAACAGAGATATATAGGGGGATGCCAGCATGGCACTCCCCCTTGCTGTCACCCTCAACCCAGCCAGTATGCCAGTGATTGCATACAAAACAGGGCGAACAGGCCGGCGATGAGATCGTCCAGCATGATGCCAAGGCCGCCATGAATGCGGCGGTCAAACCAGGAGATGGGCCAGGGCTTGAGTATGTCGAACAACCGGAACAGCACGAAGCCGGCCAGCACCCACTCCCAGCCGGCCGGGGCCGCTATCATGGTGACACCAAAACCGATCACCTCGTCCCAGACGATGGCGCCGTGATCCGGCATGCCGATGGCATCGGTGGCGCTCTGGCAGATGCGGATGCCCGCCACGAAGCCCACTATCAGCAGCGCGATGAACCAGGGCGTTGACAGACCGCTCACCAGCAGATAAAGGGGGATGGCGGCGAGCGTCCCCATGGTGCCCGGCGCCTTGGGCGAGAGGCCGGAGCCAAAGCCCACCGCCAGAAAGTGCAGCGGATGCTTCAGGTTCAGCCGCTTCAGCTCAGGCTTTATCATCAACAGGCTCATGCGAAGTGGTCCCACCCTTTCAGTTCCAGCGCCACCGTTTGTTCGCCCCGCAGATAGTCGATGCCCGGTTCGCCGGCAACGATGCGGCCGATGCGGGTAAACTTGACGCCGCAGTTGGCCAGCGCCGTGTCCAGCGCGCCGCGATGCTCCTCCGGCACGGTGAAACAGAGCTCGTAGTCATCGCCACCGGCCAGTGCCAGCTGCCAGGCATCCTGTTCGCTCACCGCATCCTGCAGCACCGGCGAGAGCGGCAGCAGATCGAGATCGATCTGGGCCCGCACGCCGGAGGCCTTGAGGATATGGCCGAGATCCGAGGCCAACCCGTCGGAGAGATCCAGCGCACTGCCGGCCAGCCCGCGCAGGGCCTGTCCGGCCAGAATGCGGGGATGAGGATGGTCGAGGCGCGGCAGCACGGCCGCCAGCTGGTTCTCGTTGAGGGTTCGCTTGGCCAGCAGATGGGAGAGCGCCAGGGCGGCATCGCCCAGGGTGCCGGTCACATAGACTCCGTCCCCGGCCTTGGCACCGCTGCGCAGCAGGGCACGGCCAGCCGGTACCGACCCCTTCACCGACACCGTGATGGAGAGCGGGCCGCGGGTCATGTCGCCGCCCACCAGCGCCACGTTGTAGTATTCGGCAAGCTCCAGGAACCCTTCCGCAAAGCCGGCCACCCAGGCCTCGTTGATGGTGGGCAGGGTCAGCGCCAGCGAGACCCAGCGCGGCTCGGCGCCCATGGCAGCCAGATCGGAGAGATTGACCGCCAGCGCCTTGTAGCCGAGATCCACCGGATCCATGTCGGGAAAGAAGTGGACGCCGCTCACCAGGGTATCCGTGCTCACCGCCAGCTGGGTGTCGGGGGGCAGGGTCAGCAGGGCACAATCATCTCCAGGGCCCATCACCACGTCCTTGCGGGCGTGGGGGACCTTGAAGTACTTATCAATCAGCTCGAATTCACCCATACAGTAAAAAGCCAGCAATAAGCTGGCTCCTCTCTTAGATGCTGTTGACGGACAGCAGGATCAACGCTTGTTCAGCGACTTGATCACCTTGTCCAGTACACCGTTGACAAACTTGTGGCTGTCATCGGCAGCAAAGGATTTGGCCAGCTCGATCGCTTCGTTGATGGCCACGCGCGGCGGCACATCATCACGACGGGTCAGCTCATAGGTCGCCAGACGCAGGATCGCCTTGTCCACCATGTCCACTTCTTCCAGCGGACGGGAGAGGAAAGGTGCGAAGACCTTGTCCAGCTCGTTGCAGTGGAGGGCTACTCCGAACAGCAGATCGCGGAAGTAGTTCAGGTCCACACCCTTGGTGTCCTGATCGATCTTGAACTGCTCTTCGATGTCGCCCACGTTGGCCTTGGTCATCTGCCACTGGTAGATGGCCTGGGTGGCACAATGGCGGGCCTTGCGGCGCTCGGACGGTTTCAATGCATTTCTCCTCGTTACACGTCCAGCTGTTTCAGGACGTTGATCATTTCGAGCGCGCTCAATGCTGCCTCTGCACCCTTGTTACCCGCCTTGGTACCGGCACGCTCGATGGCTTGTTCAATGTTTTCAGTGGTCAGTACGCCGAAGGCAACCGGAATTTCATATTCCATCATTACCTGGGCCATGCCCTTGCTGTTCTCGTTTGCCACCAGATCGAAGTGATAAGTGCCGCCACGAATGACGGTGCCCAGCGCCACGATAGCGTCATATTGACCACTCTTGGCCAGCTTCTTGATGGCCAGGGGGATTTCGACTGCGCCCGGCACTCGCACCAGGGTCAGGTTGCTGTCCTGGACTTGACCTTGACGCTTCAGTACGTCTACCGCACCGTCCACCAGGCTTTCGTTGATGAAGCTGTTGAAACGGGCAACGACAATAGCAACGCGCGCCTCAGGAGCGGCGATATTTCCTTCGATAACCTTCATGGGAAATCCTGTCTCTGTGCAATCAAAAAGGGCCGGAGTCAAAAGTGCGCACATTCTAGCACAAAGGGGAATCGGACAAAAACATGCATCACAATTCTGGCAACGACAGTGCAATTGACTTTTTGCTTAACTGATCCGACCTGATAATAATACGTCACCCTACTACGGGTTAAAATAATAACACCAAGGAGTTCAGTATGTTGGATTTCAAACGCAGCAGCGTCGTACTCGCCTGCCTGCTGCCGCTGGCTGCTCAGGCCGATGCTGGCAGCCCGCGCATCATCGGCGGCAGCGCCGTCACAGCCCCCAGCTGGATGGTGGCCGTCGGCGAAGTCGTCAACGGCAATTGGAGCAATTTCTGCGGCGGCACCCTCATCGACAAGCAGTGGGTACTCACCGCAGCGCACTGCGTCGCCGAGGCCCAGTCCGGCCCCATGGAAGTGGCCATCGGGGTAAGTGATCTCAGCCGCCCCCACCTTCGCAGCAAGGTCGACCAGGTGCTGATGCACCCGGAATATTACGTCAACCTGCTGACCAATCTGGGTTATCGCGACACCCCGAACGCCTCGGATGTGGCCCTGCTGCACCTTGCCACTCCCGTTACCCAGGCACCTATCGCCATCGCCGATCCCGTCATCAAGGATACCTGGCAGCAGAACACGACCATGCTGCATGCCCTGGGGTACGGTGGCATCGACCCCAGCGCGACCAAAGCCAGCCCGCAGTTGCTGGCGGTGGATCTCGCCTATCGGGGAGATCGGGACTTCTGGTACGGTGATCCGACCACGACCCATATCTTCGCCGGCAAGCTGACCGGTCAGGACACCTGCAAAGGCGACAGCGGTGGCCCGCTCACTTATGGTGGACAACTGGTCGGCGTGACCAGCTACGGGGCCTTCCCCTGCGCCACCGGCAGCGCCGGTGGCTATGTCTACGCCCCCGCCTTCAGTGACTGGATCGCCGAGCAGCAGCAAGGCGTCACCCTGACCACGGTCCGCGGCCTGATCCTGCCTTCAGGCACCAGTGGCTGGGCCGACTACCTGCTGGCCAACCGCAGCAACCAGGCGGTCACCCTGAGCGGCATCTACAGCGACGCCCCCGCCATGAGCAACGGCTGCGCCGCCCGTCTGGAGGCGGGTCAAACCTGCACCCTGCGGCTTCGCGCCGATGGCAACAATACAGTCGGTACCCTGCGCGTGCAGGGCGTTGAACTCACCGCCACCAATGAACAGGGGGCGAGCCAGCGTCTTGAAGGGGCCTTGATCAGTCTCACCAGCGAGCCCACCAAGATTCCGGATACCACCACGACCACCACCACGACCACCACTTCAAGCAGTGGCGGTGGTGGCGCCACCGGATTCGCAGCCCTGTTGCTGCTGCCGCTGGCCTGGTTGCGCCGGCGCCGCTAAGGCAAAACAACAAGGGATGACCGAGGTCATCCCTTGTTTCATATTCATTTCATCACATCAGGCTTATTCGCCGACGTACTCCACCACCTCTAGGCCGAAACCGCCGAGGGCGTGGTACTTCTTCGGTGAGCTCAACAGGCGCATCTTGCCGACCCCCAGCGCCTTGAGGATCTGGGAACCGACGCCGACCCGGCGCGAGGTGCCCTGCCACTTGGCCCCTTCCGGTGCCAGCCCCTTGTCCGCCGCTTCGAATCCCTTGACCCGGGCCAGCAGCTCGGCGCCGTGGGCTTCCGCCCCCAGGATCACCAGCACCCCGCCTTCATCGGCGATGCGGGCCATGGACTTGGGCAGCGGCCAGCTGCGGGCGCTGTGGCGATCGGTCAACAGCAGATCGCTCAGCACGTCGTGCAGATGGACCCGCACCAGGGTTGGCTGCTCGGCCTGAACCTCACCCTTTTTCAGGGCGAAGTGCACCTGGTTGTCGATGGTGTCGCGGAAGGTGATGAGGTCGAACTCGCCAAACTCGGTGGGCAGCTTGCACTCGGCCACCTTCTCTACCGTGGTCTCGTGCTGGTTGCGGTATTCGATGAGGTCGGCGATGGTGCCGAGCTTGATGCCGTGCTGCTCGGCGAACAGCTCCAGATCAGGGCGGCGCGCCATGGTGCCATCTTCGTTGAGGATCTCGACGATGACGGACGCCGGCTCGTAACCCGCTAGCCGGGCCAGATCGCAACCGGCCTCGGTGTGGCCGGCGCGGGTCAGCACGCCACCGTCCTGCGCCATCAGCGGGAAGATGTGGCCGGGCTGCACCAGATCGGCGGCCTTGGCATTGGGCGCTACCGCCGCCTGCACGGTCACCGCGCGGTCGGCGGCGGAGATGCCGGTGGTTACCCCTTCGGCCGCTTCGATGGTCACGGTAAAGGCGGTGGAGAACTGGGCATTGTTGCGATCGACCATCAGCGGCAGCGCCAACTGCTTGCAGCGATCCCGGGTCAGGGTCAGACAGATGAGCCCCCGGCCGTAGCGGGCCATGAAGTTGATATCTTCCGGGCGGACACAGGAGGCGGCCATGATGAGGTCCCCTTCGTTCTCCCTGTCTTCGTCATCCATCAGGATCACCATCTTGCCAGCCTTGATATCGGCAATGATTTCCTGGGTCGTGCTTAGCGCCATGGGCTACTCCATCAACATGCTGCGGGGATTGAGCCAGTCGGCTCGGCTTGATACTGCCTATTGTGCTCTAGATGGGGCACAGGGGGCCCCATTTCAATCGGCGCGGGATCACAGAAAAGCGTTTTTCCCGCCGAGGGTCCATCACAGGAAGCCGGACTGGGCCAGCTTTTCCAGGGTCAAGGTGGAGGCGCTGCTCTCCTCGCGCTTGCCCGTCATCAAGCGCTCCAGATAGCGGGCAATCTGATCCACCTCGAGATTCACCCTGTAGCCAGGTTTCCACTGGGCGATGGTGGTCTCCTGGGCGGTGTGGGGCACTATGGTCAGCCGGAACAGATCCCCCTGCACGGCGTTGACGGTGAGGCTGATGCCGTCCACCGCGATCGAGCCCTTCTCGGCGATGTAGCGGGAGAGCTCGCCCGGCGCCTTGATCCAGTACTCGATGGCACGGCCACTGCTGGAGACGCTTTTCACTTCACCTACCCCGTCCACATGGCCGGAGACCAGATGGCCGCCGAGGCGGGAGGTGGGCATCAATGCCTTCTCGAGGTTGACCCGATCCCCCACCCTGGCGCTGGCGAAACCGGTGCGGGAGAGGGTTTCCAGCGACACGTCGGCGGTATAACTCTTGTCGCTGAGCGCGATCACGGTGAGGCAGACGCCGTTGGTGGCGATGGAGTCGCCCAGCTTGACGTCGCTGAAGTCCAGGGTCGGTGCGTGCACGGTGAGGGCCATGTCCTCACCCTGGCGGCGCAGCTCGGCCAGGGTTCCCACCGCTTCGATAATTCCGGTAAACATGCAGATCACCTTGCTGATGACGGGGGCGGTACCACCCCCTTTAACATTGATAAATCAGGCCAGTTTGGCGGTAATGCGGATATCCGGTCCCACCATGCGCACATCCTTGATGTTGAGCTTGGGCGCCTGGAACAGCCGGGTCAGCCCCGGCAGGTGGAACAGGCCGCGCCCCTCATCCCCCATCAGTTTGGGCGCTTGATAGAGTACCAGCTCGTCCACCAGCCCCTTGTCCAGCAGGGCGCCGCACAGCCGCGGTCCCGCCTCCACCAGCACAGAGTTGACGTTCTGCTTGGCCAGCAGCATGAACAGGCTGACCAGATCCAACTTGCCATCCAGCAGCGGTACTTCCAGCTGCTGCACCCAGGCGGGCCACTCACCGGATGCCTTGTGGCGAGCCAGCAGTACCGGGCCCTCGCTCTGGAACAGCGGCAGATCAGGGGTGAGCCGGTTTTGCGAATCGACGATGACCCGCAGCGGCTGGCGCAGGGTCTCTTTGGGATAGACGGCCTTGACCGAGGCAGGCAGCTCATCCCAGCGCACGGTGAGGGAGGCGTTATCCGCCAGCACCGTCTCGGCGCTGGAGAGCACCGCATCGTGGCGGGCCCGCAGTCGCTGCACGTCGCGACGCGCCTCCGGGGAGGTGATCCACTGGCTCTCGCCGCTCGCCATGGCGGTACGACCATCCAGGCTGGCGCCGAGCTTGACCGTTACCTGTGGAAACGCGGTCCGCATCCGCTTGAAAAAGCCCGGGTTGAGCGCCTCGGCTTCGCTTGCCAGCAGGCCGAAATCGGTCTTGATGCCAGCCTCGGAGAGCATGCGCAGGCCGCGTCCACCCACCTGAGGGTTAGGATCCACCATGGCGGCGACCACACGGGTCACCCCGGCTTTGATCAGCGCCTCGGCGCAGGGCGGGGTGCGCCCGTGATGGGAGCAGGGCTCCAGGGTCACGTAGGCGGTGGCGCCACGGGCGTTGTCACCGGCGGCATGCAGGGCGTACACCTCGGCATGGGGCTCGCCGGCCCGCTGGTGCCAGCCCTCTCCCACCACCACGCCGGCCTTCACCAGCACGGCGCCGACGCAAGGGTTGGGGGCCGTGGTGTAACGGCCGCGGCGGGCCAGTTCGAGGGCCCGGCTCATCCATTGGTAATCGTCTTGACTAAACATCTGGGCTCCTCTGACAGCACATCCAGGCTTACGCAATATCGTAGGTTCGATTAGCGCAGCGTAATCGAACGCGGCAACCTGGTTTGGAAGAAAGACTTACTTCTCCAGCTTGGCGATCTCTTCGCCGAACTCACGAATGTCTTCAAAGCTGCGATAGACGGAGGCAAAGCGGATATAGGCCACCTTGTCCAGGCTCTTGAGCTCGTCCATCACCAGGTTGCCCACCAGCTGGGAGGCGACTTCGCGCTCGCCGGTGGCGCGCAGGCGGGACTTGATGTGGTTGACCGCCTTTTCGATGGCCTCCATGCTCACCGGCCGCTTCTCCAGCGCCCGCAAGATGCCGGCCCGCAGCTTGTCTTCGTTGAATGGCTCGCGCGAGCCGTTGGACTTGATGACGCGGGGCATCACCAGCTCGGCCATCTCGAAGGTGGTGAAGCGCTCGTGGCAGAGCAGGCATTCGCGACGGCGGCGCACCTGATGGCCTTCGGCCACCAGACGGGAATCGATCACCTTGGTATCTACCGCACTACAGAAAGGGCAATGCATCGGACCTCCGGCGTTGACGGAAAAGGGCGCCGGCCCCGGGGGCTGGCTCTAGGCCGGCCAGTGTAGCACGGCCATCCGGAACCGGTAAAAGCCCGTGGAAACAAGGGATGTGACAGATGCCATCAGCAACCACGGAGTGCATCAATGGCGACATCAGACAACCAGAGCACAGTATTGGCGTCGCTCTCGATCAACTCGACAATGGCTTCTCTCGGACCTGTCCGCCATGCTTCCGTGGCATAGAATGCCGCCTGTGAACGGTTCAATTCCTCAAGGTCATCGTAAGCCCGCATCAAAAAATAAACGTCCGGATCATGTAGGGAGGGTCCGTGGTTCACCACATCCATCCCCCACTCACGATGTAGAGGCAAACTCTGTTCTGCCACCAACCGATGAAAAATCGCTCCACTCCCGGCTTTGAGCCGATAGTTCCGAATCTCTAGCACTCTCTTCACTGAGTTATCTCCTGCAATCCATCTCTTGAAAATAGTGTTTCCGATGTTCACCCTGACTATCCAGTCAACCGAGCTCAGTCGTCATAAGGCAGGGCATCGGGGTCGCAGCCCTGATAATCGGGTTCGGGATCCACGGCAAAGCGACGCGCCTCGATATGGCTGTGGCCCAGCAGCAACGCCTTGCCCACCCGGTGCATGCCATCCATCACCCGGCCAGCGCTGTCCAGCAGGATGGGATAGGCGAGATCGGCCGCCATCATCAACTGGCAGTGCTCCACCACGCTGCGCACCGTGGGGCGGGCGGCGTCATGGCCGTACCAGTGCACCTGATCGAGCTCGGCAATGTCACCGAGCGCCACCGCCTGCACCGGCAGATCACGGCTCAGTCGCACCAGCCGGCGCACGTCCCAGGCCAGCAGCCCCTGTTCGCTGGCGCGAAAATGGTACTGGGCGCGGATCGCCTGCCTGAGCGCAGCCTCCAGCGCCTCGTCTTGCTGTTCACTGGCCATGGTCAGCTTGCCTTGCCCGCTATGCTCTTCGTCGTTCAGCGTCATCAGGCCCTCCTGTGTTGCCAAACGCCACAAAAAACAATGCCACCCGTGGGTGGCATTGGTCTCAAACCGGGTGAGGGCCGTTATCAGGCATACACCGGGAAACGACGGCAGATGTCCAGCACCTGTTCACGTACGGTGGCCAGCACGGCATCGTTGTCGTGGTTGTCCAGCACGTCGCAGATCCAGTTGGTCAGCTGGATGGACTCGGCTTCCTTGAAACCACGGCGGGTGATGGCCGGGGTACCGATCCGCACGCCGGAGGTGACGAACGGGGAGCGCGGGTCGTTGGGCACGGAGTTCTTGTTGACGGTGATGTTGGCTTTGCCAAGGGCCGCATCGGCCTCTTTGCCGGTCAGCTCGCGGCCGATCAGGTCAACCAGCATCAGATGGTTGTCGGTACCGCCGGAGACGATCTTGTAGCCGCGCTCGATAAAGGTGGCTGCCATCGCCTTGGCGTTCTTGACGACCTGAGCCTGGTAGGTCTTGAACTCGGGTTCCAGTGCCTCTTTGAAGGCCACCGCTTTACCGGCGATGACGTGCATCAGCGGGCCACCCTGACCACCCGGGAAGACGGCGGAGTTGAGCTTCTTGTAGAGCTCCTCGTCGTCAGCGGCGGAGAGGATCAGACCACCGCGCGGACCGGCCAGGGTCTTGTGGGTGGTGGAGGTGACCACGTGAGCGTGGGGCACCGGGTTCGGGTAGACACCAGCGGCGATGAGGCCTGCCACGTGGGCCATGTCGACAAACAGCCAGGCACCGACCTTGTCGGCGATTTCGCGCATGCGGGCCCAGTCAACGATACCGGAGTAGGCGGAGAAGCCACCGATCATCATCTTCGGCTTGTGCTCGACCGCCTGACGTTCCATGTCGTCGTAGTCGATCTTGCCGGACTCGTCGATGCCGTAGGGGATGATGTTGTACAGCTTGCCGGAGAAGTTGACCGGGGAGCCGTGGGTCAAGTGACCGCCATGGGCCAGGTTCATGCCCAGCACGGTGTCGCCCGGTTGCAGCAGGGCCATGTAGACGGCGCTGTTGGCCTGGGAGCCGGAGTGCGGCTGCACGTTGGCGTAGGTGGCACCGAACAGCTCTTTGGCGCGCTCGATAGCCAGGGTTTCAACCACATCCACATACTCGCAACCACCGTAGTAACGCTTGGAGGGGTAACCCTCGGCGTACTTGTTGGTCAGCTGGGAGCCCTGGGCTTCCATGACACGGGGGCTGGTGTAGTTCTCGGACGCAATCAGCTCGATATGCTCTTCCTGACGACGGGTCTCGTCTGTGATGGCCTGCCACAGCTCTGGATCATAGCCGGCAATGGTCATGTCACGTTTCAACATCCGTTTCTCTCCTGAAAATCGTTTGCGCGATAGGTGAAGTGGGCAGGCGCATTGTAACGTGAGCTGGATCAAAGAGACAGTCCAACCACCCAAAAATTTGTTTAAAAAATGTAAAATGTGTCGCGAAATTCACAATGACCATGCTCCCCAATCGGCTGGACCGTCATCACCCGACACCCACGCCAGCCGTGCGATCCCCTGTCACCACTCGAGCAACATGACCGGGCCCGGACTGGCCTAACTGCCAAAACCAGAGCCAGATCATGGATATAGCATTTACTAACAGATAACATCTTTAGCTGGCACAGCGGTTGCCCGGCATGCGCAGCAACGACGCGACCGGCAACGGAAGGGCCCTCTCATCGCATCCGGTCAACTGCTGCTCACGTCACCCCCTTGCCTCTTTGCACCGCAGACCTCACGGGAGTAAGCCATGCTGGATAACCTGATGCTGTTTCTGATTATTTCGGTATTCGCGCTGTTCTATTGGATCTACTATACCGACACTCGCAAGAGTCCCTTTGTCACGCAGTGGGATCAACTGCCCACCCGCGAGCAGTATCTGGCAGCGCACCCGGAAGCCATCGATGGCGACATCATCTTCTGCATTAATTGCGGCCACCATCAGCAACTGGATGTGGGCCTGGTGCACCAGACCGATTTCCGGCGCCAGCATATCTGCACCCGCTGCAAGAAGACGCTCTATCGCGAGGAGCTCTGACCCATCAGCCAAGGATCCGCAAGATGACATCATTGACCGCCAGCTGCCTGTGCGGCGCCGTCGCCCTGAGCCTGCCCGACCGCTTCGACTATCTGGGCAACTGCCACTGTTCCGAGTGCCGCAAATTTTCCGGCGCCGATTACGCTCCGGTGGGCGGCCTGGATGGCGCGCTCGTCACCATCACTCGAGGAGAGGAGGCCATCAGCCGCTTCCAGAAATCCCCCGAGACCACCCTCGCCTTCTGCCGCCACTGCGGCTCCAGCCTGTTCAGCGAGAAGCGCAGCAGCGGCAAGCTGAACCTGCGCCTCGGCATTCTCGATACGGCGCCGAGCCAGCGGCCCGGCTTTCACATTTTCGTCGGCTCCAAGGCTCCCTGGCACGAGATCACCGATGAGCTGCCGCAGTTCGAGACTCGCCCCACCGCCTGACACCGTCGCCGACATGCCCTGAAAAGGCCGCCTCTGGCGGCGTTTTTCCCGACTTGTTCGGCGGATTGTCACCTATGGGTTAACTTTTCTGCCAAAGCCGTTAGAATCGGGCTCAGTCTGCTTCCCGCTTGCCATCCACGGAGGAAAAATGCAGGAATTTCTGGCCACTAGCGAACGTCGGGCCGAACTTTACTGGTGGTTTGCCACTCTGTTTACCGCCCAGCTCAGCGACGAACAGATCGCCGAATACGACAGCTATGATGTGCGAAGCTTCCTGAAGAGCCTCTCCACGCTCGATCCGATGCGCCCGGCCGTGGCCGAGCTCAATGACGCCATCGCCCGCCTGCTGGTGCGCCCCGAGCGGGCCAACGCGCTGGCCGGCGACTTCCATGAGCTGTTCCTGGCCAACGACGCCGTCTCTCCCCATGAATCCGCCCACCAGGACGCCGCTGCGCTCGAGCGCATGCAGGCGCGGCTGAGCCGGATCAATATCGATGTCAGCGCCAAATACCAACAACCGGTCGATCATCTGGGGGTTGAACTGGATCTGATGGGCAATCTCATCATCCGCGCCGCCGAAGCCGCCAGCGCCGACCTGCGCGAACAGTGGCTCGGCGAGCAGGAAGCCTTGCTGCACGGCCATCTGCTGGCCTGGTTCCCGCATTTCGAGCGAGCCTGCCGCGCCGCCGATCCGTTTGGCTTCTACGGCGCCAGCGCCCGCCTGCTGGGGGTCTTCCTCACCATGGATGCCAACTACCTCAGCCTGGTCAAACCGGCGCCAGCCGCCGACTGAGTTCGACATGAAGACGGCCCTGCTGCTGATCGCCTGCTGGCTGCTGGCCCTGATCCCGCTGGATCAGGGCCTTACCCCCCTCGTGACCCTGCTGTTCAACCCGGACCGCGTCCTCTACGGCACCGCCCAGCTCACCGGTTTCGCCGGCATCCTGCTGACCCTCTACCTCGCCAATCTCGGGGTGGAGGTGGTGCTGCGCCGCCGCTTCCAGATCGCGGGCATGCTGGCCCTGCTGGCCGCCTGGGTCGACTTCATCAACAGCAGCGGCAGCGAGGCCCACTGGCTGCTGCTGCTCGCCCTGGCGCTGCCGTTTCACGGGCTCGGCCTGCTGGTGCTGGTGCGCGGCATCCAGGCCTTCGGCCGCCAGAAAGGCTGATAAACCGCCAAAACTATTACAAATCATGACAGCCCGATCCGCCCATCCGCCCTTGTCACAAGGGCAGGCCCTCAATTGCTGGTAACATTCGCTTACATTCAGCTCCCGTTCAGTTTCGCCGCAACCGTTATAGTGCCGCTCCTTTTCCAACCAATGCAGGAGCATCAGCATGCCTCCACAGGATGCACGCATCACTGGTCTCGACCTGTTGCGAGGGCTCGTCATCTTCATGGCCGTCTTCGAGCACTACACCGGCTACCTCAACTACTGGTACATCGACTTCTTCAACCGGGAACACGCCCTGTGGGACAGCTTCTATCTGTCGCACAAGGCGATGGCCGGCCAGCTGCTGCCCATGGATCACACCACGGCCCAGGTCTCGGCCTGGCTCATTCCCTGGGTCAGCCAGATCTACCTGGCACTGGCCGCCTTCAACCTCAGCCGCCGCGATCAGGCCAGTTTCAGACCGCAGCTGGGCGGCAAGCTGGTGCTGTTCGCCAGCATCATTCTGGTGCTCTATGTGGAAGGGCTGGTGATCGCCCCCAACTTCGGCGAGGCCATCTCGTTCTACCCGGTGATGCTGTGGATGTGCCTGCTGGCGCTCTTCTCGCTGGTCTACGCCTGGTTCGGCATTCGCGGCATGCTGCTGCTGACCCTGCTCAGCCTGCTGCTGGATCAGCTCGGCGTGCAGGAGCTGCTCGGTCACATCGACGGCTGGATGAAACTGCACGTGCACCCCGACTACGAGCTGGATGCCCGCCTCGACCTCTTCATGGCCAGCGGCTGCTTCGGCTTCCTCTATGGCTGGTGCTGGCATCAGCGGCCCCAATGGCGGGACCGCCTCAACGCCCTGGTGCTGACGCTCTCGCTGCTGGCGCTGGCCGTCTATCTCATGCTCGGCGAGACCAGCACGGTCGAGCTCAGCGACATCTACGCCAACGAGCACGAACTGGCGATGGACATGGTCGGCCGCGCCGGCATCTGGGGCATGGAGTTTCTGGTGATCGGGGCCGTGCTCTGGCTGCATCAGCGCAACATCCGGCTGTGCTGGCGCCCGCTCAACTGGATCGGCATGTACTCGCTGACCGTCTTCATCTTCCACAAGAGCATCTTCGTGCACCTGTGGGGCCCGCTCTTGCTGTGGTGGACCGCCCGTCAGGGCACCATCTTGCCCAACAACTTCGGCCTCATCATGGCACTCAGCGCCACCAGCGTGCTGCTCATCTACGCCTTCCAGCGCTCCGGCATCATCTGCCACCTGATGGGCATGCATCAGGACCGTGACTGGGCGCGGCTCTATGGCAAATAAGTGCTGGCTGCCACTGCTGTTCCTGACCCTGCCCCTGTCGGCCAAAGAGCCGGACAACCAGTGGCAGCTGGGCGGTCAATGGCAGCTTGGCAGCAATCAGGCGGGGGTCCGCGCCGATGCCAGCATGCAGTTCTGGCTCGCCTATGAGCGGGAAACCCAGGTCGGCCTGCTCTTCGCCGATGGTCAGAGCGCCGGGCTGGCCTTGCCGCTCTATAAAAAGAGCTTCTTCGCCGTCGGCGTCGCCCCCATGCAGGTGGTCGATCGCAACCGCTTCAGCGCCTTCTGGCGCCTCGGCTGGCAACTGGACGACGATCACCAGCTCACCCTGGGCCAGCTCTATGACGTCAGCGGCCGTTATGGCCAGCTCTGGTACATGGAGCACAGCCTGCCGCTGCCGGCCGAGATCTCCCTCAACCTCTGGCTGACCCGGGGCAGCCAGGCCCACATGGCCGCCTATGGGGCAGACGAGGGCCTGCGGGACTGGGGAGTCACGCTGGAACGCAGCTGGCGCTGGCAGCAGTGGCGCCTTGGCACCGAGTTCGGCGCCAAGCAGTGGCTCATCAAGGATCACGACTGGCAACCGATGATCAACCTGACCCTGAGCTATCACTTCAGCTGGTAACACCGCAAAAAGGGGGCGAATGACGCCCCCTCCCTTCCCTCCAGAATGCTTCATGCCATACTGACAGCAGCTTAAATGACAAAGAAGTCAATTCAGGAGCGCGCGATGGGCGAAGAGACTTTCAATGCCATGCCGGATCCACCGCTGGCGGGGCAATTGAACATGAACGAGCTGCAGCAGCTGTTCGAACTGGCCCCGTTTGGCATAGGCGTGTTTGACCGCCACTTTCGCTGCCGCAGCGTCAACCAGACCCTGGCCGATCTCAACGGCCTCTCCCGAGAAGAGCACTACGGCAGATATCTGCGCGAAATCGTACCTACGCTGGCTCCGGTGCTGGAACCCCTGTTCCAGCAGATCATCAGCAGCGGTGTCCCCCGGGTCGAGCTGAACCTGAGCGGCCATACCGCGGCCCATCAGGGTCGGCAGCGCCACTGGCAGGCGATTTACAGCCCCATGCTGGACGAACAGGGGGTGCCCGACCGCATCCTCACCATAGTGCGGGACGTCACCGAGCAGGTCGAAGCACAGCAGCGACTGCAACTGGCCATGAGTGCCGGCCAGATCGGGGTGTGGGAGTGGCATGTGACGGAGGACAGGCTGCAGTTTGACGGCCAGGTCGAGCGCCTGCTCGGCACCACGGCCAGCCAGTTCCAGGGGGGGATGGAGCAGTTCATCAAGCGCTTCGATCCGCTCTCTGGCGAGCAGTTCAGGGCGGCGGTCAACGGCACGGCCCCCATTCACCTCACCCTCGGCTATCTCGGGCCGGATCAGTTGCGGGGCTGGGTCGACATTCACGCCGATCACGTGGCGGCCACCGACCATCAGGGGCGGCGCATCACCGGGGTGATCCACGATGCCACCAGTCGCTGCAACCAGGAGGACAAGCTGCGCCAGGCCAACGTGGTATTCGAGACCGCCGCCGAAGGCATCATCATCATGGATGGCCAGCGCCAGATCATCTCGGTCAACCCGGCCTTTTCCAGCATGACTCAATATGAAGAGGCGGAGATCGTGGGCAAGTCGCCGGAGGCCATCATGCATCCGCGCCGTCACACCGACATCGATTATCCCTGGCATACCCTGCTGCCCGGCAGTCACGCCTGGCATGGCGAGATGATGTGTCTGCGCAAGGATGGCGGCTACTTCACCTCCTGGCAGCATGTCAGCGCCGTGCACGACAGTCGCCACAACACCACCAACTACGTCATCGCCTTCTCCGACATCAGCGCCATTCGCAAGGCCGAAGCACAGCTCAACCACCTCGCCTATCACGATCCGCTGACCGAGCTCGGCAACCGCAACCTGCTGCAGGAGCGGCTGGAGCTGGAACTCAAGACCGCCCAGCTCAACCACCAGCAACTGGCCCTGCTGTTCATCGATCTGGACGGCTTCAAGCTGATCAACGACACCCTGGGCCATCGCGCCGGCGATGAACTGCTCAAGCTGCTGGCCGAGCGGATCCGCCGCGTCCTGCGCCACAACGACGTGGCCGCCCGGCTCGGTGGCGATGAATTCCTGGTGCTGATCCCCTTCTTTGAACGGCCACAGGAGCTGGAGCGACTCGCCGAGCAACTGCTGGCCAGCCTGCGCGAGCCGGTCGAACTCGGCCACGAGCGGGTGGCCGTCTCCGCCAGCATCGGTATCGCCCTCTATCCGGAACACGCCACCAGCCCGGATACCCTGGTCAGCGCCGCCGACAGCGCCATGTACGAGGCCAAGAACCGGGGCCGCAACGGCTATCTATTCTATACCCCGGACATGACCGAGCAGACCAAGGAGCGAATGAGCATGGAGCAGGGACTGTTCAAGGCCATCGAGCAGCATCAGCTCTGCGTCCTCTATCAACCCATGACGGAGCTCGCCAGCAACCGCATGAGCGGGCTGGAGGCCCTGCTGCGCTGGCAGCACCCCAGCGAGGGCATGATAGGGCCCACCCGTTTCATCCCGGTGGCCGAGGAGTGCGGGCTCATCGAGCAGATCGGCGAATGGGTCATGCGCACCGCCTGCCGGCAGGGACAGGCGTGGCTGGCCGCCGGACTGGCGGTACCCAGGCTGTCGATCAATGTATCGGTGCGGGAGATGCGCTCGGCAGGTTACGTGGAGCGGGTCGCCGCCATCCTGACCGAGACCGGCTTTCCGCCAGAGAAGCTGGAGATAGAAGTCACCGAGAGCATCATCCAGCGGGTCGATCAGAGCCTGCAGTTGTTCAGACGCCTGAAGGCGCTGGGGGTACAGATCGCCATCGACGACTTCGGCACCGGCTTCTCATCCCTGAGCCTGCTCAAGAGCCTGCCCATCGATCGCATCAAGATTGACCGCACCTTCGTGCAGGCACTGCCCGATGACAAACACAGCCGGGAGCTGTGCCGCACCATCATCAACCTGGCCGACAGCCTGGGCATGGTGGTCACCGCCGAAGGGATCGAGACCCAGGCCCAGCGCCAGTTTCTGCAATCACTGCACTGCCAGGAGGGGCAGGGTTATCTGTTCAGCCACCCGCTGGCCGAGCCCCATCTGGCCGAGCAGTTGGGCTCGCGCAAGGGCGCCTGGTGCTAGCGGTGTGCCGGGATCAGCGCCGCGCCAGCGGCGCAGGTGACGCTCATCAGTTGAATGTCAGCCTGGCATCCCACCCTTCGTCCTGCTGCCGGCGTGACTCTTCCAGCAACGAGTCCTGCGGATAGGAGGATTTTTTCTCTTCAAGGGTGACGGACACCGACGGCTTGCGCGCCAGCCAGGCCTCGCTCAACTGACCGCTGATGTGGTCCCGCAGGGATGGCGAAGCGGGCTGTGCCGGTGTCAGTGCAAGGCCGTTGGCATGGGGGGCGGCCAATGCGGCCTCATCGGTGGCCTGCGGGGCCTCGAACTGCCAGAGGGAGGAGCACAATAGCAGGGTCAACATGGGACTATCTCCGTCGATAAAACGACGTTTTACCCAATCAGCGATGAATTGTCATCGGCTCGACTGTAAGCGGATGTTGCCATCTATCCAAAAGTCTAATTGCCCTCCCCCGCCAAAGGTATAAGTTGTTACCTAATCATTACAAGAATGTATTCAAAGGAGTGACACATGAGCGAGAGCAAGGTCTACCCGGTCAAAGCCCACATCAGCAACGGCGCCCTGCTGGACAAGGCAGGCTATGAAGCCATGTACCGGGCCTCGGTGCAGGATCCGGATGCCTTCTGGGGCGAGCAGGGCAAGATCCTCGACTGGATGAAGCCCTACACCAGGGTCAAGAACACCTCCTATGATCCGGGCCACGTCTCCATCAAATGGTATGAAGACGGCCTGCTCAACGTCTCTGCCAACTGTCTGGACCGCCATCTGGCCCAGCGCGGCGACAAGGTCGCCATCATCTGGGAAGGGGACAACCCGGCCGAAGATCGCAAGCTCACCTACCGCGAGCTGCACACCGAGGTGTGCAAGTTTGCCAACGTCTTGAAGGCGCAGGGAGTGCATCGCGGCGACGTGGTCTGCCTCTACATGCCCATGGTGCCGGAAGCCGCCATCGCCATGCTGGCCTGTACCCGCATCGGTGCGGTGCACAGCATCGTCTTCGGCGGTTTCTCGCCGGAAGCCCTGGCCGGTCGCATCATCGACTCCGGCTCTTCCATCGTCATCACCGCCGATGAAGGGCTGCGCGGCGGCCGCCCGGTGCCGCTCAAGAAGAACGTGGATGAAGCGCTCACCAACCCGGAGACCAAGGTCAACAAGGTGATCGTGCTCAAGCGTACCGGCGGCAACATCGCCTGGCACAACCACAGGGACATCTGGTGGCACGACGCCGTCGCCACCGTCAGCACCGACTGCCCGCCCGAGGCGATGGGGGCCGAAGATCCGCTCTTCATCCTCTACACCTCCGGCTCCACCGGCAAACCCAAGGGAGTGCTGCACACCACCGGCGGCTATCTGGTCTATGCCACTCTCACCTTCAAGTACATCTTCGACTACCACGAAGAGGACATCTACTGGTGTACCGCCGACGTGGGTTGGGTCACCGGCCACTCCTATCTGGTCTACGGACCGCTTGCCAACGGCGCCACCACCATCATGTTCGAAGGGGTGCCCAACTACCCGGCCACCAACCGCATGAGCCAGGTGGTGGACAAGCACCAGGTCAGCATTCTCTACACCGCCCCTACCGCCATCCGCGCGCTGATGGCCAAGGGCAACGAGGCGGTAGCCGACACCTCCCGTTCGAGCCTGCGCATCATGGGTTCGGTGGGCGAGCCCATCAACCCGGAAGCCTGGGAGTGGTACTACCGCACCATCGGTGAAGAGCGCTGCCCCATCGTCGATACCTGGTGGCAGACCGAGACCGGCGGCATCCTCATCAGCCCGCTGCCCGGCGTCACCGATCTCAAGCCAGGCTCGGCTACCCGCCCCTTCTTCGGCGTGCAGCCGGCACTGGTGGACAACATGGGCGAGCCGCTGGAGGGGGCCACCGAGGGCAACCTGGTGATCACCGACTCCTGGCCGGGCCAGATGCGCACCGTGTTCGGCGATCACGAGCGCTTCGAGCAGACCTATTTCTCCACCTTCCCCGGTCGCTACTTCACCGGCGACGGTGCCCGTCGCGACGAGGATGGTTACTACTGGATCACCGGACGGGTGGATGATGTACTGAACGTCTCCGGTCACCGCATGGGCACCGCCGAAATTGAATCCGCGCTGGTTTCCCATCCCAAGATCGCCGAAGCGGCGGTGGTGGGCGTGCCACACGAGATCAAGGGTCAGGGCATCTACGCCTATGTCACCCTGATCGCCGGCGAGGAGCCGAGCCGCGAGCTGCACAAGGAGGTGAAGGAGTGGGTTCGCAAGGAGATCGGCGCCATCGCCACCCCGGACGTGATCCACTGGGCCGAGGGGCTGCCCAAGACCCGCTCCGGCAAGATCATGCGGCGAATTTTGCGCAAGATCGCCACCGGCGAGACCGATAGCCTGGGGGATATCTCCACCCTGGCGGATCCGGGCGTGGTGGACAAGCTGATCCGCGAGAAGTCGGAAGCAGCCTGATCCTGACTGCGTTCCTGCCTCCAAAGCCGGCCTCGAGCCGGCTTTGTCGTCTTTGCTACTGAGCGTTTCAACAACGCACCGGTTAGCGCAAAAAATAGACAGATGTAGAGATTAGACCAGTAAAATGCTGCTAATTTTCACGAAATCAATATAATTGCGAAATCTGTGTGCCAGTGCACACCGATTTGCGCAGAAAATGACTAGATTTCTGATAGTCCACAAGATGGCTGACAGATAGCAGCATTATCATCGAGGATGTACTCAATATGTCGCAAAAACACCGAATTCTCCTGCTCAACGGGCCGAACCTGAACCTGCTGGGCAAACGGGAACCGGGCATCTACGGCAGCAAGACGCTCGATGAGATCGTCGCCGATCTGACGCACAACGCCGGCGAACTCGGGGTCACACTGGAACACCTGCAATCCAATGCCGAACATGAGTTGGTCGGCCGCATCCACCAGGCCATGGGTCAGGTGGATTTCATCATCATCAACCCGGCCGCCTTCACTCACACCAGCGTCGCCATCCGCGATGCGCTGCTGGGTGTGGCCATCCCCTTTATCGAGGTTCACCTGTCCAACGTCCATGCCAGGGAACCCTTCCGTCATCACTCCTATCTGTCTGATGTCGCCAAGGGGGTCATTTGTGGGCTGGGGGCCGATGGCTACCAATTCGCTTTAACCGCGGCCGTGCACCAGTTGCGCGCGGCTTGATAATCACTGATCAGATAAAGAAGAAAGAGAATGCTAATGGATATCCGCAAAATCAAGAAGCTGATTGAACTGGTTGAAGAGTCCGGCATCGCCGAACTGGAGATCTCCGAAGGTGAAGAGTCCGTTCGCATCAGCCGCAACTTCTCCGGTCAGGTGACCGCTGCTCCGCAGATGATCATGCAACAAGCTGCCGCCCCGGTTGCCGCTCCTGCCGCCGCACCGGCTGCTGCTGCCCCGGCTGCCGACGCCATCCCGAGCGGTCACCTGATGCGCTCCCCGATGGTTGGCTCCTTCTACCGCTCCTCCAGCCCGGAAGCCAAGCCGTTCGTGGAAGTCGGTCAGCACGTCAATGTCGGCGATACCCTGTGCATCGTCGAAGCCATGAAAATGATGAACCAAATCGAGTCTGACAAGGCCGGTGTGATCAAAGCGATCCTGGTTGAAAATGGTCAGGCCGTCGAATTCGACGAGCCGCTGTTCATCATCGAATAAGGGAAGTCGCCACCCATGTTGGACAAAGTAGTCATCGCCAACCGCGGTGAAATTGCCCTGCGGATCCTGCGCGCCTGTAAAGAGCTCGGGATCAAGACAGTGGCCGTTCACTCCACCGCCGACCGGGAGCTCAAACATGTGCTGCTGGCCGACGAAACCATCTGTATCGGCAAGCCGGCCAGTACCGACTCCTACCTCAATGTGCCGGCCATCATCGCCGCCGCCGAGGTGACCGGTGCCGTCGCCATCCACCCGGGTTACGGTTTCCTCTCCGAGAACGCCGACTTCGCCGAAGTGGTCGAGAAATCCGGCTTCATCTTCATCGGCCCGCGCGCCGAGACCATTCGCCTGATGGGCGACAAGGTCTCCGCCATCGAGGCGATGAAGAAAGCGGGCGTGCCCTGCGTACCGGGCTCCGACGGTCCGGTCGACAGCGACGCCAAGCACAACGCCGCCATCGCCAAGCGCATTGGCTACCCGGTGATCATCAAGGCCGCCGGTGGCGGTGGTGGTCGCGGCATGCGCGTGGTGCGCAGTGAAGCCGAGCTGTCTGCCGCCATCGCGCTGACCAAATCCGAAGCAGGCCAGTTCTTCAAGAACGACATGGTCTACATGGAGAAGTACCTGGAGAACCCGCGCCACATCGAGATTCAGGTGTTGGCAGACGGCCAGGGCAACGCTCTCTACCTGGGCGAGCGCGACTGCTCCATGCAGCGTCGCCACCAGAAGGTGGTCGAAGAGGCGCCGGCACCCGGCATCACCGAAGAGATGCGCAAGTTCATCGGTGAGCGCTGCGTACGCGCCTGTATCGAGATCGGCTACCGCGGTGCGGGCACCTTCGAGTTCCTGTACGAGAACGGCGAGTTCTATTTCATCGAGATGAACACCCGTATCCAGGTTGAGCACCCGGTCACCGAGCTGGTCACCAGCGTGGATCTGATCAAGGAGCAGCTGCGCATCGCCGCCGGTCAGCCCCTGTCGATCACCCAGCAGGATATCCGCATCCGTGGCCATGCCATCGAATGCCGGATCAACGCCGAAGACCCGGCCACCTTCATGCCGTCTCCGGGCCTGATCCAGCGCTTCCACGCGCCGGGCGGTCTGGGCGTACGCTGGGATTCCCACATCTACGCCGGCTACAAGGTACCGCCCTACTACGACTCCATGATCGGCAAGCTGATCTGTTACGGTGAAAACCGCGACGTCGCCATCGCCCGCATGCGTCAGGCGCTGGACGAGCTGGTGGTGGAAGGGATCAAGACCAACGTCTCCCTGCAAAAAGAAATCATGAAGGACGAAAACTTCCAGCACGGTGGGACCAACATCCACTATCTGCACAAGAAGCTGGGTCTGTAAGGATCCTTGACGAAGACCGCCATGTCGGTGGACGTCGGCTCCGCAAGGAGCCTCTGTTGAAAAAGGGCCATGGCGACATGGCCCTTTTTTGTTATCCTTGCGCCCCTCAAAATTGTCGGAGGCCAAGGTGAATCGTTTCGCGCTCGCTCGCCGGGAAGCAGCCCTCTGCCTGCTGCTGACCCTGCTCTACTTCCTTGCCTGGTATGGCACGGCCTATTTCATCCCCGCAGAGATCGAATGCTGGGACATGCCGCTCTGGTTCCTGCTCAGCTGCATCCTGATGCCGCTGCTGTTCATCGTGCTGTGCGGCCTGATGGTGGATCGCCTGTTCGTGGACATCCCCCTCGACTCCCCTCCCCTCGATGCCAAGGAGCCTTCCCATGAATCTTGAGCTGATGCTGCCGCTGTGCATCTATCTGGTGCTGGTGCTGGGAGTCGGCTTCTGGGCCAGCCGCCACCGGGTGGGCGGTGACTTCGTGCAGGAGTACTTCATCGGCAACCGCAGCATGGGCGGGCTGGTGCTGGCCATGACCCTGGTGGCTACCTACACCTCGGCCTCCTCCTTCATCGGCGGGCCGGGAGCGGCCTACAAGATCGGGCTGGGCTGGGTGCTGCTGGCGATGATCCAGCTGCCCACCGTCTGGCTCACCCTGGGGGTACTTGGCAAGAAGTTCGCCATCATCGCCCGCCGGGTCAATGCGGTGACCATCAACGACATGCTGTGGGCCCGCTACCAGAGCAAGGCGGTGGTGGTGCTGGGCTCGGTCACCATCATCCTCGCCTTCATCGCCACCATGGTAGTGCAGTTCATCGGCGGCGCCCGTCTGCTGGAGACCGCCACCGGCCTCAGCTATCAGCAGGGGCTCCTGCTGTTTGCCAGCTGCGTGCTGCTCTACACGGTGATCGGCGGCTTTCGCGCCGTGGTGATGACCGATGCGCTGCAGGGGATCATCATGCTGATCGGCACCGGTGCCCTGCTGGCGGGGATTCTGGTGGCCGGTGACGGCCTGCCCAACCTCATCCACCAGCTCAAGGTGATCGATCCCAAGCTGGTGAGCCCGCAGGGGGCTGGCGACCTGCTGACTCAGCCCTTCATGCTGAGCTTCTGGGTGCTGGTCTGCATCGGGGTGGTGGGGCTGCCCCACTCGGCGCTGCGCTGCTTCGGCTATCGCGACAGCAAGGCGCTGCACCGCGGCATCCTCATCGGTACCATCGTCAGCGCCTTGCTGATGTTCGGCATGCACCTGGCCGGCGCCCTGGGCCGCGCCATCCTGCCCGGCATGGACAGCCCGGACAAGATCATGCCCTCCCTGATGATGGAGGTGCTGCCCCCCTGGCTGGCGGGGGTCTTTCTGGCGGCGCCCATGGCGGCCATCATGTCTACCATCGACTCCCAGCTGATCCAGGCCTCCGCCACCCTGGTGAAGGATCTCTACCTCAACTACCTGAGTCCGGAGAAGGCTGGCCAGGAGAAGCTGGAGGTACGGGTGCCGCGCCTCTCCCTGCTCTGTACCCTGATCCTGGGCACGCTGGTGCTGCTTGCAGCCTTGCAACCGCCCGAGATGATCATCTGGCTCAATCTGCTCGCCTTCGGCGGCCTGCAGGCGGTGTTCCTGTGGCCGCTGGTACTCGGCCTCTACTGGTCGCGGGCCAACGGCCCGGGGGCGCTGGCCAGCATGGTGTGTGGCATCCTCTGCTACGCCATCCTGAGCCAGTGGGAGATCAAGCCGGCCGGTCTGCACGCCATCGTGCCGAGCCTGGGGCTGGGGCTGATTGCCTTCGTGCTGGTCAGCCTGCTGACCCCGGCCCCGAGCCAAAATGTGCGGCGCTTGTTTGAGCCGCAATCATCGATGGATTAATAAAGGGTTCCGAAACTATCCCAAAATGGGTGTTTTACGGGTAAACTGTGCGCCATGTCACAAAATACCGTGCCCTTATGCCCGTACAGAACGCCAGACAGATCCTGACCCAAGCCCTGCAGCGACTCGGTTACGCCCTGTTGCTGCCGGTCTCCATCCTGCCGCTGGCCGCGCTGCTCTATCGGCTCGGCCAGCCGGACGTGCTGGATCTGGCGGTGCTCTCCCTCACCGGCCGCGCCCTGTTCAGCCAGATGCCGCTCATCTATGCGGTGGCCATCGCCTTCGGGCTGAGCCGCCAGGGTGAAGGCACCCAGGCACTGGCCGGCGCGGTCAACTTTCTGCTGCTGAGTTCGGCACTCGGCACCCTGGCCCCCGGCCTGCACAGCGACATGATCTGCGGCCTGCTGGCGGGATTGACCACCGCCATCGTCTACCCCTGGCTCAAGCGCCACCCCATGCCCCACTGGCTACGGCTGGTCAACGGCGACTTCACCAGCCTGCTCGCCTCGGCGTTCACCTGTCTGCTGCTGGCCTTCCCCCTTGCGCTGCTCTGGCCGCTGCTGGAACAGGGCATCACCCTGCTCGCCTCCGAGCTGCTCACCACCCCGTTCGGCGCCTTCTGCTACGGCGTGCTGAACCGGCTGCTGATCCCGCTCGGCCTGCATCAGGTGCTGGGCAGCCTCATCGGGCTGGGGGAGAGCAACCTGCAGGCACTGGCCAGCGCCCAGCCGCTGCACGAAGGCTATGTGGCCGGGCTCTATCCCATCATCATGTTTGGCCTGCCGGGCGCCTGCTTCGCCATCTGGCTGCACCGCCAGCGCATGCAGCGGCTGCCGCAGGGGGGCTTGCTGCTCACCCTGGCGCTCACCTCGGCGCTGGTGGGCATCACCGAACCCATCGAGTTCCTGTTCGCCTTCACCGCCCCCTGGCTGTTTCTGGCCCACGCCCTGCTGACCGGCCTGTCGCTCGCCACCTGCAGCGCGCTCGGCATCAAGGTGGGCAGCTACTTCTCCGCCGGCCTGCTGGATCTGGTGCTGAGCTACCACGCCGGCGAGCACAGCTTCTGGCTCATTCCGGTCGGCATTCTGTTCTTCGTCGCCTACACCTTGCTGTTTTATCAGCTGCTGGAGCGCACGCCCCTCAGCCTGCCGAGCAAGCCCATCGCACCGGAGCACCCGCGCCTTGCCAGCGTCGCCCCCTCCGACCCCCAGATGCTGGCGATCCAGTACCTCAAGGTGCTGGGTGGCATGGACAACCTGCAGGCGATGAGCGTCTGCCTGACCCGCCTCAGCCTGCGGGTGCGCGACATCTCGCTGGTGGATCAATCCCGCCTACTGGGGCTGGGCTGCCTCTCCTGGATCCAGCTCAACGACCATCAGCTGGTGCTGGTGCTGGGCCCCAACGCCAGCCTGATCGAGGGGCAGATCCGCATGCTGGCGGAGCGCCAGTCGGTGCCGCTCGGCCTCAAGCCCAATCAGGAGTCCGCCGGCCAGAGCGGCTGGTAGCCTCAGGCAAACGGCAACCGCTCGGCCACAAAGTCCATCAGGCTGCGCAGGGCGGGCGCCAGGTGCTCCCGGCTCGGATAGATGAGGTAGAAGGGGTTGGCCGGAATAGGGTGACTCGGCAGCACCTTCTGCAAGCGTCCCGCCGCAAGATCCCCCTCGCAGACGTGATGGGGCAGCAGGGCGATCCCCCCCTCGTTGATCGCCAGCTCCCGCAGCGCCAGTAAGCTATTGCTCAGACAAGCCCCCTGCGGCCGCCAGCCTCCCTCCTGCAACGGCCACACCGGCAGCGACGTGTGCACCAGGCAGGCGTATCGCCCCAGCTCGCTCAGCTGTTGCGGCGTGCCGTGGGCCGCCAGATAGGCGGGCGCCGCCACCAGATGCCGAGGTACCTGACCGATGCGCCGGCAGATCAGGCTAGAATCTTTCAGCGGTGCCGCCCGCAGCGCCAGATCGTAACCCTCCCCCACCAGATCGAGCTGCTCATCGCAGAGGGTCAGCTCCAGCACCACCTCGGGGTAGAGAGCCCGAAACTCGGCCAGGATCCGGCCGAGCAGCAGGGTGCCGGTCGCCTCCGGTGCGGTGATCCGCACCCGGCCGGCCGGGGCCGCGCGCAGCCGCGCCATCGCCAAATTGGCGCTGCGGGCCAGCGCCAGCAGCGCCCGGCACTGTTCCACATAGACCTCCCCCTGCGGGGTCAGGCTCAGCCGGCGGGTGGTGCGCTGCAACAGGCGCACCCCGAGCTGGGACTCGAGCCGCGAGATCTTCTGGCTGACCGAGGATTTGGGCATGCCGAGCAACTCGGCCGCGCCGGTAAAACTGCCCTGCTCCACCACGGTGGCGAACAGCCCCATCAGCTCCAGTTCGACATTGTTCATATATTCAAACAGTCTTTACCAATTACCCATCTTAATCTGAATAATCAACCAGACTAGAGTGGCTGGCAATCCCCATCCAATCGATTTGAAAGGAACTGCCATGAAAGCCATCGCCCTGACCCACTATCTGCCGAGCGATCACCCCCACTGCTTCATCGAAGCCAATCTGGCCAACCCGACGCCGGGCCCGCGCGACCTGCTGGTGCGGGTCAAGGCCACCTCCATCAACCCGGTCGACACCAAGGTGCGAGCCCCCAAGGCCAAGGTCGAGAGCAGCCCGCGAGTGCTGGGCTGGGACGCCGTGGGCGAGGTGATCGCCGTCGGCCGCGAGGTGACCCTGTTCAAGGCGGGCGACCGGGTCTGGTATGCCGGCGACATCAGCCGCCCCGGCAGCAACAGCGCCCTGCAACTGGTGGATGAGCGCATCGTCGCCCTCGCCCCCACCAGCCTGAGCGACGTGGAAGCCGCGGCCCTGCCGCTCACCGCCATCACCGCCTGGGAGACCCTGTTCGAGCGCATGGGCCTCACCCGTGAGAGCCGCGGCAAGCTGCTGATCATCGGCGGCGCCGGCGGGGTCGGCTCCATCGCCATCCAGCTGGCCCGCCAGCTCACCGGCATGGAGGTGATCGCCACCGCCTCGCGCCCCGAGACCCGGGCCTGGTGCCTGCAGATGGGGGCCCACCAGGTGGTGAGCCATCACCAGTTGCAGGAGGAGTTGACCGCCCTCGGCATCAATCAGGTGGATGCCATCTTCTGCACCAATGCCACCGAGCTGCACTGGGATGCCATGGCCAGCCTCATCAGCCCGTTCGGCCATATCTGCACCATCGCCGAATCGAGCGAGCCCTGGGACCTCTCCCTGCTCAAGAGCAAGAGCGTCACCTTCAGCCAGGAGTTCATGTTTACCCGCTCCCTGTTCCAGACCCCGGACATGATCGAGCAGCACAACCTGCTGGGACTGGTCGCCGCGCTGGTGGACCAGGGCGTGGTCAAGACCACCCTCAGCAAGGTGGTGGCCGAGCTGACCCCGACTACTCTGGCTCAGGCCCATGCCGAGGTGGAAGCCGGCCGCATGGTGGGCAAGCTGGTGATCGACATGAGCCAGTTCGGCAACTAATCCCTTATGGGTAAAAACTGCACCATCATGGGGTGAACTCACCAGTGACAAGCCCCATCACTGCACAGCTCACATCAGGCAACAGACAGTCACCACGCAGCATCACCATAAAAAGAGCCAAAAAAAGGGGCCATCCCGCCGGGATGGCCCTAAATACCTGAACGTTGGGGTAACAATCACACACATATCCTTATGCAGGACCTCTGTATCTTTGCAGCTAGTGTGCCAATCCCGCCCCCTCCCCGCTTGCTTGCCACATTGCCCCCTGCCACCGGGGTATGCAGCCCCCGGCCAACCTGCAGGCAAAAAAAAGCCACCCGAAGGTGGCTGAAAAAGATGACGGAACTTTCCTAGAGCAAAGCATTCAGCGGGAACAGGTTGCTTCCCGTCACCCAATGAGGAATACATGAACCGTGCCAACTCGGCAAAGTCTGCCTCCTCCACCACACTGCATGGGCAAACCACGACAGCACACGCCCATGATGATAGAATCCCGCGGTTTCACATTTATGAAGAGTCGACGCCATGCCCTGGATACAAATTCGAATCAACGCCACTGCCAAGACCGCAGACAAGGTGAGCAACATGCTGCTGGGGCGTGGTGCCCAGGCGGTGACCTTTATGGATGCCAAGGACGTGCCCGTCTATGAACCCATGCCGGGCGAAACCCCGTTGTGGGGCGAGACCGAAGTAATGGGGCTGTTCGACGCCGAAACTGATCCGGCCCCCACCATCGCCTTCTTCCAGCAGATCTTCGGTGAAGACGTGGGCTACAAGGTGGAGCAGCTGGAGGACAAGGACTGGGTGCGCGAGTGGATGGATCACTTCCACCCCATGCAGTTCGGCGAGCGGCTGTGGATCTGCCCGAGCTGGCGCGACGTGCCGGACCCCGATGCGGTCAACGTCATGCTGGACCCGGGTCTGGCCTTCGGTACCGGGACCCACCCCACCACGGCGCTCTGCCTGCAGTGGCTGGACGGGCTGGATCTGGCCGGTAAAACCGTGGTCGACTTTGGTTGCGGCTCCGGCATCCTCGGCATCGCCGCCCTGAAACTGGGCGCCGCCCGGGTCATCGGCATTGACATCGATCCGCAGGCGATTCAGGCCAGCCGTGACAACGCCGAGCGCAATGGCGTCGCCGATCAGATCGAGCTCTACCTGCCGGCCGATCAGCCGCAAGATGTCGAAGCGGACGTGGTGGTCGCCAACATCCTGGCCGGCCCGCTGCGCGAACTGGCGCCGCTTATCGCCGGCCACGGCAAAGCGGGTAGCCTGATGGCCCTCTCCGGCGTGCTGGAAAGCCAGGCGCCAGAGCTGGAGACCATCTACGGCCAGTGGTTCGAGATGGACCCGACCGCCGTCAAGGAAGAGTGGTGCCGGCTCTCCGGCCGCAAACTCGGCTGATAAGCAACAAGCCACGGCGGCTGCCGCAAACTCGGCTAAGTCATCGACCCAACGGGGCTCCCACACGGGAGCCTCGTCTGTTTTCAGCCCACTAGCTCAGGCCGCCTCTTCACCGGTGCCGTCAACCAACCCCACCCGGCGTGCAGCGCTCGACGTGTTCGACGCAGAGCCGGCCACGGCGCAAAGCGAGCCTTTGCTGCGCCTGCCCAATGTGCTGGCCACGCCCCATCTCGGCTATGTGGAGCGCAACAGCTACCGGCTCTACTTTCAGGCCGCCTTTGACAACCTGATTGCCTTTGCCGAGGGCAGGCCGACCAATCTGATGCTGCCCGTAGCGGGCCACTGATCACGGTTATCCGGCGGCCGGACCGCTAACATGTGAACCCCATGCGCCACCAAGGCAAGCCACAGGAGCCACCATGACCGAGTACGACAAGATGATCGCCAGCCAGCCTTACAACTGCATGGCACCGGAACTGGATCTGTTGCGCCGGGAGACGGCCCGTCTGTACCGCCGCTTCAATCGCAGCGACGAGGAGGATGAACAGCTGGCGTTGCTGCAGCAGATCGTCGGCGAACTGGCCCAGGGGGCCTTCATCTGCCCACCCCTCCATTGCACCTATGGCCGCCACATCCACCTTGGCGAGCGCAGCTACATCAACATGGGGGCTACCCTGCTGGACAACGCCCCCATTCGCATCGGCGCCGAGGTGATGATTGGGCCGAACGTGCAGATCTACACCGCCGCTCACGCGCTGGACGCGGATGAACGGATCCAGGGGGTCGAGACCGCGCTGCCGGTCACCATCGAGGACAGGGTCTGGATTGGCGGCGGCGCCATTCTGCTGCCCGGTGTCACCATAGGGCGGGAGGCCATCGTGGGCGCCGGAGCCGTGGTCACCAAAGACGTGCCGGCCGGCGCACGGGTAGTGGGCAACCCGGCCCGCGTGCTGCCCGCCAAAGGCAAGACGCCGGTGAGCTAGCAGCACATACCGAGAACCACCCGTAAAAGGTGGGTTTGCCGGCTAAGGGGATTGGCACCTGAAAAACACCCATAAAAATGAAATCCAATGCCATCAAGACCATGATGGCCTGTAAAAAGGTGGGGTTGCCGATCCTAAAGAGTTGAGGATACCGGCGCCTGAACAGCACCTATAAAAATAAAGCCCAATATCATCAAGACCATGATGGCCTGTAAAAGGGTGGGTTTGCCGGTTAAGGGTATTGGCATCTGAAAAACGCCCATAAAAATGAAGCCCAATGTCATCAAGACGTTGGGCTGTAAAAAGGTGCTACGGAATTGCGACTCTCATCGCAGAAAATTAGAAGGGGTCACCTTCTAAACTGGCACAGGGATATTAACGAGGCGCAAACGTTTTACATAGCGTAATAAACCAGGATTGAGAACAGCATCTCACTATTTAAAAAATTCCCTGCCAGCCACGGCCGCCCTCTTGGCAATCTTCCAAATATCAGTACAGCCCGCCACCAGAAACAAAAAAGCCCTGACGAGTCAGGGCCTTGCCGGTAATGAAGCCGACTAGAAGCGGCGCACGAACTCGCTCACCGGCAGCTCGCGCAGCTTGCGGGCCTCCAGCATGGGGGTGCCAAGGTAGAGGAAGCCCACCAGCTGATCCTCCGGTGTCAGTCCCAACCCTTCATTGATCTGCTCGTCGAAAATGAACCAGCCGGAGCGCCAGATGCCGTTGAAGCCCTGGGCCTGGGCCGCCATCTGCATCGCCATCAGGGCGCAGCCGGCGGAGAGCTCCTGCTCCAGCCGCGGCACCTTGGGGTGCTCCTGATAGCGGGTTGCCACCGCGATCAGCAGCGGTGCGCGCAGCGGGGCCTCCTGACACTTCTTGATGCTCTCCTCATCCTCGCCGCGGCTGCGAGCGGCCTGTGCCAGCAGGGTGCCGAGCCGTTCGCGCCCCTCCCCTTCGAACAGGATGAACTGCCAGGGGGTCAGGGTGCCATGATCCGGCGCCCGCAGCCCGGCCTTGAGGATATTGTCGAGTACCTCGCCGCTCGGGGCTGGCTCGGCCAGACGACCACAGGAGTGACGATTCAGTAACAGGTGGAGGGCATCCATGGGCAGTTCCTTGTCAGGGGCTATGATGGCGCTACCTTAGCACAGCACCGGATGAAGAAAACCCCTGAGCATCAGGGGTTTGTCGCAATACATGGCGGCCCGTCGACTAGATGACCGCAGCCAGTTCGGCCCCCTGGCGGATGGCGCGCTTGGCATCCAGCTCGGCGGCCACGTCGGCCCCGCCGATGATGTGTACCGGCTTGCCCGCCGCCTGCAGACCGGCCTGCAGCTCCTTGAGCGGCTCCTGACCGGCACAGATGATCACCTGATCCACCGGCAGACACTGCTGCTGTTCGCCCACCTGAATGTGAAGCCCCTCGTCGTCGATGCGCAGATACTGCACGCCGGAGAGCATCTCCACCTTGCGGTTCTTGAGCACGGTGCGGTGGATCCAGCCGGTGGTCTTGCCCAGGCCGTCACCCACCTTGCTCTCCTTGCGCTGCAGCAGCCAGACCTGGCGCTCGGGGGCGTCGATCACCGGGGCCATCAGGCCGCCGCGCTCGCCGAGCTGCTTGTCGATACCCCACTCCTTGAGCCAGTGATCGCGACTGCGATCCCCCTTGCCCTCTACCAGGTATTCGGCCACGTCAAAGCCGATGCCGCCGGCGCCGATCACCGCCACCTTCTCGCCCACCGGCTTGTGATCCCGCAAGACATCGAGGTAACTCATCACCTTGGCATGCTCGATACCTGGAATGTTGGGGGTGCGCGGGCGGATGCCGGTGGCGAGGATCACCTCGTCAAAACCGCCACCCAAGAGGCTCTCGGCACTCTGGCGTTGGCCCAGATAGAGCTCGACACCGCACTTCTCCAGCCGCTTGGCAAAGTAGCGCAGGGTTTCGTGAAACTCCTCCTTGCCCGGGATCTGCTTGGCGAAGTTGAACTGGCCGCCGATCTCGCTGGCCTGATCGAACAGGCTCACCTGATGGCCACGCTCGGCGGCGTAGCAGGCAAACGCCAGTCCGGCGGGACCGGCGCCCACCACCGCCAGCCTCTTGGGCTGGGGCACCCGGCCAAACGTCAACTCGGTCTCGAAGCAGGCGCGCGGATTGACCAGGCAGGAGGCCCGCTTCTGCTTGAAGACGTGGTCCAGACAGGCCTGGTTGCAGGCGATGCAGGTGTTGATCTCGTCCGCTCTATCTTCGGCGGCCTTGATGACAAATTCGGGGTCCGCCAGGAAGGGACGCGCCATGGAGACCATATCCGCCTCGCCGCCCGCCAGAATGCGCTCGGCCACCTCGGGGGTGTTGATGCGGTTGGTGGTGATAAGCGGCACACTCAGATGTTTCTTGAGCTCCGCCGTCACCCAGCTGAAGGCACCGCGCGGGACGCTGGTGGCGATGGTGGGAATGCGCGCCTCGTGCCAACCGATGCCGGTATTGATGAGGGTGACCCCCACCTGCTCCAGCGCCTTGCCAAGGGCGATCACTTCCTCAAGGGAGGAGCCCTGCTCCACCAGATCCAGCATGGAGAGGCGGAAGATGATGATGAAATCCGGCCCGACCCGCTCACGGATGGCGCGGACGATTTCCACCGGGAAGCGCATGCGGTTTTCGCTGCTGCCACCCCAGCCATCGGTGCGCTTGTTGGTGCGCTCGCAGATGAACTGATTGATGAGATAGCCTTCCGAGCCCATCACCTCGACCCCGTCGTAGCCCGCGCTCCTGGCCAGTTGCGCGGTGGCGGCGAAGTCGCGGATGGTGCCGCGGATCTGCCGCTCGCTCATGGCGCGCGGCTTGAACGGAGAGATGGGGGCCTTGAGGGCGCTCGGTGCCAGGCTGAATGGATGATAGGCGTAGCGGCCGGCATGGAGGATCTGCAGCGCTATCTTGCCCCCCTCCTGATGCACCGCACTGGTCACCTTCTTGTGCTTGGCCACCTGCCAGGGAAAGCTCAGCTGGGAACCGTGGGGCACCAGCCGGCCACGCAGGTTGGGGGCGATGCCGCCGGTCACGATGAGGCCGACCCCGCCCCGGGCCCGCTCGCCATAGAAGGCGGCCAGCTTGTCAAAGCCCCCCTTCTCCTCTTCGAGGCCGGTGTGCATGGATCCCATCAACACGCGGTTGCGCAGCTGGGTAAAGCCGAGATCGAGGGGGGTCAGCAGGGTCGGGTAACGGCTCATCATGAACTCCTTGTCGGGGCCGCGCTGGATGGCACCACGCCCATCCTCCGCCGTCCGGACTCAAGCCCGGGACACGACGACAGGATGGGTGGGCGGCTCACAGGGCCTCCAGTTAATTTTTTGTTATCAAACCGAGGCTAGAGTAAAGAATCGAAAATGCTTTTTCAAACAAATGTTTGGACAATTTTTCGGCGAACAGACGTGTTCCGAACAACCGGGCTCCGATCCTGTCCAAGCGGAAATGGCATTTCACCGGCCAACTGGTTAATAATGGCGCTTCCCTCCCCATTAACAGGGCGATAACGCGACTATGTCTATTTTCAAAGGTCTGGGTTGGCTGTTTCGCAGCCTGTGGCGCCTGCTCAATTTCACCCGGCTGATGCTGGTCAATCTGCTGTTTCTCGTCGTGGTCTTGATCATCGTCTTCAGCGTCAGCCAGAAAGAGGCGCCCAGTGCCCCCATCGAAGGGGCCCTCACCCTCAATCTCTCCGGCGTGCTGGTAGAACAGCGCTCGCAGACCGATCCCACCGTACAGCTGCTGCGCCAGGTGGACAACAGCGACGAGCTGCCCAGCGAGATCGTCCTCTCCGATCTGCTGTGGGCCATCAAAAGCGCCAAGGATGACGATCGCATCAAGGCGCTGGTGATCAAGCCCCAGGGTCTGCAGGGCACCAGCTTCTCCAAACTGCAGGAGGTGGCGAGCGCCATCGATGCATTCAAGGAGAGCGGCAAGCCGGTCATCGCCATGGCCGACTTCTATACCCAGGGCCAATATCTGCTGGCCGCCCACGCCGATCACGTGCTGCTCAACCAGAGCGGCGCCGTGGTCATCGAGGGGCTCGGCGTCTACCAGACCTACTACAAGTCGGCGCTGGAGAAGCTCAACATCACCCCGCACGTGTTCAAGGTCGGCACCTACAAATCCTTCGTCGAACCCTATACCCGCGACGAGATGTCCCCCGAGAGCAAGGAGGCGAACCAGCGCTGGCTGGATCAGCTGTGGCAATCCTATGTGGCCGACGTGGCCGAGCAGCGCGAAATCGAACCGGACGCCGTGGCACCGGGCAAGGATCGCTTCCTCGAGCTGCTGCGCAAGGCCGGCGGCAATGCCGCCAACTATGCCCTCGACAACGGTCTGGTGGACCAGCTGGCGACCCGCGACGAGATGACCCAGGCGGTGATCAAGGAAGTGGGCGAGAGCGATGACCACGGCTGGAAGGGAGTAGGCCTCAAGGAGTACCTGGCCGCCATTCCGAGCCAGTATCCCCAGAGCGGCAAGGATGAGGTGGGCCTCATCGTCGCCAGCGGCGCCATCATGGATGGTGTCCAGCCAGCCGGCACCATCGGTGGCGACAGCCTCGCCGACCTGCTGGCCGATGCCCGCCGCGACGACAAAGTGAAAGCCCTGGTGCTGCGGGTCGACAGCCCGGGCGGCAGCGCCTTCGCCGCCGAGCAGATCCGCGCCGAGCTGCTGGCCCTCAAACAGGCCGGCAAGCCGGTAGTGATCTCCATGGGCAGCTACGCCGCCTCCGGCGGTTACTGGATCTCCGCCGATGCGGACAAGATCTTCGCCTCCCCCACCACCCTCACCGGCTCCATCGGGGTGTTCGGCATGTTCGCCACCATCGACAAGGCGCTCTCCCAGTACGGGGTACACACCGACGGCGTCGGCACCACCGACTATGTCGGCGTCGGCCTGACCCGTGCCCTGCCGGAACACGTCGGCCAGGCGATCCAGCTGAGCGTGGAAGACACCTACCAGCGCTTCGTCGGTCTGGTGAGCAAGGGCCGTGGCCTGAGCCCGGAAGAGACCGAGAAAGCGGCCGAAGGCCGGGTCTGGACCGGTCAGGATGCCAAGGCGCTGGGACTGGTGGACGAGTTTGGCGATCAGGAGGCGGCCATCAAGGCGGCAGCCGAGCTGGCCAACCTCAAGGAGTGGCAGGTCACCCCCATCGAGCAGGAAGAGTCGGCCAAAGACAAGTTCCTGCGCCAGCTGTTCGACAGCAGCGCCCAGGTGCTGGCTTCCCACCTGCAGAGCTGGTTGCCGGCAGGTCTCGGCAAGGCGCTGGTGGAGCTGAACCGCAGCCTGGACCCGCTGACCCGCTTCAACGATCCGCAGGGCACCTACGCCCTCTGCCCGGTCTGTACGCCCTGATCGGCAGCCAACGCAAAAAACCGCCCTAGGGCGGTTTTTTTACATCTGCCTCAAGGGGCCCGAGTCACGCCAGCAGGCCGGATTCGTGCCAGTGGTGCAGTTCGGCCAGCACCCGGGTCTCCCGTACCGTCCACTGGGGGCAGGGGCCCGCCAGCTGGGTCTTGTTGGTCTGCAGCGCCTCGGCCAGCTCGAACCAGCCGGGGGTGAAACCGAGCCTTATCTCGTAGGGCTGGGGCTGCGGGTCGCACCACGCCTCTCCCACCTGACAGAGGTAATAGAAAGAGCGGATGCAGTAGGCCTCGTAGTCGGCCTCGCGGGCCGGGCGGTACTCCCGCGTCTCGCCGAGCAGGGCACCGACTGCCACCAGCTCGGCACCGCACTCTTCGCGCAGCTCGCGCGCCAGGGCCGTGCGGTGACACTCCCCTTGCTCGATGCCGCCACCGGGAAACATCAGATCGCCGTTGACCCGGGAGTGCACCAGCAGCAGCTGGTCGCCACGCAGCACGACGGCCCTGACGGTGGCCCGCTCCAGCTGGCGGCCATCTGTGTTGACCCGGCCGTGGGTGAGCCGGATGTCGAAGGGGTGTGGCCAGTCGCTGGCCAGAGATTCAATGTGGTTCATCAGGGTTCAGGGACGATAGGTCCCGCTTTTTAGCTGCTCGACCAGGGTGGCGGCCTGGCTGTCCAGGCTCTCCTGCTCTTGCTTGCTCAGGGAGTGATAGAGGCTGAAACGGGTGGCCGACACCTCAGCGGCATTCTGGAACGACTCGCTCACCTTGCCCCACAGATAGGCCTGCCCGTACTGCTTCTGGCCCATGTAGAGGGTACTGAGGGAGGTGAGGATCCGGCCATTGACCTGCTCCCCTTCCCGGTAGAGGGAGAGGGCGTGCTGCATCAGCGCGATGGCCTTTTGCGGCTCGCTCTTGGCATAGATGCCGCCGAGCGCCAGTTGCAGCTCGGGCTCCTCCAGCACGGGTTGCCCCTCCAGCGCCAGAAACTGCTGGCGAGCCAGCTCGTTGGTATTGTTGGTCCAGTGCCAGAGCAGCAGGTAGGGATCTGTGGCGTTGCGGGTGGCGGCATCGAGCTGGGCCAGCTGTTCGCCGGCCGCCAGCATCCCCTCCACTCGCGGGCTCTTCTGCTCGCGGGCCCGCTTGTACTCTATGTTGGTGGAGCGTTCGGCGCATTTGAGATAACGCTCCAGGCTGCGCATCAACTCGTACTGGCGCCGCTGTGTCCCCTCCGCCTGCAGGTAGTAGCGGGCCCGGATGATGTCGCTGCGCTCGTAACGACACCAGCCGTCGTCCACCAGATCCTCACAGAGGGCCGGGTAATTGGCGCAGATGTGGTGGATCCTGTCATCGTCACAGGCGGTGAGCAGCAGGCCGCAACAGAGGCCGAACAACAGGGAACGAGCTGGAAAAGGGGTCATGGTTCATATCTTTTTGGTAACAATCGCAGCCCGCCATGGCCACCCTTGGCTAGCAAACAGATTACATATCCATTACAATGCGCGCGCCGTATAAGGCCGCGACTGCAGAATAATATAACGAAATATACACCCCTACACTGATCTGCATTCGACGAATTTCTATTTGCCCCAACAACGTGAAATAAAGGATCTGGTTAATGACCCACGAGCACTATCTGCAGGCGTGGCAGGAGAGCCAGGAGCTCGCCGAAGCCATGCAACCCTTGATCGGTCGCCTCTACCGCCAGCAGGGGATCGAGATCACCCTCTACGGCCGCCCGCTGCAAAACGCCTCCACCATCGATATCCTCAAGGCCCACCGGGTCGTTCGCCGCCACCAGGGAGCCCCCCTCCCGATCCAACAGAGCTTTCCCCTGCTGCAAGCCATCCTGGCCCTGAACCCGACCGCCGCCGAGATCGATCTGGGCAAGCTGGCCGTGGGTTACTGGCAGGATCACCAGGATGAAGCCGGCATCGACGACTACCTGCGTGCCAAGCTGGCACCGGCCCTGGGCCGCGGTGTGCCGGCCCCCACTGACGTGGTGCTGTACGGCTTTGGCCGCATCGGTCGCCTGCTGGCCCGACTGCTGATCGAGCGCACCGGCGCCGCCAACTCCCTGCGGCTGCGCGCCATCGTGGTACGCGGCGGTCGTGACGGGGATCTGGAGAAGCGCGCCAGCCTGCTGCGCCGCGACTCGGTGCACGGCCCCTTCAACGGCTCCATCGAGGTGGATGTGGAACGCAGCGCCATCATCGCCAATGGCACCTTCATCCAGGTGATCTATGCAAACAGCCCGGCCGACATCGACTACACCGCCTACGGCATTCACGATGCGCTGATCGTCGACAACACCGGGGTCTGGCGTGACGAGGCGGGGCTGTCTGAGCACCTCAAGGCGCGCGGCGCCGCCCGGGTGCTGCTGACCGCTCCCGGCAAGGGGGAGATGAAGAACGTGGTGTTCGGGGTCAACCACGAGGTGATCGGGCCCGATGACAAGATCATCTCCGCCGCCTCCTGCACCACCAACGCCATCACCCCGGTGCTCAAGGTGATGCAGGACAAGTACGGCATCCGCCACGGCCACGTGGAGACGGTCCACTCCTACACCAACGACCAGAACCTCATCGACAACTATCACAAGGGCGAGCGCCGCGGTCGCAGTGCAGCCCTCAACATGGTGATGACCAGCACCGGCGCCGCCAAGGCGGTGGCCAAGGCGCTGCCCGAGCTCAAGGGCAAGCTGACCGGCAACGCCATCCGGGTGCCCACCCCCAACGTGTCGCTGGCCATCATCAATCTGTCGCTGGAACAGACCACCGATCGGGAGAGCCTCAACGCCTATCTGCAGCAGATGGCGCTGAGCTCCGCCCTGCATCGCCAGATCGACTTCAGTGCCAGCACCGAGCTGGTCTCCTCCGACATGGTAGGCTCCCGTTTTGCGGGTATCGTCGACTCCCAGGCGACCATCGCCGAGGGGGATCACTGCGTGCTCTACGTATGGTATGACAACGAGTTCGGGTACAGTTGTCAGGTAGTGCGGGTGATGGAGCAGATGGCTGGCGCAGTCCGCCAGGATCTGCCGGTCTGATCCCGATTCGTCATGGCTCAATGTGCAAGGAGAAGGCCGGATGTCGTTTCAACAAGGTGAGTTTCTACAAGCAATCAGGCAGATGCCCGCAGAGGTGTACGAACGCCTCAAGACGGCGGTCGAGCTCGGCAAGTGGCCCGATGGCAAGCCGCTCACCGACGAGCAGAAGGCCACTTCCCTGCAGGCCGTGATGGCCTGGCAGGCGATGCACCTCGACAATCCCGAGCACATGAACATCGGCCGTGACGGCGAGATCGTGATGAAGAGCAAGAGCGAGCTCAAGCGTCAGTATCGCGACGAGGAAGAGATAGTGCGGGTCGACCTCAACCACTGAGTCTGACCCACTCGCCACAACGAGAGAGGGGAGCCAATATGGCTCCCCTCTCTTTTTTCCTGACATATCCCCCTCATCCCCGGCCCTTCTCCCGCCAGGGGAGAAGGGAGCAGGCTCGCACCTGTGAACAGTAAGCGGGCCACCTGCCGGCGATCTTCATGGCAAACCTCGCCACCTCGATCTATCCCCTCTCCCGCTGGGAGAGGGTTAGGGTGAGGGTGAGGGGGAAACCAGTCAGGGGGTCAGCTCCCCGCGCAGGGACTGCTGCATCAGCTCGCGGATGCGCGGCGCCGGCAAGTCCTGGCTCAGCAGGAAGTGCAGCTTGGTCAGCGCCGCCTCGGCGGTCATGTCGAAGCCCGAGATGACCCCGGCCCGGGACAGCGCATTGCCGGTGGCATAGCCGCCCATGTTGACCTTGCCGTGCAGGCACTGGCTCAGGTTGACGATGATGACGCCGCGGGCCGACGCCTCGGAGAGCAGCGCCAGCATGGCCGGATTCTGCGGCGCATTGCCCACCCCGAACGAGAGCAGGATCAGCGCCCGCACCGGCTGCTGCAGGATGTTGGCGATCACCTCGGCCGAGATGCCCGGATAGAGGGTCACCACGCCGATGGGCTGGGGGGTGATGTCGTGCAGCACCAGCGGCCGCTCGGACGGCACGCCCAGCTCGCCCGCTTCCAGCGAGATGGCGATGCCGGCATTGAGCAGCGGCGGGTAGTTGGGCGAATCGAAGGCGTGGAAGCCGTCGGCGTGCACCTTCTTGCTGCGGTTGCCGCGATAGAGCTGGTTGTTGAAGAACAGTGTCACCTCGTGGATCGGGTAGTTGGCCGCGATGTAGAGGGCGTTGAGCAGGTTCTGCTGCCCGTCGGAGCGCAGCTCCGCCAGCGGGATCTGGGAGCCGGTGATGATCACCGGCTTGTGCAGATCTTCGAGCATGAAGGAGAGCGCCGAGGCGGTGAACGACATGGTGTCGGTGCCGTGCAGGATGACGAAGCCGTCGTACTTGTCGTAGTTGCCTTTAATATCCTCGGCGATGCGCTGCCAGTCCGCCGGCGTCATGTCGGAAGAGTCGATGAGGGGCGCATATTCGTGAATATGGTAATCCGGCATCTCGGGACGATGGAACTCGGGCATCCGCGCCAGACAGTCTTCCATGAAGCCCGCCATCGGCACATAACCGTGGTCGGAACGCTGCATCCCTATGGTGCCGCCTGTGTAGGCGATGTAGATGGACTTCTTCACACCCTCTCCTCTTTGATGGGCACAACACCCGCGAATCGTGGCTCACCCGGGGCGAAACGGCGGCATCGACTGCCCGCCGTATTCGCCATGGGCCGAAAGCCCGCCCATGATAGCGCGCCGGGCCGCCGGCTCACATCCCACCAGTGCCGTCCGGCGGGCCAAAAAACGCCGAATTATAGGGACTGGCGCCCCAAATGACAGCCGGGAAATGGCCTGCGGCCGGTATTAAACGGCGACTAACCCAATAGTGTTAAATGTCACAAGATACATCAAGAATGACCATTTATCTGACAAATGTGGATATAAGTGGTGCTTTTTGCTACTATCCGCTCGATTTTTCATAAATCTCATCTGGAAGCCTGATCTGTTCAGGCCCGCACTGGTCCCATTTTTACGTGGGGCGGGGGCATGTCGCCCCTTCTTTGTTGGCACCTGAGCCACACTGTTTTTATCCCGGCTGAATCTGTGAGTCTGCATCAACGAAAGACACAGCCAATCAACATGGGAGTACTGAATGCTACAACTTGATTCCTACGCCACCCTGGTCGCAGCCACCCTGGTGTTGCTGCTCGGTCGTTTGCTGGTGACCCGAGTCGGGCTGCTGCGAACCTTCAACATCCCCAAGCCGGTTGCCGGCGGCCTGGTGGTCGCCCTGGTGCTGCTGCTGCTGCGCTCCACCCTGCAGATGGAGCTGCAGTTCGATACCAGCCTGCAAACCCCGCTGATGCTGGCGTTCTTCGCCTCCATCGGTCTCTCCGCCGATCTCGCCAGCCTCAAGCGCGGCGGCAAGGCGGTGCTCACCTTCCTGCTGGTGGTCACCGGTCTGCTGCTGGTGCAAAACAGCCTGGGCGTGGGTCTGGCGACCCTGCTCGGTCTGGATCCCCACATGGGGCTGCTGGCCGGCTCCATCACCCTCTCCGGCGGCCACGGCACCGGGGCGGCCTGGGGCGCCACCTTCACCGAGAAGTACGGGGTGCAATCCGCCGCCGAACTGGCCATCGCCTGTGCCACCTTCGGCCTGGTGCTGGGCGGCCTCATCGGTGGCCCGGTCGCTCGCTATCTGGTGAAAAAGGTGAAAGTACCCGGCGAGGAGCACAACCGGGATGACGCGCCGCAAGGCTTCGAGATGCCGGACATGGAGCGGCCGCTCACCACCTTCAGCCTGATCGAGACCCTGGCGCTGATCGCCATCAGTCTGAAGGGGGGCGAGATGCTCTCCGCCTACCTCAAGGGCGGCGCCTTCGAGCTGCCGGTGTTCGTCTGCGTGCTGTTCGTCGGCGTGCTGCTGCGCAACGTGCTGACCCTGCTGAACTGGCATGAAGTGAGCGATCGCGAAGTCTCCCTGCTCGGCAACGTCAGCCTGTCGCTGTTCCTGGCGATGGCGCTGATGAGCCTGCGACTGTGGGATCTGGCCAACCTGGCGCTGCCCATCTTCGTCCTGCTGGCGGCCCAGACCGTGGCCATGGCGCTCTACGCCATCTTCGTCACCTTCCGGGTAATGGGCAGCAACTATGATGCGGCCGTGCTGGCGGCAGGCCACTGTGGCTTTGGTCTCGGGGCCACCCCCACTGCCATTGCCAACATGCAGGCCATCACCCAGCGCTTCGGCCCCTCCCACCTGGCGTTTCTGGTGGTGCCCATGGTGGGGGCCTTCTTCATCGACATCATCAACGCCATGGTGATCAAGCTGTTCCTGGCACTGCCCTTCCTGTAATTCCTTTCCCGTCAGACGTCTATGAACAGAGCCCACCCCTTGGTGGGCTCTGCCATTGCTGCTCGCCAGTGGCGCTACGCCTCATCCTTCATGGGTGCCCGCGGCGAGGCACATAAACAAAAAGCCCCGCACTCGGCAGAGGGCGGGGCTTTGTCATGGCGGCCGTGCTCGCCGCGTTTCAGAACTTACAGGATAAAGGTCGAGACCTGCTGGTTCAGGTCGGTAGCCCGGCCCTTGAGGCTTTCGGCCTGATCCAGATCGCGCATGGCGGCGGCGGTGATCTCGTCACTCACATCCTTGATGGCGGTGGTGTTCTGGGTGATCTCGCCGGTCACCTGGGTCTGCTCCTCGGCGGCCGTGGCGATCTGACCCGCCATGTCGGAGATGAGCGACACCGCCTGGGTGATCTCTTCGAGCGCGGCGGCAGCGGCATCGGCGTCTTTCACGCTGTTGTCCGCCAGCCCCTGGCTGGTCTGCATCAGGCTCACCGCACGGGCCGTGGTCTGCTGCAGGGTCTCGATGGTGGACTGGATCTCCTGGGTGGAGTCCTGGGTACGGCGCGACAGCACCCGCACCTCGTCCGCCACCACCGCGAAACCGCGACCCTGTTCACCGGCGCGGGCCGCTTCGATGGCCGCGTTCAGCGCCAGCAGGTTGGTCTGCTCGGCGATACCCTGAATGGTGGAGAGGATGCCGGAGATGGCCTGGGCGTGGCGGCTCAGCTCGCCGATCACCTCGGTCGCCTGCCCCACTTCCTCGGCCAGACCGTTGATGGACTGACGGGTCTGGTTCACCAGCATCTTGCCCTGCTCACTGCTCTGGGCGGATTGCTGGGCCGCGGCGGCGGTGTTCTCGGCGTTGCCGGCGATCTCCATGGTGGCGCTCGCCATCTCGGTGACGGCGGTGGCGACCATGGTCACTTCCTGCTGCTGGCGCTGCAGCTCGTCCACGGCGGCCTGGTTGGTCACTAGACTGCGCTCGGCATCGGCGTTCAGCTCGTTGGCCAGCTTGCGGATATTGCCGATCAGCTGGTGCTGGCTGCCGACGAAGCGGTTGAAGCTGTTGGCCAGCTGACCCACTTCGTCGTTGGTGTCGATCTTGATGCGCTGGGTCAGATCGCCGTTACCGTCGGCGATGCGCGCCAGGGCCTGGGAGACCTTGCTGAGCGGGCCGAGCAGCATGCTGACCAGCCAGGAGATGGCGAGGATGCTGCCCACCAGCACCAGCAGGGCCAGGCCGAGCTGGGTCATCAGCAGGGAAGAGAGCGGCGCCTCCAGGGTCTCCTTGTCCAGCACCAGCACCAGTTCCCAGTCGGTATTGGGGATGTCCACCGCCCACAGCAGCTTGTCACGCCCTTCGTTGTCGAAGTAGGCCGGCACCAGGCTGTTGCTGGTCTTGCTCTGCTCGATCAGGGCATTGGTCAGATCGTTGTCGATCTCGGTGGCCGGTTTCATCGCCTTGGCGGCGTCCTTGTAGGCGATGACGGTGCCATCTTTGTGCATCATGATGGCGAAACCATCGGCCGGCAGCTTCATCTTGGTGACGTCCTCCACCAGCGAGGCGATGGAGAGGTCGCCACCGACCACGCCGCCCTGAGCCGGCTGGGCCAAGGTCACCACCATGATGTTGTAGGCCACATCCAGATAGGGTTTGGTCACGATCAGGCCGCCCTTGCTCATCGCTTCCTGATACCAGCCACGGGAGCGGGGATCGTAACCGTCACGGTTGATGGAGGGATCGGAGTCGTTCATCTTGCCGCCGCTCTCGCCAAAATAGGTGAGCTGGAAGCGACCGGAGACTTGCGCCTGTTGCAGGGCGTTGAGGGGTTCGGCGCCAGCCTTGTTGCCGAGCGCCTGAATGACGTCGCGACGGGCCGCGAGCCAGTCACTGACACTGGCCGCCTGCTGGCTGCCGAGGCGTTGTACCTGTTCCTGACTGCCTTGCAGCAACAGGGACTTCTGGCTGGTATAGCTCTGCCAGGAGAGCAGCAGGATCACCAGCGACAGGGCGATCACCACCGACAACAGTATCTTCTGCTTGAGTGATAGGTTTTTCATCATGCGTTCTTCTTATGAGGTCAGGAACAGGATTTCCCAAAAAGTGCACAGCACTGCGTAGTTATTAACGACCCGTCGGCACAAAACTAAACCGGAAAATGGGCCGGCGGGCGATATTTTCCACCGAGTTGGGGAAAACTGCACCAGAAATTGACTACGAGGCACGCACAAGGACAGCCGACCCTGTTTATTCCTTCCACAATTGGCTAGAATATCCCGTTTTTAAATCACATCGACCCCGAGAGTTTTCACGATGTTTGAAGTCAATCCTGTATTAAACAAGCTTAAGGAGCTGTCTGAGAGGACCGAGCTGCTTAGGGGGTACCTTTGACTATGACGCCAAGAAAGAGCGTCTAGAAGAGGTCAACGCCGAGCTGGAACAGCCGGACGTCTGGAATGAACCCGAGCGCGCACAGGCGCTGGGCAAGGAGCGCGTGGCGCTGGAAAACGTGGTCGGCACCATCGACACCCTGACCCAGGGCGCCGACGACGTGGCCATGCTGGTCGAGCTGGCCGTGGAAGGTGAAGACGAAGACACCTTCAACGAAGCCGTGGCCGAAGCCGACGTGCTGGAAACCAAGCTGGTGGATCTCGAGTTCCGCCGCATGTTCTCCGGTCAGCACGACCCCTCCGACTGCTACATCGACATCCAGTCCGGCTCCGGTGGTACCGAAGCGCAGGATTGGGCCAACATGGTCCTGCGCATGTACCTGCGCTGGGGCGATGCCCACGGCTACAAGCCCGAGCTCATCGAATGCTCCGAAGGCGACGTGGCCGGCATCAAGTCCGCCACCATCAAGTTCACCGGTGAGTATGCCTTCGGCTGGCTGCGTACCGAGACCGGCGTCCACCGCCTGGTGCGCAAATCCCCGTTCGATTCCGGTGGCCGTCGCCACACCTCGTTCTGCTCGGTGTTCGTCTACCCCGAGATCGACGATGACATCGACATCGAGATCAACCCGGCCGACCTGCGTATCGACGTCTACCGTGCCTCCGGCGCCGGTGGTCAGCACGTCAACCGGACCGAATCCGCGGTACGTATTACCCACATTCCTACTGGGGTCGTGGTACAGTGCCAGAACGATCGTTCCCAGCACAAAAACAAAGATCAGTGTATGAAGCAGCTGAAGGCCAAGCTCTACGAGCTGGAAATTCAGAAGCAGAATGCCGAGAAGCAAGCCCTCGAAGAGACCAAGTCCGATATCGGCTGGGGCAGCCAGATCCGTTCCTATGTGCTGGATGATGCGCGCATCAAGGATCTACGTACCGGCGTCGAAACCCGCAACACCCAGGCGGTACTCGACGGCGACTTGGACAAGTTTATCGAAGCTAGCCTGAAATCAGGCCTGTAAAAAAACAGAACAGCAGGAATCACCATGTCTGAACAAACCACTACTCCGGAAGTCGACCAAACTCTCGATCTGAACAACGAGATGCAGGAGCGTCGTTCCAAGCTGGCCGCCTTGCGCGCCCAGGGCAACCCCTTCCCCAACGACTTCCGTCGTGACAGCCTCTCCGGCGATCTGCACGCCGAGTTTGGTGACAAGAGCGCCGACGAGCTGGCCGCACTGGGTAAACGGGTGAAGATTGCCGGTCGCATCATGACCCGCCGGATCATGGGCAAGGCATCTTTCGCCACCCTGCAGGACATGGCTGGCAAGATCCAGGTCTACGTCACCCGTGACGACCTGCCGGAAGGCTTCTACAACGAGCAGTTCAAGAAGTGGGATCTGGGCGACATCGTGGGTGTCGAAGGTACCCTGTTCCGCACCAATACAGGCGAACTCTCCGTTCATGTCTCCGACATTCGCCTGCTGACCAAGGCCCTGCGCCCGCTGCCCGAGAAGCACAAAGGTCTGACCGACCAGGAAGCCCGCTGCCGTCAGCGTTACCTGGATCTGATCGCCAACGAAGAGTCCCGCAAGACTTTCGTGACCCGTACCAAGGTCGTGGCCGGTATCCGCAAGTTCCTCAACGACAAGCGCTTCATGGAAGTGGAAACCCCCATGATGCAGGTCATCCCGGGTGGCGCTTCTGCCCGTCCGTTCATCACTCACCACAATGCGCTGGACATCGACATGTACCTGCGTATCGCTCCGGAACTCTATCTGAAGCGTCTGGTGGTCGGTGGTTTCGAGCGTGTCTACGAGATCAACCGCAACTTCCGTAACGAAGGTATCTCCGTTCGCCATAACCCCGAGTTCACCATGCTCGAGTTCTATATGGCCTACGCCGACTACATCGACCTGATGGATCTCACCGAAGAGATGCTGCGCACCCTGGCGCAGGACATCCTGGGCGACACCAAGATCCGTTACGCCAAAGAGGGCGAAGAGGGTCTGACCATCGATTTCGGTCAGCCGTTCCAGCGCCTCTCCATGGTTGACTCCATCCTGAAGTACAACCCGGATGTGACCCGTGACGATCTGGCGACCCTGGAGAAGGCCACCGCCGTCGCCAAGCGCCTGCACATCGAGCTGATGAAGAGCTGGGAGCTGGGCCACGTGATCACCGCGATCTTCGAAGAGACCGTGGAGCACATGCTGCTGCAACCGACCTTCATCACCGAGTACCCGGCCGCCGTTTCTCCGCTGGCCCGTCGCAACGACCAGAACCCGGACGTCACCGACCGCTTCGAATTCTTCATCGGCGGCCGCGAGCTGGCCAACGGCTTCTCCGAGCTGAACGATGCGGAAGATCAGGCCGAGCGCTTCCAGGCTCAGGTTGACCAGAAAGCCGCAGGCGATGACGAAGCCATGTTCTACGACGCCGACTTCGTGACCGCGCTGGAACACGGTCTGCCGCCGACTGCCGGTCAGGGTATCGGTATCGACCGTCTGGTGATGCTGTTCACTAACAGCCACACCATCCGCGACGTCATCCTGTTCCCGGCCCTGCGTCCACAAAAGTAAGAGCCGAAGAAACAGGGCCGCAGCAGCGCAGCTGCTGTCCATGACAATCAAAACGCCCCGCAACTGCGGGGCGTTTTTTTATGGCGGGCACAAACCGGTGACGAACCTTCAAGACGCCGCCAGCTTGCCGCTTATCAGGCCACTGGCAACAGCCACTCCCCCCGCCACAAGGTGACGGCCTGACCGGCCATCAGCACCCTATTCTCCTGCAGTTCTAGCCGCAGCTCACCACCCCGGGCCGAGATCTGGCGAGCCCGCAACTGCCGTTTGCCCAGCCGCTCGGCCCAGAAGGGCACCAGGGCGCAGTGGTTGGAGCCGGTCACCGGATCCTCATCCACCCCGACCCAGGGGGCGAAGTAGCGGGAGACAAAGTCATGGTCGGGATCGCTCGAGGGCGCCGTCACCATCAGGCCGCGACCGGGCAGCGCGCGCAGGGCCTGAAAATCTGGGGTAAGCGCACGAACCTCCTCCTCGCTGGCCAGCGCCAGCAAGAACTTGGCGCCAGCCGCCAGGGTTTGCAGCGGCCGGCAACCGACCGCAGCCGCATAGGCCGGATCCAGAACGAGCGGCACCGGAGCAATGCGCGGGAAATCGAGCCAGATCCACTCCCCTTCGCGCCGGGCCAGCAGCTCGCCGCTGCGAGTCTCGAAGCGTATGACTTCCTCCTCGGCCACAGCTCCCGTCTGCCACAGCATGTGGGCCGCCGCCAGGGTACCGTGACCACAGAGATCCACTTCCAGCTCGGGGGTAAACCAGCGCAGCTGGTAGCGGGCATGGCCAAGGGGCACCAGAAAGGCGGTCTCTGACAGGTTGAACTCGGCCGCCATGGCCAGCAGGGTGGCATCCGGCTGGCTCGGCCCCAGCACCACCACCGCCGGGTTGCCGCCAAAGGGCTGCCGGCTGAAGGCATTGACATGAAACAAGCTGATAGTCGACATTCACGCTTCCTGTGTGAGTAATACGGGTTCATTCATCGCCCTTTATACCATGAGAGCCCTGTCGACCTGAGCCGCCTTGCGACCCTCTCCATCGCCTTTTTAATGCAGTAATAGAATAAAAAAGACATTTTTATTCTTTGTTGTTATCCATCACACCCCTTAACCTGACCAAAAATCAGACCATGGAAGACGTGTGTGATGCAATTGAAGGACTCCCTGACCAACCTGACTCCCCTCTCTGACGAGCAGCAGCGACAGCTGAGCCAGGCGCTATCGACCCTCAACACCCAGCAACTGGCCTGGGTCAGCGGTTATCTCTACGGTCTCTCCCAGGCGGGCAACCAGCCGGCCGTGACCGGCGCAGCCGCCACTGCCCCCAGCGGCAATCTGACCATTCTCTACGGCTCCCAGACCGGCAACGCCAAGGGCGTGGCCAGCGCCATCAAGGCGCAGGCCGAGGCCCGTGGCCTGCCGGTGACCCTCACCTCCATGGCGGACTACAAACCCAAGCAGCTCAAGAAAGAGACCCATCTGCTGGTGGTAGTGAGCACTTACGGGGAGGGTGAACCGCCGGAGAGCGCAGTCGATCTGTTCGAGCAGCTCAAGAAGGGCAAGGTCGGCAAGCTGGAAGGACTCAAGTTCGCCGTGCTGGGGCTGGGTGACAGCTCCTATGAATTCTTCTGCCAGACCGGCAAGGACTTTGACAGCCTGCTGACCAAGGCTGGCGCCGATCGGGTGCATGAACTCGCCAGCCTGGACGTGGATTATCAGGATGCCGCCAAGGCATGGGGCGAACAGGCGCTCAATGCCATTGCCGCCCCCCTCTCCGCCGGTCCCACCGGCAGCAGCGTGGCCAGTGCGATACAGCAGGCGGTCGGCCACAGCCAGTACAGCAAGGAGAACCCCTTCCCGGCCAGGCTCTCGGTCAATCAGAAGATCACCGGTCGCGACTCGACCAAGGATATCCGTCACATCGAGATCAGCCTTGAAGAGTCCGGCATCCGCTACCAGCCGGGCGATGCCCTCGGCATCTGGTTTGACAACGACCCCGCACTGGTGAACGAGGTGCTGGCCCTGGCCGGTCTCTCCGGCGACGAGGCCACCGCCCGCGGCAGCCTGCGCGAAGTGCTCAGCCGCGAGCTGGAGCTGACCCGCTTGCACGGCGGCTTTATCACAGGACTCGCTGATATATCGGGCAACGCGGCGCTCAAAGATCTGGCCGGCGACAAGGCCCAGGTCAACGCGCTGGTGGCCTCTGCCCAGGTGGTGGATGTACTGAAACGCTTCCCGACCGCGCTCACAGCCGAACAGCTGCTGGGCCTGCTGCGCCCGCTCACCCCGCGCCTCTACTCCATCGCCTCCAGCCAGAGCGAGGTGGAAGAAGAGGTGCACCTGACCGTCGGCGTGGTGCGCTACCCGCAGGAAGACGGCACGGTGCGCAGCGGCGCCGCCTCCTCCTACCTGGCGGATCGGCTGGCCGAAGATGCCGAGGTGCGGGTATTCGTCGAGCACAACGACAACTTCCGCCTGCCACCAAACCCCGACACCCCCGTCATCATGGTGGGACCGGGTACCGGCATCGCCCCGTTTCGCGCCTTCCTGCAGGAGCGTGAGGCCCAGGGGGCCGAAGGCAACAACTGGCTGTTTTTCGGCAACCCGCACTTCACCCAGGATTTCCTCTATCAGGTGGAGTGGCAGCGTTATGTGAAGAGCGGGCTGCTCAGCAAGATCTCGCTGGCCTTCAGCCGGGATCAGGCCGAGAAGGTCTATGTACAGCACCGCCTGCGGGAAGCGGGCCAGGAGCTCTACCAGTGGCTGGAAGCAGGCGCTCACTTCTATGTGTGCGGCGATGCCAACCAGATGGCGAAGGATGTGCAGGAAGCCCTGCTGGATGTGATTGCGGAACATGGCCACAAGAGCCGTGAGGAAGCAGAAGAGTATTTGAGCGAATTGCGTCGTGCCAAACGTTATCAAAGGGATGTCTATTGATGAGCAAACAAGTGATTCCGGGACCGGTGGAAGGACCGCTGGCCGACAACGAACGTCTGAAACGCGAGAGCGATCATCTGCGCGGCACCATAGCGCAGGATCTCACAGACCCGCTCACCGGCGGCTTCAACGGCGACAACTTCCAGCTGATCCGCTTTCACGGCATGTACCAGCAGGATGACCGCGACATCCGCCCGGAGCGCACCGCCCAGAAGCTGGAGCCGCTGCACAACGTCATGCTGCGCGCCCGCCTGCCCGGCGGCATCATCACCCCGGCCCAGTGGCAGGTGATCGACAAGTTCGCCGAGGATCACAGCCTGTACGGCAGCATCCGCCTGACTACCCGCCAGACCTTCCAGTTCCACGGGGTGCTCAAGCGCGACATCAAGATGATGCACCAGACCCTCAACAGCACCGGCATCGACAGCATAGCCACCGCTGGCGACGTGAACCGCAACGTGCTCTGCACCAGCAACCCGGTGGAGTCCGAGCTGCATCAGGAGGCCTACGAGTGGGCCAAGAAGATCTCCGAGCACCTGCTGCCCAAGACCCGCGCCTACGTGGAGATCTGGCTGGACGGCGAGAAGCTGGGAGGGGACGAAGAGCCGATCCTGGGTTCCAACTACCTGCCGCGCAAGTTCAAGACCACTGTGGTGATCCCGCCCCACAACGACGTGGACATCCACGCCAACGATCTCAACTTCGTGGCCATCAGTGATCACGGCAAGCTGGTGGGCTTCAACGTACTGGTAGGCGGGGGTCTGGCCATGACCCACGGCGACACCAGCACCTACCCGCGCAAGGCGAGCGATTTCGGCTTCGTGCCGCTCTCCCACGTGCTGGAGGTGGCCGCCGCCGTGGTCAGCACCCAGCGCGACTGGGGCAACCGGGTCAACCGCAAGAACGCCAAGACCAAGTACACCCTTGAGCGCGTCGGCGTCGAGGCCTTCAAGGCCGAGGTGGAGAGCCGCGCCGGCATCCAGTTCGGACCGGTACGCCCCTATGAGTTTACCAGCCGTGGCGATCGCTTCGGTTGGGTAGAGGGGATCGACGGCAAGCACCACCTGACCCTGTTTATCGAGAACGGCCGCCTGCTGGACTTCCCGGGCAAGCCCCTCAAGACCGGCATGCTGGAGATCGCCAAGGTGCATCAGGGGGATTTTCGCCTCACCGCCAACCAGAACCTGATCATCGCGGGCGTGCCTGCCGGCGAGAAGGCCCGCATCGAAGCGCTGGCGCGTCAGTACGGCCTGCTGGATGACGGCGTGAGCGAGCAGCGCAAGCAGTCCATGGCCTGTGTGGCCCTGCCCACCTGCCCACTGGCGATGGCCGAGGCCGAGCGCATGCTGCCGGCGTTTGTCACTGACATCGAGGGGCTGCTGGCCAAACACGCTCTTGCCGATGACGCCATCATCTTCCGGGTCACCGGCTGCCCCAACGGCTGCGGCCGCGCCATGCTGGCGGAGGTGGGTCTGGTGGGCAAGGCGCCGGGGCGCTACAACCTGCATCTGGGTGGCAACCTCGAGGGGACCCGCATCCCGCGCCTGCACCTGGAGAACATCACCGAGCCGCAGATCCTGGCCGAGCTGGATGCCCTGATCGGTCGCTGGGCCACCGAGCGCAACGCGGGCGAGTGCTTCGGCGACTTCGTCATCCGCGCCGGCATCATAGCCCCGGTCATCGACTCCGCGAGGGACTTCTATGCAGCCTGATCAAACCGATACAGAGCGGCTGGCACGCACCGCCGACGGCCGACTCGACCTCGACGCCCTGCTGGCCTTGAGTCGCGAGGAGCAGGTCGAGGCGCTGGCCCCTATCAATCGGGCTCTCGATGCCATAAGCGCCCCCGAGCGGGTGCGCTGGGCCCTGGCCAACCTGCCGGGAGAGCACGTGCTGTCATCGAGCTTCGGCATCCAGGCGGCGCTGATGCTGCACCTGGTGAGCCGCGAGCGGGCCGACGTGCCCGTGGTGCTGACCGATACCGGTTATCTCTTCCCCGAGACCTACCGCTTCATCGACGAGCTGACCGAGCGGCTCGCGCTCAACCTCAAAATCTACCGGGCCGAACTCAGTCCGGCTTGGCAGGAGGCCCGCTTCGGCCTCCTGTGGGAGCAGGGGGTGGAGGGGATCACCCGCTACAACCAGCTCAACAAGGTAGAGCCGATGGACCGCGCCCTGAACGAGCTGGGCGCACGTACCTGGTTCTCGGGCCTGCGCCGGGAGCAATCAGGCAGCCGGGGCAAGTTGCCGGTGCTGGCCATCCAGCGCGGCCGCTTCAAGTTCCTGCCGGTGATCGACTGGAGCAACAAGGACGTCTTCTACTACTTCAAGGAGTTCGACCTGCCCTACCACCCGCTGTGGGAGCAGGGCTACCTGTCGGTGGGCGACGTGCACACCACCACCAAGTGGGAGCCCGGCATGAGCGAGGAGCAGACCCGCTTCTTCGGCCTCAAGCGCGAGTGCGGCCTGCATGAGGAGAACGGCGAGAACGACGGCTCCGGCATCTGAACCCGAGGGCCCGCCCGCACGGCGCCCATAAAAAACGCCCGGCAACTGCCGGGCGTTTTTCTTTGCGCAAAGAGCGAGCTACCGCCCCTCATTACTTGGCGGCGGCGCGCGCCTGGGTCAGCCAGTCGTTCACCAGCGCCTCGTGGCCCTTGAGCCAGGCGTCGGCGTGACGCTCCACGTCCACCGGCTTGTTCTGCCCCTTGTTCATCAGGCCGTTCTGCACGTTGATGTCATTGAGCGGCAGCTTGACGATGGAGAACAGCCTGGCGGCTGCCGGGTTGGCCTCGGCGAACTGCTTGTTGGCGACGATGTGCATGGTGTTGACCGGGAAACCGTAGTTCTTGCCGTTTGGCAGCCGGGTCTTGGCCGCATCAGGGCCGTCGGCGGGCACCTCCAGCCACACCACGTCCTTGCCCGGCACCAGCTCGCTGCTGAGCCAGTAGGGAGTCCAGGTGTAGTAGAGCACCGGCTTGCCGGCCTGGTAACGGGCACGGGTATCGGCGATCAGCGCCGCGTAGTTGCCCTGCTTGTGGGTGACGGTCGGGGTCAGGCCAAACCCGGCCAGATGACGGTTGATCGCCTCTTCGCAGCCCCAGCCCGGGTTGCAGCCCACCAGATCGGCCTTGCCGTCGCCATCGCCGTCAAACAGCGCCGCCAGCTTGGGATCCTTGAGCTGACCCAGGTTGGTGATGCCGTAGCGGGTCGCGGTCTGCTTGTCGATGAGATAGCCCTGGGCGGCCCCGGCCACATAGGTGCCCTCGCGGAAGAACACCTTGTCACCCCCCGCCTGTTCATACTTGTTGTTTTGCAGCGGTATCCAGTTGAAGGCGAGGAAGGTGCCATCCCCCTGCGCCACCGAGGCGTAGGCCACGTTGTAGTCCACCTCCTGGGCCGGCTGGACGTCATAGCCCAGGCGTGCCATCAGCTTGCTGACCAACAGGGTCTGAAAGCTCTCCTCCGGCAACGAGCTTTGCAGGGGCTGGACGCGCACGCCCTCCCCCGGCAGCTCGGTGCTGGCCATGGCGAGCGGGCCGAGCAGTTGGGAGCTCAACAGCAGGGAACCCAGGGTCAGCGTCTTGGTGATGAGTCTCATGCATTTACTCCTTTGTAATCGATAGACTTGTCGCGGCCAAGCAGGCGCAGCAGCAGGGCGGCGGGGCCACGCTGATACCAGCGGCCGGTACGGCTGCGATCCGGCTGCCCCATCGCCTGGGTCAGGCGGTCGAGCACGATGGCCAGCAGCACGATGCCGAGGCCGCCGATGGAGGCGAGCCCCATGTCGAGCCGGCCGATGCCGCGCAGCACCATCTGGCCGAGGCCCCCCACCGCGATCATGGAGGCGATCACCACCATGGAGAGCGCCAGCATCAGGGTCTGGTTGACCCCGGCCATGATGGTGGGCATGGCGAGCGGCAGTTGTACCTTGAACAGCAGCTGGGAGGGGCTGGCACCGAACGAGTGGGCCGCCTCCACCAGATCGGCGGGCACCTGGCGAATGCCCAGCATGGTCAGCCGGATCATCGGCGGCAGCGCGAAGATGACGGTCACCACCACCCCGGGCACGTTGCCGATGCCGAACAGCATGACGATGGGGATGAGGTAGACAAAGGCCGGGGTGGTCTGCATCGCATCCAGCAGCGGCCGGGTCCAGCGCGACAGTCGCTCGCTCCTCGCCAGCAGGATGCCGACCGGCAGCCCGATCAGCACGCAGAAGAACAGCGAGGTCAGCACCAGCGACAGGGTCACCATGGCATCGGACCAGGCGCCGATCAGCCCCACCACCACCAGTGAGAACAGGGTTCCCAGCGCCATGCGACCGTTCACCAGTTGCCAGGCGATCAGGGTCAGCAGGCCGATCATCAGGGTGGAGGGCACCGTCTGCAGCAGATGGGTCATGCCGCCCAGCGCCAGCTCCACCGGCGCACGGATCAGCTGAAACACGGGACGCAGGTTGTCCACCAGCCAGCCGATGCCACCCTCGACCCAGCTATCCAGTGGCACCAGCGCCTGCTGGAAGGGATCCAGCCAGTCGACGGCGGCAGTGGTGTCGACCGCCTCGATCTGGTTCTGCCAGTCGGTAGCCTCAGTGTCGGTACTGCCCCAGGGATCGGCAACCTCGGTGGCAGCTGTACTGGCCCCCCAGGGGTCGGCTGCCGCCTCATCGGCACGCAGGGAGGGACTCGCCAGCAGCACCAGGGCCAGCAGCCCGCTCAGTAAAAAATGGGGATTCATCCGCTTCATGCCGGGGTACTCCTGTCCAAGGTGTTCAGCAGGTTGGCCTTGGAGATGAGGCCCAGGTAAGTGCCATCCTCCTCGACCACGGGCACCTGACAGGGGGCGGCCGCCACCTGGCTGATCAGTTCGTTGAGGGCGGTGTCCGCCAGAATGGGCTGGATGTCCGCCAGCAGCGCCTGCTCCAGGCTGCCTTTGGCCCTGACCGCCTGACCGAGCGACTCCACCGAGACGACCCCGATGAAGCGGCGCCGGCGATCCACCACGTAACCGAACTCCCGCTCCTGCTCCTTGAGCTGGCGCAGGGCGTTGCCGGGCCCGTCGGTGGTGTGCTTCTTGATGAGCGGCATCTGCTTGCGGCTGGCCACGTCGCGGGCGCTGAACACGTTGGCGAGATCCACCCCGCGAAAGAAGGCGCGCACATAGTCGTTGGCGGGCTGGTTGAGGATCTCGTCCGGGGTGCCGACCTGCACCAGCTGGCCGTCCTGCATGATGGCGATGCGATCGCCGATGCGCATCGCCTCGTCCAGATCGTGGGAGATGAAGACGATGGTGCGCTGCTGGCTGGCCTGCAGCTTGAGCAGCTCATCCTGCATCTCGGTGCGGATCAGCGGATCCAGCGCCGAAAAAGCCTCGTCCATCAGCAAGATGTCGGGGTCGTTGGCAAGCGCCCGGGCCAGGCCGACCCGCTGCTTCATGCCGCCAGAGAGGGCATCGGGGAAGGCATCAGTCCACTGACCCAAGCCCACCTGATGGAGCGCCTGACGGGCGCTCTGCTGGCGCTCCGCCAGTGGCACTCCGGCCAGCTCCAGCCCGAAGGCGGTGTTTTCCAGCACGCTCAGGTGCGGCATCAGGGCGAAGGACTGGAATACCATGCTGATCTTCTTGCGTCGCACCTGACGCAGCTCGCTGTCGGAGATGGCGGCGATATCCTCGCCATCGATCAGCACCTGGCCGCGGGTCGGCTCGATCAGCCGGTTGAAGAGACGCACCAGGGTGGATTTGCCCGAGCCGGAGAGGCCCATCACCACGAAGATCTCCCCTTCGTCGATGGCCAGATTGACATCCTGGACCCCCAGGGTCTGCCCGGTTTTTTGCAGGATGCTGGCGCGGTCATGCCCTTTCGCCAGCAATTTGAACGCTTTTTCCGGCTGATCGCCGAAGATTTTGTAGAGTGATTTAACCTCGAGTTTGACTGTCATATTGTCCTTTTTTCTTGGCCGACGACTTGTCAGGCAAACCGTCGAACGTGAGCCAATTACTTTTAACACTAAGTAATTTTCAGCCAAAACAAAAGAACCAAAGGAGTCCACGCACACACAAAAACAAATAATTAGTTTATTTTCAATGTATTATGTTTATACATAAAAATATAAATTGATATAGCCAGGCCACGCCGCACGAAAGAATTTATTAGATAACTAATCGGTTTTGTATTTTGATAAACCAAGAAAGGTGGAAATTTGGCAGATTGGAGGGGACCGCTAGACAGGATCCGGCACAGCCCGAGGGGATGGGTAAATGATTACAGCTCTATTGATAGGCAAGCAAAAGATAAGGGAATGCGGGAAGACGGTTGAGCGAAGCATTGAGAGTGCCCCACCTACCGGACAGCCCTGTGAAAAAGGACTGCAAAATACCGAGGCTAGATAACAGGCCATGCCCTGCTATCTAGCAACCAGTAGGAAACCTTTTTGAATTGCCTTGTACGAGCTTTTGCAATAGTAACCGCAGTCACTGTTATCTTGTTTTCATGTGGTCTTGAGTACATCACCCCGCCGCGGTGGCCACTTAGGGAGACCTTGGGCCAGTACCGCCTCCAAATCGTGCAGACCAGGCCAGACACCGGGCGCGGCGGATGCGGGGGGCTGGCACATCTGTGCCAACAATGTCGGAGCTTCGGGATAGTGAGTGGCAAAGTGGCGCGGCAGGGCTTCATAAGGCCACACCTCGGCGGGGTCCTCCAGCGCAGGTGGCAGCACATCAAAAGGCGCGACCATCAGGGGATGACGAACTACCGGCAAGGGCAACCCCACCCATTGACGCAGGCGCAATACCAACAGTACCTCCAGCGGCCAGTAGTGCCACCAGCCGATGATCGCCTCCTCTCGATGAAAACGGGGATCCTTGAGCCCGCCGTAAGTGTGCAAATGGCATGCCTGGGTCAACAAGTGTCCCACCGTTCCCACATCTTCACTGTCCCACAAGGTCAACAGCGCCAGATAAAGCGGCTCCTGAGCCAAATCGACACCAAGTGGCAAGGGCCTCCACCCCAGAAAGCGGCTGGTTAGCTGCAAGGCAAAGGTTTCTATAAAATAGGGGCGAATATATTCATTCGCGATGCAAATAGTCGGGGCGCTATGAGCCAACGCCACACAATCAGTCAAACGACGGCGATCACCAAGTAAAGCTAGGTGCATTGCCACAAAGCCTATACGATGAAATTTGAAACCAGCATCGGGTTTTAATTGACCAGATTGTTTACTTCGATACAGCTCTATCTGGTAGTAACACACCAGTTGCCAATAGAGCAGAGGATAGCGGCGATATGCCGTTTGTGGCCAACGGCCTGCCAGCAGGCTTGTACCCAGCAAGTGATCCAGCTCCGCCAGGCAAACACTCTCAACCCTTGGCAACATCGCGTATTCATCCCCTTCAGGAACGGGGATATTGGCGAGCGTCTTGTCAATCCATTGTCTATCTGCATCGTAAATATAATTTTCACTTGAAACCCTTGTTAGCAGCTTTTTACGACAATAGGGTTCTCGCTTGGGAAAACGGGGCCAGGAAGCGTAATCAAATTGGGCGAGCAGGGTGGTCAGGCAAGGAGACATACAGATTCTCTTATGGGGTCGATGAGGATGCCGTGGCACTCTTTCTGCGCGGTGTGGGAGCATCACCCCGCTGTGGCGGCCATTTGGGCACACCACGTGATAGCACCTGTTCCAGTTCACTCAGCGTTGGCCAGACACCGGGCGCGGCGGATGCGGGGGGCTGACACATCTGCGCCAACAGTGCCGGGGCTTCGGGATAGTGAGTGGCAAAGTGCCGCGGCAGGGTTTCGTAAGGCCACACCTCGGCGGGATCCTCCAGCGCAGGTGGCAGCACATCAAAAGGCGCGACCATCAGGGGATGATGAACTACCGGCAAGGGCAACCCCGCCCATTGACGCAGGCGCAATACCAGCAGCACCTCCAGCGGCCAGTAGTGCCACCAGCCGATGATCGCCTCCTTTCGATGGAAACGGGGATCCTTGAGCTCGCCGTAAGTGTGCAAATGACATGCCTGGGTCAACAAATGTCCCACCGTGCCCACATCTTCACTGTCCCACAAGGTCAACAGCGCCAGATAGAGCGGCTCCTGAGCCAAGTCGACGCCCAGTGGCAAGGGCCCCCATCCCAGAAAGCGACTGGTGAGCTGCAAGGCAAAGGTTTCTATAAAATAGGGGCGAATAAACTTAGTCGCTGGGCAGATAGCCGGGGCGCTATGAGCCAATGCCACACAATCCGTCAAACGACGGCGATCACCGAGCAAGGCCAGCAACATCGCCACATACCCCATGCGCCCAAAGTCAAATCCTGCATGAGGCTGCAACAGGTTCAACTGTCTGCTGCGATGCAACTCTATCTGGTAGTAACGCACCAGTTGCCAATAGAGCAGTGGATAGCGGCGATATTCTGTATGTGGCCAACGGCCTGCCAGCAGGCTTGTACCCAGCAAGTGATCCAGCTCCGCCAGGCAAACACTCTCAACCCTTGGCAACACCGCGTATGCATCCCCTTCAGGAACGGGGATATTGGCGAGCGTCTTGTCAATCCATTGTCGATCTCTATCGTGAAATTGATTCTCACTTGAAACCCTCGCTAGCAGCTTCTTGCGACAATAGGGTTCTCGCTTGGGAAAGCGGGGCCAGGAAGCGTAATCGAACTTGGCGAGCAGGGCGGCAATAGGCACTGTTGAATCACTATCCATGTCATTCACTCAAAAAACGTCAACCCATTATTGAATAGGGGTCACACGACCATACTGGTCTCAGCGCCGCTGCCAGGTCTCGAAACAGTAGGTGTGGGGATTCTTCTCGTCGGGCTGATGTGACTCGCGCTCGATGCACGACCAGTCGTTCTCGTCGAAGGCCGGGAAGCGGGTATCCCCCTCCACCGCCAGATCGATGCGGGTCAGATAGAGCCTGTCGGCCCGTGGCAGCAGCTGGCCGTAGAGATGACCGCCCCCGATCACCATCAGCTCCGCGACGTCACTATCCGCCAGCAGGGCCAGTGCGGCCTCCACCGAGTCGATGACCTCCACGCCGTCGGCCCGGTAGTCGGGGTTGCGGCTGATCACCAGATTGCGGCGGCCAGGCAGCGGCCGCCCGATGGATTCAAAAGTCTTGCGCCCCATCAGCACCGGCTTGCCCAGGGTCACCCGCTTGAAGTGGGCCAGATCCGCCGGCAAGTGCCAGGGCATCTGGTTGTCCAGCCCTATCACCCGATCGTGGGCCATGGCGGCAATCATGGAAATCATCATGGGGTCAACCTCTCGAACCGTCGTCAGATAATGGGGCGGTTACGGTACACGACCAGAGAGGGGATCGCCAAACCGAAACTCAGGGCCCCCACGATAAACAGCGCCTTGAGGCCGTTTTCCACCGCGCTCTGGATAAGCTCCATGGTCACTCCGGAGATATTGAGCTCTACCACCGCGATCATCGCCTTGAACGCATAGCTGCCCGGGATCATTGGGATGATGGAGGCGACGCTGAACACAGGGCGCGGCGCCAGCAGCCGGCGCGACCAGTAGACGCAGACAAAACCGACCGTGGTCGCCGCCGCCAGGGTGGCCCACTCGATAGGCATGCCCTGATGGATCAGCAGGGTGCGCAGGCTGTGAGCCAGCGCGCCGCCCATGGCGCAGTACTTCAACATCCGTGGCGGCACGTTGAACAGCATGGCAAACCCCACCGCCGGAATGGCCGACCAGAAGGCATCCTTGGCCAGCAGCCAGATGAAATCCATCATACCTTCCACCCCCAGATGCCGGTCACCGACATGGCGAGCATGATCCCGATATGGTTCCGCACGCTGATGGATAGCCGGTTTCCCCCGATCAACAGAGTCGATACAACGTCAAAGCTCTTCATACCTTCCACCCCCAGATGCCGGTCACCGACATGGCGAGAATAATCCCTATCGCCGCGCTGATGGTCAGCAGGGTCGCCGTGCCCCAGCGGGCCAGCCCCATGTTGAAGTAACCCTTCACCATGTCGGAGACAGCGTTGATGAGCGGAAAGCCCGGCACCAGCAGCAGTACGCTGGCTGCCATGGCGAGATAGGGCTGCGCCCCCCAGTTGAAGAAGGTGGCGCTGGAGGCGAGCAGGGTGGCGATGAAACCGGTGGCGGCAAAGTTGATGAGGGGGCTGTGGTGATGGCGGGCGATCAGCTGGCGTACCCGCATGGCGACCGAGGCCGAGAAGCAGGTCACCAGGAAGATGGGCCAGTCACCGCCGAACAGCAGGCTGAAGGCGCCGCAGGAGAGCCCCACCATGGGCACCACCAACCAGGGGTGGTAATGGAACGGCACTATGGCATCGAGCCGCTGACGCACTTCCCGCGCGCCGATCAGCTCCTTCTCCGCCATGATGCAGATGCGCTGGATCTCGCACACCACCTGCATGTTGATGCCATGCTCGCGCACCCGCCGGGTGGTGGTGACGCAGCTGCCCTGATAGAGGCTGGTGAGCACGATGGCGCTGGAGGAGATGGCCATCTCGACGCTCTCCAGCCCGAGCGCCATGCCGAGCCGGACCGTGGTCTGCTCGATGATGCGACTCTCGGCGCCGAACTGGGCCAGCATCTGGCCCACCTTGACGATAATGCGGGTGATTTCCGTCTGCTGCTCCCGCGACAGCACCCGTCTTGGTGTGATACTTCTCATAATCCCTTCGAGTCGTAGCAAATTAAAAAAGTCTCGCCATATTAGCCTAACAATCGGCGCCATACATCTACACATATCACGCCAATAACCAAACTCAAATAAAATAAAAGGCGACACAAAAATACATCAAATGGATTACAAATCACGCCAAACTGTTCAACGTTGGTCAGCCGGCCTCACCCGGCAACCGAGCAGAATAACGGGGATATATTTCAATAATTACTCTGGAATAATATTATTTTTTCTTGCGGTAATAATTGCTGAAATAGAGGACATTGTTCTCCTTATATTCCGGCAATGGTTCAGCATAATCAGGATCATTGAGATGAACCATTTCACAACGCATGGAATAAAAGGAGTCGTGCATCATGGCGGCAATCCGGATGCAGCTGTCCAGGTTGTTTTTGGCCAGCTGGCGCTGACAGTCGATGCGAAATTGCAGACCGCGCAGACGCATTTGCTGCTGCGGGCTGACCCGGTCGATCAGCCCCTCAATCTGCTGCTGCAGCAACTCGTCGAGCCGCTCGGGCTCCGCCACCGCCAACCGTTTCAAGGTATCAAAATCAGGCAACTCCATATGCCCTCCCGCGGCCAGCCGCTGCATGGTGATACTCAAACAACAACAATCGGTTCATATTTTCACCAATCGCATATGGAGTTATATAAGCCGAACCCCGCCGCGGTTCAATCCACCGGGCCCGCTTTCCCCTCCTCTTGCGCCAAAAGATGACGGCGCTGTGGGACCTCAGGCGGGTTATTCGTTATGGATCAACCGATTATTCCTGAATATCGATGGCGGGTTCGTTTATACATTTTTGGCACGGCAATATGCCGATGTTATGTCTTATTGAAAGGAGGCTGCCAATATGGCTTGCCATTTGACGCTCGCCTTCGCGCCACCATCCGGCTGATTTAACATATCTTGCTGATTATGTTATTTTATTTGCCACTTATAGCGGCAACCAAGAGCAGACCATGAGCAAGGCAAGAATCGGTATCGTCACCGTCAGCGATCGCGCCAGTGCAGGCATCTACGAAGACCTGTCCGGCAAGGCCATCATCGACACGCTGAACGCATATTTGACCTCGGTGTGGGAGCCCGTCTATCAGGTGATCCCCGATGAACAGGAGCAGATCGAAGCGACCCTGATCCGGCTGGCGGACCAGGAGCAGTGCAGCCTCATCGTCACCACCGGCGGCACCGGGCCGGCCAAGCGGGACGTCACCCCGGAGGCCACCGAGGCGGTGTGCGATCGCATGATGCCGGGCTTTGGCGAGCTGATGCGGGCCGAATCCCTCAAGTTCGTGCCGACCGCCATCCTGTCGCGCCAGACCGCCGGCTTGCGCGGCAGCTCGCTCATCGTCAACCTGCCGGGCAAGCCGAAATCGATCCGCGAGTGCCTGGATGCGGTCTTCCCCGCCATCCCCTACTGCATCGACCTGATGGAAGGCCCCTATCTCGAGTGCGACGAGACCGTCATCAAGCCGTTCCGTCCGAAGAAATAAGGGCTGACTGGACGGGGGATTTGAACCCCCGTCCAGCGTTTATTTGCGGCCGTATACCTTGACCCCGGCCTTGCTCCCTTCCGAATTGCCGTATACCTCGATCCGCTTGATGCAGAGCCGGCTGCCGAGGGATTTCCACCCCGACTCCTGATCCTCTTTCAGATCCTTGTCGAAATAGAGGGTCTTGCTGCGATCATTGCCATAAAACACCTTGACCCGCTCCAGGGTCAATTCCCGCCCTGCCTTGACCATGATGGATTTGGTCGGCCGGCAGGCGAGCATGGGAATGATGGCGGGATGATCGCCGACCCCGAGCAGAATGGTCTTGCCCAGCCGAAATTCATCATCAGCCATGGCGGGGGCGGCCAGCGCCCACAACAAGCTGGATAGCAGAACGCCCTGCAGGACACGCAGCCGCGCGGCGGCACAAGAAAAACCAGATAACAAAGACATGATGCCTCCCGAAAAAAACGGGGGGCATATTAATTCATCAAGGCTAAACCCAGCCTGTACCGACGCCCTGCCAGGCAGGGCACCGATACTCAGGACCAGCGTTTGAAGATGAGGGAGGTGTTGATGCCGCCGAAGGCGAAGTTGTTGGACATCAGGTACTCCACCGCCAGCGTGCGGCCGCTGCCCACCACGTGATCGAGCGGGGCGCAGGCCGGGTCCGGCTCGGTCAGATTGATGGTGGGGGCAAACCACCCCTCCTGCATCATCTCCAGCGCCAGCCAGGCCTCGATGGCACCGCAGGCCCCCAGGGTGTGGCCGAAGTAGCTCTTGAGGGACGAGATGGGGGTACGGTCGCCGAAGATGGCGGCGGTGGCGTGGCTCTCGGCAATGTCACCGCGCTCGGTGGCGGTGCCGTGGGCGCTGATGTAGCCGATGTCGGCGGCCGTGAGCCCGGCCTGGGCCAGCGCCATCTCCATGCAGAGCTGCATGGTCTCCTGCTGGGGCTGGGTCACATGGGCAGCATCGCAGTTGGTGGCAAAGCCCACCAGCTCGGCGAGGATGGTGGCGCCGCGCGCCTGCGCATGCTCCAGCTCCTCCAGCACCAGGGTGCCGGCCCCCTCGCCTATCACCAGCCCGTCCCGCTGCCGGTCAAACGGACGCGGCGCCAGCTCGGGATTGTCGTTCATCTGGCTGGTGGCAAACAGGGTATCGAACACCACGGCCTCCGACGGGCAGAGCTCCTCCGCCCCGCCAGCCACCATCAGGGTCTGGTAGCCGTGCTTGATCGCCTCATAGGCGTAGCCGATGCCCTGGCTGCCGGAGGTACAGGCGCTGGAGGTGGGAATGACCCGCCCGCGCAGACCGAAGAACAGCCCGGTGTTGACCGCCGCCGTGTGCGGCATCATCTGCACATAGGTGGTGGCCGTGATGCTGGCGGTGCTCTTGTCGTTGAGCATGACCCCGAAGGCGCGGATGGGGTCCGTGCTGCCGGTGGAAGAGCCGTAGGCGATGCCGGTGCGTCCGTCGGTGAGCACCGGGTTGTCCAGCAGCCCCGCCTGCGCCAGCGCCAGCTCACTGGCGACGGTTGCAAGCTGTGAAACCCGCCCCATGGCACGGGTCTTCTTGCGCGGATAATGAGCCGGCAGCGTGAAGTCCGGGATGGGGGCCGCCAGCCGGGTGTTGAGGCCGTCGTAGATGGCCCACTCCGGCATGTTCACCACGGCGTTGCGCCCCGCCTGCAGGCGAGCCCGCACACTCGGCCAATCCCGCCCGAAGGCGGTCACCCCGGCCATGCCGGTCACCACGACCCGCTTCATACCATGCCCCCGTTGATGGAGATGACCTGGCGCGTGACATAGCCGGCGATGTCGGACATCAGGTAGGAGACCAGCCCGGCCACCTCGTCGGCCTGCCCCATCCGCTTGAGCGGGATCAGCTTCAGCGCCTCCGCCTTCACCTCTTCGTCCACCATGCCGGTGTCGATGAGGCCGGGGGCCACGCAGTTGACCGTGATCTTGCGCTTGGCAAGCTCGAGGGCCAGCGCCTTGGTGGCGCCCATGATACCCGCCTTGGCGGCGCTGTAGTTGACCTGGCCCCGGTTGCCCATCAGCCCGGATACCGAGGAGATGGTCACGATGCGCCCACCCCGGCGCAGGCCGATCATCGGCATGATGCAGGGCTTGAGCAGGTTGTAGAAGCCGTCCAGGTTGGTGTGCAGCACCCCGTCCCACTCCTCGTCGGTGAGGGCGGGGAAGGCGCCGTCACGGATGATGCCGGCGTTGCAGACCACGCCGTAATAGGCGCCGTGCTCGGCCATGTCGGCCTCCAGCTGTGCGCGGCAGCCCTGCCGATCGGCGATGTCGAACTGGAGCAGGCGCCCCTGCCCACCGGCCGCCTGCAGGCTGGCCAGAGTGGCTTCGGCCCCGGCCCGATCGCTGTGGTAGTGCACCACGATGGAAAAACCGTCGGCCGCCAGCTTGAGGGCGATGGCGCGGCCTATCCCCTTGCTGGCGCCCGTGACCAATACGCTAGAGATCATGAAGCTTCCTCAGGCTAACAAATCGGACAATTCGCCGGGGCTCGGCTGGTAGGTGGAGAGTCGCGCCTGGGCGCACTCCTCCCCCGCCAGCAGGATCCGGCAATCAAAACTGGCCATGCCGCCGTCTTGCAACAGGCAGCAAGCCTCGATAGTGAGCAGGCTGCCGGCCGCAAAGACGGGGCGCAGGCAGCGGTACTTGCGACTGCCAAGCAGCATGCCGATGCGCACCGGCTCGCCGCGCAGACGCCCCTGCATGCCGGCCCAGGCGGCGATGGTCTGCGCCATCAGCTCGATGCCGACCCAGCCGGGCAGGTTGCCCTCGCTATCCAGCAGCAGGGCATGGCGGGCACCGATGCGGGTCTCGCAGCGCGCCTGCTGGGCATCCGCCGCGCAGAGCCGATCCAACAGCAGCATGGGGGCCTGGTGGGGCAGCAGGGTCTCGATGGCGGGCAGTGAACTTGGCTCATTCATGGTGAACGCTCCCAAGCAGCAGGCTGACATTGTTGCCACCGAAGGCAAAGGAGTTGGAGAGCACCCGGGGCGCCGCAAGCGGCACTTCGCCGCTCACCAGCCGGATGGGCGACAACGCCGGATCCGGCGTCATCACCCGCTGGGGCGGCAGCGGCAGAGCGCGCTCCAGCAGCAGGCAGGCGAGCGCGGCTTCGATGGCCCCCGCCGCCCCCAGGGCATGGCCGGTGAGCGGCTTGGTGGAGCTGCAGGGCACCTCGGCACCAAACAGCCGATGCACCGCCTGGCTCTCCATGGCGTCGTTGAGACGGGTGGCGGTGCCGTGCAGGTTGACGTAGCCCACCTGCGCCGGTGTCAGGCCCGCCTGGGCCAGCGCCATCTGCATGGCCGCCTCGGCGCCGATACCGTCTGGATGGGGCGCCGAGATGTGCCAGGCATCGGACGACTCCCCGGCCCCCAGCAGCGCCAGCGGCGCAGGCGTGCGGCTCAGCAGAAACAGCGCCGCCCCCTCGCCGATGTTGATCCCCTGGCGCGCCTCATCAAATGGCTGGCAGCGTGCACAGCTGAGGGACTCCAGGCTGTCGAAGCCGTTGAGGGTGAGCCCGCACAGGCTGTCGGCGCCACCCACCAGCACGGCATCCACCAGCCCGGCCGCCAGCAATCGCTGGCCGCTGATGAAGGCGCGCGCGCTGGAGGAGCAGGCGGTGGAGATAGTCCAGGCCGGCCCGGTCAGGCCGAGGTGGCGGGCCAGAAATTCGGACGGCGAACCCAGCTCCTGCTGGCGATAGTCAAAGGCGGGCGGCACGGCCTCCCCGCGCCGGGCGGCGGCCACCGCCAGCTCGGCCTCGCCGATCCCGGCGGTGCTGGTGCCAAGCACCAGCCCCACTCGAGCAGAGCCATGGGCCGCCAGCGCCTCGTCGAGGGCGGGCCGCACCTGAGCCAGCGCCGCCAGCAGCAGCTGGTTGTTGCGCGAGGCGTAGGGGACCAGCGCCGCCGGTATGGCCGGCAACTCGCCCTCCACCCGCCCCACCGGGGTCTGACGGCCATCCAGCAGCGGCGCCCGGTGGCGATCCAGCGGGCTCACGCCCGACTGCTGCCAGGCCAGCAGCGCCTCGGCGCTGGCATCGCGCCCGATTCCCAATGCCGAGACGAGGCCATAGGCGGCGATATAACAGCTCATTGGCTCAGGGTCTCCAGTTGCAGGCGATAGTGGAATACATGCTGCTGCAGGCCGACCGGCTCGCGCACGCCGTCGACGTCGCGGTAGCGGATTTCGGTGACCAGGGCACCGTCGGGGGCGCGCAGCCGGCGCAGCGGCCCCTCGTCGCGCAGCGTCCAGCCCGGTGGCAGCTGTGGCTGCCAGCTGGCCAGCGGCCAGTAGCAGAGCATCACGTCCGCCAGCACCTGACTCACCGGCGGCATGCCGGTGGTGAGCAGCGGGCTGAGCTGGCGGGTGGAGATCCCCTGCTGGTCATAGCGCACCAGGAACAGCCGCACCCCGCTCGGGGTCAGCCCCACCAGGGTCAGCTGGCGGCCGTCGGCCTCCAGCACCGTCATCAGCTGGTGAGTGCTCTCCCCCACGCTGGCGGTCAGCAGTTGCTGGCGATAGAAGGGGGCGGCCAGCACGGGGGCTGGCAGCGTCATGACGGTCCCCTTGTCGAGATAGGCGGTGGGGGTCGGCTGGCTGCTGCAACCAGCCAGCAAGAGAATGATAAAGGCGAACAGTGGTCTCATGGTTGCTCCTGCTCCCGGTGGCCCTGCACCGGCGGGGTGCATGCCGGCTTGTCCAATCCCTGTTTATCCAGCACCAGAGGCGACAACAGGAAGGCGGTAAAGATACCGCCGCTCAGCACCAGACCAAAGCCCGCGATGGCAGAGGTGTGGCTCAGCGCCAACAAACCGAACGAAAGCTGGGTGGTCAGGTTGGCCAGCAGGATGGCGAACATGGTCGAACGCTGGCGCAGAGGATCCCCGCCGCTGTAGGCGAAGAAGAGGCTGTAGTCGATGCCGATGCCGAAGATGAGGCTCATGGCCAGCACCCCGAACAGGGTGAGCGGCTGGCCGCAGGCGGCCAGCAGGGCCAGCCCGGACCCCAGCGAGAACCCGCTGATCAGCAGGATCCGCCCCCCCTTGCGCCAGCCGAAGCGGGCCCACAGCAGCCCCCCCACCAGGGCGATCGCCACCAGCAGCAGTTCGGTCAGCTTGACCCGGTAGTGGGCGAACAACTGGCTCCACTGATTGCGCGGATCCTGCCAGAACACCCCCTCCTGCCCCTCGGCCAGGGCCGCCACGGCGGCCGCATCGGTCACGCCATTGACCGGCAGCCAGAGCGCTACCCGGCCATCGGCCATGGTATGCCACAGCAGCCGGCTGCCCTCGCTGACCGGGCTGGCCAGCCACTGCTGCGGGGTCAGAGGGTGCCAGGGGCGAGGCTCGGCCTTGACCGGCACCCCGGCCTGGTTGAGCCGCGTCACCACCTCCGGCAACAGGCCCGTGAGGGCGGCGTGATCCGCCTGCTGGCGTGCCAGCGAGGGCAGCCACTGGGCCAGTGACACGAAGCCCGTCAGCTGACCCTCTGCCTTGGCTTCGGCCAGCTTGCGGCTCATGGTCTCGAGCCGCTGCAACGCCGTTTCACCATCGGCCGCCGTCACCAGGAAGCCGGTCATGCCCCCCTGCTGGCCGGTGAGGCGCTGGATCTGCCGCTCCTGGGCCTGCAGCTCGACTGGCAGCGGTTGCAGGCGGGCGATGTCGTCATCGACGGCCAGCCGGCTCAAGCCTGCGCCGATCAGGGTCAGCCAGAGCAGGGGCACACCCCAGCGCAAGAGACGCCACTCGCGCCACCATCTGAGCCAGAGCGCCATCGGCACCAGCACGCGCGCCTCCCGCTGGGGCAACTCCCCGAGCCAGAGCGGGTAGAGGCAGAGCACGGTAATGAACGATGCCGTCAGCCCCACCAGGGCGCACAGAGCCATCTGCTGCAGGCCGGGGAAAGGAGCGAGCCAGAGCAGGCCATAGCCGACCAGGGTGGCGAACAGTGCCATCGACAGGCTGGGCAGCAGGCGGGCACGGGTCTGGTGCGGACTCTCCTGCCGACCATGCAGGCGCCGCTCGGTCAGGAAGTGGATCCCGTAATCTATGATGCCGACCAGGCTGGAGCTGATCACCAGGGTGAACATGTGCACCTCGCCAAACCACAGCAGCACCGCCAATACCCCCCAGGCGAGGCCGACGGCGATGGGCAGCAGGGAGATCCAGAGCGCCCGCAACGAGCGAAACGCCAGCCACATCAGCAGCAAGACCCCGACCGTGGAGCCGAGCCCTATGGTGGAGATGTCCTGCTGGGCCAGCTCGCTGGCATGCTGGCTGTAGAAGAGAGTGCCACGGCGCAGCAGCTCCACCCCCGGAAACTCGGCCTTGAGGCGCTGCTCCGCCTCGTTGAGCCGGCTCAGCAGCTCGCTGTTGCGGGCAAGATCGAAGGCCGACAAGTCCAGCTCGGCGCGCAGCAGGTACCACTGCCGCCCGGCCTCATCCCGGCTGATCAGCCAGCCGTGGTCGAGGCGCAGGGGGCTGGCCATCTGTCCCTGCACCGCGGCCCGGGTCAGCAGCAGGGGATCGGCCTGCCACTCGGTGCGGGAGACACCGCCAAAGGGGCTGTAGATCTGGCCGAGCACCCACTGGCTCCAGGCCTCTGGCCCCGCGGCCAGCCGCGCCCGGCTGCCCTCGTCGAGGCGCTGCCAGCCATAGTCATAGATGAAGCCTTGCCAGGCGGAGGCCAGCTCCGGCTGGGCGGCGCGCACCGCGCTGAGCTCGGGCAGGGACTGCAGGTCTTTTGCCCACGCCTGCGCCGCGGCCTGGCCATCCTGCCCCGCCGGCAGGCTCAGCATCCAGACAAGCTGCCTGTCGACCTGGCGCAACAAGCCCTCACGCAGGGCGGGATCCAGCGCGGAGCGCTCCTCGTGGGGCAGCAGGTCCATCAGGCTGGTGTTGATGCGGCTGTGGGAGAGTTGCCAGCCGAGCAGCGCCAGCGCCAGCGCGCTGAGCAGCAGCCAGAGCCAGGAGAGCCAGCGCCAGGAGGTTTCAGCTTGCAGCAAGAGGAACTCTCCTCGTCCCGGCGGGGGCGCCGCGCTGGCGCGTCATCGTGCTAGTGGGCAGCAAAGCGGGCCTGCTCCTCAGGGGTCAATGGCAGGGCGCGATCTTGCCAGGCGGTGAAGCGGATGCGGGTGCTGTCACCCTGCTTGTCGGCGATGAGCAGCTGATCCAGCTGCCCCTGCCCGCTCAGGGTGAGGCTGGCAAACACCTTGTCGAGCGGTGCCAGGGTCGGCACCAGCACCAGCTGCCAGCCCGCCTCCGTGCTGTGAAAATCGATGCTGAAGTAGCGACTCAGGGTCGCCTCGTCCGAGCCGAACAGCGCCAGCAGCATCTGGCTGAACTCCAGCAGCTGGGGGTTGTCGATGACGGTGGCGGGCTGGCCCGCCATCTGCTGCACCATGCGGGTGGGCGTCAGGACAAGGGTCAGCGGAAAAGGTTTCTGCTGCTGCCACCAGAGCCCCTGATCACGCACCAGCAGCAGCTCGCCGGAGGCTTTGAGCGGCTGGCTCAGCCCCGCCACCTGCTTCTCCTGCTCGAAACGGGCCTGCTTGGCCTCGTTCAGGGCCAGCAACTGCTGCACCTCGGCCCGACTCAGGGGCGCCGCCTGCAGCGGCCATGTCAACAGCAAGAGCAGACCGGCCAGCAGCAGCCTTGTCAGCCGGCTCATTGGCTCACCCCCAGCTTGTCCAGCAGCACCTGGGGCGAGGCCAGGCACATCTCGCCGCTCGCCTTGCTGACCGCCACCTGGATGCTGTAACCCTTGCTGGTGCGGGTGCCGCTCGCGGCGTCGCTCAGCAGGTAGTCGATTTTCAGGCGGTTCTGGTACTCGGTCAGGGTGGCGCGCACCCGCACCCGCTGGCCGAAGCGCAGCGGCGCCAGGTACTTCATCCGGGTGTCGATGATGGGCCAGAGGTAGCCGGAGGCCTCCATCTGCGGGTAGTTGTAATCGATGAGGTCGAGCAGGGCGCAGCGGGCCAGCTCGATGTAGCGAAAGTAGTGACCGTGCCAGGCCACCGCCATCATGTCCACGTCGTGGAACGGGATGGTCACCTCGATCTCAGTACTGATCTGCCAGGGTTCATTCTGCATGGCTTGTCTCATCAATAGTGACCTTGTCTCAGTTCCGGTTAGGCCCATAAAGGGAATAGTGGCGCTGGCGAATGCGGGCGATCAGCGCCCTCAGCTCGGGCTCGAGCCCCCGATCTTCCAGCAGCGGGGCGAACTCGGCTCGCACCTGCGCAACCATGGCGGCCAGCGCAGTGCCAAGCGGGCGAGTGAAGGGGGTGGGCCGGGCCAGGCGCAGCTCCACACCCTGCACCGCCGCCAGCAGGCAGGCGGCCGCCACCTGCTCGGTCAGGGTCAGTACCCGCTGCGCATCGCGCGCCGCTATGGTACCCATGCTCACCTTGTCCTGGTTGTGGCACTCGGTGGAGCGGGAGAAGACGCTGGCGGGCATGGTCTGCTTGAGCGCCTCCGCAGTCCAGGCCGAGACGCCGATCTGCACCGCCTTGAAGCCGTGGTTGATCATCTGCCGCTCATCCGGCGCGCCGGAGAGGTTGCTCGGCAGGCCGCCGTTGAACTTGCTGTCCACCAACTGGGCCAGCTGGCGATCCAGCAGGTCGGCCAGGTTGGCGACGGCCGCCTTCATGCTGTCCATCGCCATGGCGATGTGGCCACCGTAGAAGTGGCCGCCGTGCATCACGTGCTCCCCCTCCCCGTCGATCAGCGGGTTGTCGTTGGCGCTGTTGAGCTCGTTCTCGATGAGCTGGCGCCACCAGGGCAGGCTGTCGGCCACCACCCCGATGACATGGGGGGCGCAGCGCAACGAGTATCTGTCCTGCAGCCGATCGCTGTGGCGCGGCAGCTCGCCGGCCACCAGATCTTCCCTCAGCCAGGCCGCGATGCCCTGCATGCCGGGGTGCGGCTTGGCGGCAAACAGCCGCTCATCGAAGTGGAAGGCGTTGCCCCCCATGGCGACGCTCACCAGGGCGGTGATCCGGGTCGCCAGCCGCATCAGGTAGTCGGTGCGGGCGTAGGCGAGGCAGGCCAGCGCCGTCATCACCGAGGTACCGTTCATCAGCGCCAGCCCCTCTTTCGGCCGCAGGGTCAGGGGGGCGACCCCCAGCTCCCGATAGACCTCGGCGGCGGGGCGCAGCACACCATCATGATGGAGCTCGCGCTCCCCCACCAGCACGGCGGCGACGTAGGAGAGCGGGGTGAGATCGCCGCTGGCGCCCACCGACCCCTCTTCCGGAATGCGCGGCACCAGATCCTGCTCCAGCAGCCAGCAGAGCCGCTCGAGCAAGGCCGGGCTGACCCCGGAGACCCCCTGCGCCAGCGAGCAGAGCCGGGTCGCCAGCACGGCGCGGGCGGCATCGAGCTCGAGATCCGCTCCCAGCCCGCAGCCGTGAAAACGGGTCAGGTGCAGCGGCAGCTCAGGCACCAGCTCGGTCGGCACCGGCCGGGTCACCGAGTCGCCGTAGCCGGTGGTCACCCCGTAGATGACCCCTTCTTCGGCCAGCAGCCGGTCGAGAAAGTCAGCCCCCCGCTGGATGCGGGCCATGAAGGCGGGATCCGGATTCAGTGCGGGGGTGGCGCGCCCTTCGGCCAGCGCCACCACGTCCTCTATGGTCAGCGGCTCGGCGCCGAAGGTGACCCGTCTCATCTCACTCTTGTTCATCGGTCAGCTGCCAGAAATCAAAAAAGTTGAACCAGTCCAGCGGGGCCTGCAGGCAGTGATGCTGCAGGCGATCGGCATAGGCCTGCACCCGGGACGCAAGAATCTGTTGGCGCCCCTGCCGTGGCAGGGGTTGGCCGTCGGCAAAGGGCTCGAAATGCACCCGAAAGCGGCCCTGCTCCTTGAGGCCGAACATCAGGTAGACAGGGCAGCCCAGTACGCTGCTGAGCACGAAGGGCCCGAGCGGAAAGGGCGCCGGCGCGCCCAGAAAGTCGGCCCAGATCACCCGCTTCTCCCGGGTCACCGAGGTGCGATCGCCGACGATCACCACCCACTCCCCCCGCTCCAGCTTCTCCTTGAGCAGGATGGCGGTATCGGCCCCCAGCTCCTGTACCTGGATCAGGTTCAGGTGCGAATCCGGGTTGATCTGTTTGAGCAGGGCGTTGAAGCGGGCCGCATGGCGGGTGAACACCAGCGCGTTGATGCGCAACCCCTGCTTGCGGCTGCCCAGGGCGCGGCACAGCTCCAGATCGCCGAGGTGGGAGCCCAGCAGCAAAACCCCCTGACCGCTGTTGATGGCCGCCTGGTAGTGCTCCGCCCCCACCAGTTCCACCTCTTGCTCGGTGATGTCGCCGCGCCAGCCCGCCAGCTTGTCGAGCGCCGCCTCGCCAAAGCGCAGGAAGTGGCGAAAGCTCGATCTCGGCTCGGCGGGCAAGGCCACACCGCTCCCATCGGCGAAGGACTCGAGGCGGGTCAGATAGGCTCGGGATGCCTGGCGCTGGGCCCGGCCGGTCAGCCAGAAGTAGCCGATGACCGGATAGAGCAGCAGGGAGAAGCCGCGCCGCCCCAGCAGGCGGTAGCTGGTCAGCATGATCTGCATGCCGAGCAGGGATCCCCGCTCCGGGGTGCGCGACCAGTGGGTGCGCCGCTCGCGCCACAGCTGCGCCGCCCGGGCGCCGAGGCGGCGGGGCCAGCGGCAGAGGCGCAGCAGCTGATCCCACAGCAGGCGACACACCAGCCGGGTGTGCATCCAGGAGATGTCGCGGTTGTCGCGCCAGAGCTGGAAGTGGGAGCTGCCATCGGCGGGATAGATGACCCGGGTCGGTACGAAGCGCACCGCCACCCCGGCCCAGTAGAGGCGCACCATCACCTCGGTGTCGAAATCCATCCGCCGACCGAGCGCCACCCGTTCGAGCAGCGCGCAGGTGGCCGCCAGCGGATAGACCCGAAAGCCGCACATGCTGTCCTTGATGGCGAACGACAGCGTCTCGATCCAGACCCAGACATGGGTGATGTAGCGGCCGTAGAGGCGCCCCTTGGGCACGGAGTCGTCGTAGAGCGGCCGGCCGGAGACGAGCGCTGCCGGGTGCTTGTCCGCCTCGGCCAGCAGGGCCGGAATGTCCGCCAGATCGTGCTGGCCGTCGGCATCCACCTGCAGGGCATGGCTGAAGCCGAGTGCATGGGCGCGGCGCAGCCCCGTCATCACGGCGCCGCCCTTGCCCTGGTTGTGGGGGTGGCGCAGTAGAGTGACCCAGGGGTAACGCGCGGCCAGTGCATCCAGTGCCGCGGCGGCGACGGGTTCGCTGCCATCGTCGATCAGCAGGCAGGGCAGCCCGTATTCGGCCAGCCGATCCAGCACGGCGGCCAGCGGGCCGGCGTGGTTGTAACAGGGGATGAGAATGCAGGGCGTCATGGGGTGAGCCGCACCCGGCCGCTGCTCGCCGGCTCATCGCCGAGCAGGTATTGAAAGAGGAGCTGGCCCTTGTCCGCCTGCCACTGCAAACGCAGGCTGCACTCGGCCCCGGGGCGCAGGGGGCGCTGGAACTTGAGCTGATCCACCCCGTGAAACGGCTGCGCCAGCTTGAGCAGGCTGGCGGCATAGTGCATCACCCAGTGGATCTGGGTCACCCCGGGCAGCAGGGGCGCGCCGGGAAAATGGCCCGCAAACCAGGGCAAGGCGGGATCGAGCCGCAGTTGCAGGCGCACACCGTCGGCCAGCGTCTCGCAGGCCAGCACGGTGGGCAAGGTTTTCGCTGGCAGAGAGTCAACCGAGAGGCTCATCGAACAGCTCCTTGAGTTGTGGCCAGGGGCGCTTGCCCTGGGCGTTGACGGGCATCTGTTCGACCCGGCGCACGCTGCGCGGCAGGGCGACCGGCTCAAGCCAGGGACGCAGCTGCTGGCGCAGGGCCAGCAGGAAACGCCCGGGCCCCAGCTCGGCCCAGCGGGCGGCACCCAATTCACTCAGCACCAGCACGGCGCCGAGGATCTGGCGCTGGCCCTGCTGCAACGGCAGCACGGCGGCCGCTTCCACCTCCGCCAGCCCCTGCAGGCGTGCCTCCACCTCGTCGAGGGAGATGCGCTTCTCCTCCAGCTTGACCACCCGATCCTGGCGGCCCAGCAGCTCGAAACCGCCCTCTTGCAAGGCGATGCGATCGGCGCAGGCGAGCCACTCCGCCGTCGGTAGGAAGGGGGAGCGCAGCAGCAGGCCCTGCTCCGGGCCGACCCGCACCTCGACCCCGGGCAGCGTCGTCCAGGGGGTCTGTACCTGGTGGCGCTGGCGCCAGCCGATGCCGCCGGTCTCGCTGCTGCCGAAGATCTCCACCGGCAGCTGACCGAACAGCTGTCTGGCCTGTTGGGCATCGCCCGATTGCAGGGGACCGCCGGAGGAGACGATCAACCGGCAGTCGGCGGCAGCAATGGCCGGGTCGAGCCGGCTCAGAAACGCTGGCGAGGCGATCAGGCACCAGGGGGCCGTTTGCAGCGCCAGCTGCTCCGGGTAGTCGATGCTGCGGCGATCAAAGGGGAGACCGAGGCTGAGCGGCAACAGAATGCGAAACAGCAGGCCGTAGATGTGCTGGTGACTGACGCTGGCCAGCACCCGGGTGCCCGCCAGCCGCTCGCCCCACAACGCCATCTGCACCCGCAACTCCGCCTCCAGCTGGGGCCAGGCCTTGGGGATCGCCTTGGGCTCGCCGGTGGAGCCGGAGCTGAACAGGGTAAGATCGAGACGCTCGGGCGGCAGGGTTGCGCCGTCTGCCTCCCGCTCCTCATCCACCGCCAGCAGCGGCAGCCTGAGCTGCGCCGCCGTGAGCGCCGCACCCGGCAGCTCGCCGTCGGTGAGCAGGCCGTCGAACTGGCTCTGCAGCGCCTGCAGACCGGCCAGCCGCTGATGGCCCGGCAGGATGGCCCGGTGCCCGCCGAGGGCGCAGGCGAGCAGCGCCTGGGCAAACAGCAGGCTGTCATCGAAACAAAGTGCCCAGCGCATGCCGGGCCGCTCCGGGCCGGCCAGACGGGCCATGGCCCGCGCCAGCTGCAGGCTGCCAAGGCGCAGCTCGGCCAGGGTGACCTCGCCATCCGGGCCGAACGCCACCACGCGCTCGCCGTCCCGCTGCCAGATAGTTTGCAGCAGGGTCATGGGGCCAGCCTCTTGAGCAGGCGGCGGCGCACCAGATACTCAGCGCCCATCAGGCCGCCCATCAGGGCGTAGCTGATGAGGCCGTTGTAGAGGCTCCAGAGCGCCAGATCCCCGTGCCAGATGGTGAAGGCCGCCAGCGCGCCGTTGATGACGAAGAAGCCGCACCAGACCTGGGTCACCCGCCGGGTATAGCCGATGGCTGCCGGTGGCAAAGCGGGATCCTGCAGGCGGGCCAGCCGCTCCACCAGGCTCATTGGACGGGTCAGGCTCCAGCCGAACAGGCACAGCAGCGCCAGGCTCACCGCCAGCGGGTAGTAGAGCAGCCAGTGCCGGGCGCTGAACAGGGCCGACAGCAGGGTCAACCCCAGCCCGATGCAGGCCAGCAGGCGGCCCAGCCAGAGCCACTCCGGCAAGGGCCCGAGCCGGACCCGCCCCTTGAGCAGGCCGGGCAAGAGTCGCAGCGAGAAGATGACCAGCAGGCCGAGCAGCAGCGGGGTCTGACCGGCGTGGGTCAACCCCCAGTAGACCGCCAGCGGGTAGAGCAGCAGGGCACCACCGGCCAGCCAGGAGAGCCAGCGCATCATGGCAGGGCGTGCACCGGCATCAGGCGTCGGCCAGCAGACGCTCGACCGCATCCACCACGTCATTGACGCTGCGCACCGACTTGAACTCTTCCGGCTTGATCTTCTTGCCGGTCAGCTTCTGCAGGTGCACCACCAGATCGATGGCGTCGATGCTGTCGAGCTCGAGATCCTGATAAAGACGGGCCTCGGGGGTGATGGCCTCTTCGTCGACCTCGAACAGCTCGACAAGGGCAGCCTTGATCTGGGCAAAGATGTCGTCACGGGTCATGGCTCAGGCCTCCCCTTTCGACTGGGCCTGCACCAGGGCGACCAGCGCCGTGACGGAGGCGAAATGACGACGGGTGTTTTCATCCTCGGCGGAGAGCACGATGCCGTAGCGACCCTTGATGGCAAGGCCCAGCTCCAGCGCATCGATGGAGTCCAGCCCCAGGCCGTCACCGAACAGCGGCGCCTGACTGTCGATGTCGTCAGGGGTGAGCCCCTCGAGGTTGAGGCTGTCGATGATGAGTTGTTTTATCTCTAGATGCAGGTCTTGCATAACTGTTCCACATGCTGTCATTGGGGCCCCGGTTGCAGGGCCTGGGTGAGAAACCGGGTCAACTGGCGGGCGGCCAGCGCACTGCTCTGGCCGGTGGCGACCACCTCGTCCGCCGCCACTTGCTGCAGGAATTCTATGGTGAAAATCGGCTTATTTTCCGGGATCTTGAACCATTTGTCCTGCTTGGTGAGAAATCGGGTGCTGCAGTGGATCCGCACCAGTTGCAACGGCACCTGGCTGCGCACCGCCAGCTGGGCAGCGCCGCGCTGCAGCTTGATGGGCTCGCCCGGGGTGGTGCGGGTTCCCTCCGGGAACACCAGCAGCAGGCCGCCGGCCCGGATCCGCCCCTGGCACAGGGCCAGCAGATCCTCGCCTGCCACGTTGGGCAGGTAGTCGGCCGCTCGCACCACGCCGCCGATGAAGGGGTTGCGCCAGAGGGACTGCTTGACGATGCAGTCGCACACCGGCATCTCGGCCGCCAGCATGACGTAATCGAGCAGACTGGGGTGATTGGCCACCACCAGGGCACCGCGCAAGTGGGCGGGCATGCCGCTCACGCGGTAATCGAGCACTCCCCAGCCACGCAACACGCTAAGAAACAGCCGAAAGCTGTGGCGGATGGTGAGCTGGGCCAGGGTACGACGTCGCTCGCCGCGCAGACAGAGCGCCAGCAGCGGAAACCAGAATAGGGAGAGCAGCAGGCCACCCACCCCGAACAGGGTGAAGCCCAGAGCCGTGCCGATCAGCCGCCAGCCCCGGTTCAGCAACGCTGCCATCTCCACTCCTGACGGTCGTCAGCGAGGATCAGGGTCGGCTCGCCTCGCAACAGGGCACGCCAGCAGGCCAGACTCTGGGGCAGCGGGCGGGCAGCCGACGCGGCGGTGCCACGCGCCCCCGCACAGCGCCACTGGTCGCCCGCCGTCAGCACCAGCCCCAGCGCATGAGGTGGCGCCTCTTCCGCCAGCCAGGGGCGGTGAAACTCGGGCACCGGCCCCTCGAAAGCCACCAGCAACACCCGACGGGCACCGGCCTGCAGGGCGCAGACCGCGTCGGTCAGGCCCGCCATCAGACTGTTCTCCCCCGCGGCCAACGAGGTCATGGGGATGGCGGCCTTGCCCTGAATGGAGCAGAGCCCGGCGGCGGTGTTGTGCACCGACATGGAGAAATCGGTGGGCGACAACGCCTGCCCGTCCGCCAGCGCCTGCAGCAGGGTCATGGAGCGGGCCAGCTCGCCGTGGCGGCTGACGAAGACGGCACTGTCTATCTGGTGGCGGGCCAGCAGGCTCAGCCCCACCTGCACCGCCAGCCGGGCGCCCTGACTCAGGCGGCGCGCCATCATCATCGGCAGCAAGGGGGTGGCGGGAAACGGCGGGTCGACCGGCCAGCGGCCCTGCTGCGCCCACGCCTGCCAGGCAGCCTCATCGGCCAGACCGGGTGACAGGGCCTGACTATCCAGCAGCGAGAAAGAGAGCATGTTTCGGGCAACCTGTCCTTACATCGATGGGTGGACGCGAAGACGATAAAAGGCACTCACCCGGCGGGCAGTGCCTGCTCCACGACATTGAATGGCGTCATCGGCTTAATACCGGCGGATAATACCATTATTCATCAAAAATAATAGCCAGCGCAGATTATCAACCGCCTTGGTGATTGAAAATAAACTATTTGTGTTGTCTCATTGCCACGCCCAAATTGATGAATATCCTTCCCAAGGAAAATATTATGAAACTCATTAATAAAATATCCCTGCTGCTGGCCTGTGCCCTGCTTGCCGCCTGCTCCACCAGCCAGCCAATTCGCAATATGGCAGCCAATCCGGTGCCCTTCAATCTGACCGAAGAACAGGTGGCCAATGCCATTATTACGGCCGGCATCAGCAAGAGCTGGGTAATGCGCCAGGAGCAGCCAGGACTAATTCGAGGCCAGGTCAATGTGCGCCAGCATCAGGCGGTGATCAATATTCCTTATAGCGCTCGCGATTATTCCATTAATTATGTGAGCAGCGTCAATCTGGACGACAAAGGCAAGGGCAGCATCCACCGCAGTTATAACCGCTGGGTACTGGGTCTGAACCAGGCCATTCAGGCGGAACTCGCCCGCACCCAGAGCCGCTGATCCGGCAGGAGCCACCCCGTGAATCACTATCAGGCGGATCCCTACAACGCGCTGGAAGCCATCAGCGAGGCCCAGAAAATCGCCTTCGGGCCCATGCTGTTTCAGGCCAGCTGGTGCCTGCGTGAAACCGGGGTGCTGGCCTATCTCGAGACCCGCGGCTCGCAGGGGGCCGCGCTGGCTGACATCGCCCAGGCGTGTCAGCTCAGCGAATACGGCGCCGGCGTGCTGCTGGACATGGGGCTCGGCGGCGGACTCTGCTATCTGAGCGAGGAGCACTATGTGCTGGGCCGGGTCGGCAAATACCTGCTGCACGACGCCATGAGCCGGGTCAATCTCGACTTCACCCAGCACGTCTGCTATCAGCCCCTCGCCCACCTGCTCGATGCCATCCGCGACGGCACCCCGGCCGGTCTGCAGGAGTTCGGCCCCTGGCAGACCCTCTATCCGTACCTGAGCGAGCTGCCCGAACCGGCCCGCCGCAGCTGGTTCGCCTTCGATCACTTCTACTCCGACTGGGCCTTCCAGCAGGCCCAGGACAAGGTGTTCGGCTACGAGCCGCGCCACCTCTACGATCTGGGCGGCAACACCGGCAAGTGGGCCATCGCCTGCGCCAGGCGGGATCCGGCGCTGCAAGTCACCATCCTGGACTTGCCCGAGCAGCTGGTGCTGGCCCGCAGCAACATCGAGGAGGCGGGGCTGGCGGCGCGGGTACATGGCCACCCGGTGGATCTGCTGCAGGCGGGCCCCCTGCCCGGCGAGGCGGACATCTGGTGGATGAGCCAGTTTCTCGACTGCTTCAGCCACGCGCAGATCGTCGCCATCCTGAACCGGATCCGGCTGGCCATGAAACCGGACGCCCGGGTCTGCATCCTGGAGCTGTTCTGGGACAGGCAATCCTTTGAAGCCGCCAGTTTCAGTCTCAACGCCACCTCCCTCTACTTCACCTGTCTGGCCAACGGCAACAGCCGCTTCTACCACTCCAAACAGCTGTACCAGTGCCTGCGCGAGGCCCACTTTCACGTGGAGGCCGAGCACGAGATCCCGGGGCCCGGCCACACCCTGCTGGTTGCCCGCCCGCTGCACACGAGGCCATAATGCCGCCATCGGCATGGAGATGATGATGAAACGAGAAGGAGCACGGCATGAGGCGTGACTGCATGACCCTGATGGCCCTCGGCCTGGTTCTGGGCAGCCTGCTCGGCGGCTGCGCCGACATCAAGGAGGCGGGCAGAACCGTGGGGCACACCACTCGCAACGTGACCCGCGAGATTGGCCACACCACCCGCGACGTGACCCGGGAGATCGGCCACGGCACCCGGGATACCGTCAAGAAGGTCGGGGATGAACTGAGCAAATGAAAACAGGGGCCGCGGCCCCTGTTTTCATTTGCTCATGACCAGGCTCAGTTGCCCCACATGGCCATCAGCTGAGACTCCATGGCCTCTTCCTGCTCATCCGGCAGCTCGGCGAAGAAGTCCAGTCCAGTCTGCTCCTCCACCGCATCCACCGTCACTATGTAGTCTGCCAGCTTGCTGGCCGACACGTTCTGCTGCGGCAAGATGAAGGCGATCGCCTCCTTGTTGGCCACATCCATCACCACCCGGTAATAGGCGTGGGGCACGGTCACGCCGTTGCCGATGGAGGCATCGGAGTTGGTGAAGATGGGGCCGGTGGAGCGCATGTCCGCCGCCGGCGCCTGGTGGCCACGGTCATAGCCAGAGCCCTTGTAGTCGGCCAGGGTGGCGCGGAACTGCACCGGCACCTCCTTGTCCTCGGCAAAGGCATCCTTGCGCGGCACCTGGCCCTGGGCGCTGGCGGCCGTCATCCGGTAAGAGATCCAGTCAGAGACCTTGGTGTCGTAGTTGTAACCGGCGGCATAGCCGTCCCGGCACAGCAGTTGACTGGATTGGCTGGGCACCCCGAGCTTGACGTGATCCTTGCATTGGAAACCCGCCGCCAGGCTCGGGAAGGTGGTGAGAGTGAATCCGATAGCCAGAACTAATTTATTGATATTATTCATTATTATGCCACTCCTTGTATTAGGCGGAGTGATTTGACACCAGGTCGGATGAGTAAGGCAATCGAACAAATTGTGAGCGTGTCGGAAATGTGAAGAGGGCTGCAAATCGGTAAAATCGCCGCCGCCAGCTGGGGGATTGTCATCCCTTTGTCATTGTGTAGTGCAGTAACTTCGAGAGGCTTATCAGATAGATAGGAACAAAAAAGCGGAGCCGGTGGCTCCGCTGCAATCATCACTCCCGCTCAGCTCTTGACCTGAGGCCTGGGGGTATCGGGTTGGGAGGGCGGCAGAATAGGCAACACTATCTGCGGCTGCTCGCCGGTCAGGCTCTTGAGGTAGGCGGTCATGTCGTCCGCTTCCTGCTCGCTCAGGGTCTGGCCGAGCTGGATGTCAGCCATGATCTGCACCGCCTCCTTCAGATCCCACACCGAGCCGTCGTGGAAGTAGGGGTAGGTCAGCTCGATGTTGCGCAGGGTCGGCACCTTGAACCAGCCGATGAACTGCTTCTCGCCGGTCACCCCGCCGCGTCCCTGGGCCGGGTTGTCGGTCTTGAACGGCTTGACCAGCCCCATCTTCTGGTAGGAGTTGCCGCCGATGGCCACCCCGTTGTGGCAGGCGGTGCAGCCCTTCTCCTTGAACAGCTGATAGCCCTTCAGCTGCTGCGCGGTCAGCGCCTTGGCATCCCCCTTCAGCCAGCGATCGAACGGCGCATTGGGGGTTACCAGGGTCTCCTCGAAGGCGGCGATGGCATCGGTCACCTCGTCGATGCCGAAGTCCGCCTTGCCGTACACGGCGCTGAACCGGGCCCGGTACTCGGGCAGGGTGTGCAGGGTCTCTACCGCCAGCTTGTGGGTGAAGGCCATCTCCAGCGGATTCTCGATGGGGCCCGCCGCCTGCGCCTGCAGATCCTTGGCGCGACCATCCCAGAACTGCACGAAGTTGAGGCTGGAGTTGAGCACGGTGGGCGAGTTGATCGGCCCCTCCTTCCACTTGTGGCCGAGGGAACTAACCTGGTTGTCTACCCCGCCGGTCGCCAGGTTGTGGCAGGAGTTGCAGGAGATGGCGTTGGATTTCGAGAGCCGCGGCTCGAAGAACAGCATCTTGCCCAGCTCGACTTTTTCCGGTGCGCTCACCTTGGCCGCTTCCACCGGCTGGATCGGCTCGTTCGCCCACCCCATCCCTGGCAGGCCCAACGCCAGCAACAGACAATATTTATTCATTTTTTCTCTCTCCCTTGTGGCTGTGCATAACAGCAGCCTCAGCCTGCCCGGGAAAGTCTGTGCGTTATTTGTTCAAGATCAAATGAGACCAACAAAAACCATATTAAAAACAATTAATTAATATATTGCAGACGGACTGATGGCGGGGACTTGCGCGGCAAAAAAGAGCTGAATTTCGATGAATGAATTATGAGCAAATTCATCTGCGATAACAGCCAATTAATTAGATTGCTGTCATTGAATAAAGCGATTATTCAATATGCAGGCGTGACCGTCCATTATTTAGATTCATATTAAATGCATCATAAATATCGTCGGCGATCACCCAGCCAATAATAAAAATACCGTCTGACCTTCTGTATTCCGCAATTCAGATGATGCCTTCCGTTATTTCCTCGTCAATGCAGGAAACGGATCGCCGTGCTTTTCAATCAAGATAAGGATGCATGATGAGAAAGTCCCTGTTGGCCGCCGCCCTGTTGCTCTGCCCCACCGCCTTCGCCGCCACCCCGCATTGGGAATACAGCGGTGAGGCCGGCCCGGCGCAGTGGGCCAGACTGACCCCGGAATTTGGCCAGTGTGCAGGCAGCAACCAGTCGCCGGTCAACCTCGACGGTCTGGTCGAGGCCAAGCTGGCCCCGCTGCAGTTTCACTACCTGGCGGGGGGCCGCAGCGTCACCAACAACGGCCACACGGTACAGGTCGACTATGCCCTGGGCAGCAGCCTTGAGCTCGACGGCATGCATTTTGAGCTCAAGCAGTTCCACTTCCACGCCCCCAGCGAAAACCTCATCAAGGGCCACTCCTATCCGCTGGAGGGGCACCTGGTGCACGCCAACGCCAAGGGTGAGCTGGCGGTGGTGGCGGTGATGTTCGAGCCGGGCCAGGCCAATGCAGCCCTGAGCCAGGCCTGGCAGGTGCTGCCAGCCAAGGCGGGAGAGAGTCACACCTTCAAGGAACCGATCTCGGCCGAACAACTGCTGCCCATCAAACGCGACTACTACCGCTTCAGCGGCTCGCTGACCACCCCGCCCTGCTCGGAAGGGGTGCGCTGGCTGGTGATGAAACAGCCGGTGCAGGTGAGCCAGGCCCAGATCGATGCCTTCAAGGCGGTGATGCACCACCCCAACAACCGCCCCGTGCAGCCGCTGCACGGTCGGCAGGTACTGCAATAACGCCCCCGGCAACTCACAGAGCCGAGATGAAAAAAGAGGGCCCGCGGGCCCTCTTTTTTGTTGCGACAGCGGATCAGAGGCTGGCGGCGATGCGCGCCCCCAGCGCGGCGTTGTTCAGTACCAGCTGAATGTTGGCCGCCAGCGAGTTGCCGCCGGTCAGCTCGCACACCCGGGCCAGCAGGAAGGGGGTGGACTCCTTGCCCTTCACTCCCTGCTCGTCCGCCTCTCGCAGTGCCTGGGCAATGGCGGCGTCGATGTCGGCCTTAGGCATGGCAAACTGGGTCGGGATCGGGTTGGCCACTACGGCCCCCCCCGCCAGCCCCAGCTCCCACTTGAGGCGCAGCGCCTCGGCGATCGCCGCCGGGCTCTCGAGGCGGTAATCCACCTTGAAGCCGCTCTCGCGGGTGTAGAAGGCGGGCAGCTCCTCGGTCTGGTAGCCGATCACCGGCACACCCTGGGTCTCCAGGTACTCCAGGGTCAGACCGATGTCGAGGATCGACTTGGCACCGGCGCAGACCACGGCCACCGGGGTCTGGGCAAATTCCTGCAGGTCAGCCGAGATGTCGAAGGTCTCCTGGGCACCGCGGTGCACGCCGCCGATGCCGCCAGTGGCGAACACCCGGATCCCGGCCATGGCGGCGATGATCATGGTGGAGGCCACCGTGGTCGCCCCCAGCCCCTTGTTGGCCAGCACGAAGGGAATGTCGCGGCGGCTGCACTTGGTGGCGGCATGACCGGCCCGGCCCAGCGCCTCCAGCGCCCCCTCATCCAGACCCACTTTGAGGCGGCCATCGATGATGGCGATGGTGGCCGGCACGGCGCCGTTGTCGCGCACCACCTGCTCGACCTGGCGCGCCGTCTCCACGTTCTGCGGATAGGGCATGCCGTGGGAGATGATGGTGGACTCCAGGGCCACCACCGGCTTGCCGGCGGCCAGCGCGGCGGCGACTTCAGGTTGGATATCGAGGTAAGCGTTCAACATGGGTACTCCTCCAGCATGCGTTCAACGGCGGCCTTGGATAGGCCAGAAAAGACGGTATCGGAACAATTGACGGTGAGGGCGGCGCAACCGAGGGCGAACCGGGTTGTCTCCATGATGCCCTGCTCCTGCAACCAGGCGTGGGCCAGCCCTGCCATGAAGGCATCACCGCCACCGGTCACGTTGACGACCGGGCTGCCAAGCACGGGCAGATGGCCCTGGCACTCCCCGTCGCTATAGAAAATTCCCTGATCGCCGAGGCTCAGGAACAGCCGCTGCACCCCGGCGCGGTGGAACCAGGCCGCCACCATGGGCCAGGTATCGGGGCCGGCGATGGTAAAGCCGCACAGCTGCTCCGCCTCGCTGCGGTTGGGTTTGAGGGTGTGGATGCGGTGCAGCCAGGGGCGGATCTTCTCCACCTTGGCCACCGAGACAGTGTCGACGAAGATGATGTGCTCCCCCTGGCGCTCGAACAGCCAGTCGAGGGTGTGGGTGGCGAGGTTGGTGTCGAGCACCCAGAGCCGGGCCGCGCCAAGAAAACCGCTCAAGGGGGTGAGCCTGGCCGGGGTGAGCTGCTCGATGATCGCCATGTCGTTGACGGCGCAGCTCATCTCGCCACTGCCATCGTGCAGGCTGAGGTAACAGGAGGTCGCCTGGCCATCCAGCATCAGCACCTGGCGTACGTCGACGCCGGCACGCTGGGTCACGTCCAGCAGGTGATGGCCGTATTGATCATTGCCCACCGCGCTCAGCAGCCGGGTGTCGGTGCCAAGCCGCGCCAGGTTCTCGGCGATGTTGCGCCCCACCCCGCCGGCCGAGGTACGTACCTTGCCGGGGTTGGAGTCACCGATGCGCAGGTTGTCGTGGCTGCAGCCGCAGATATCCATGTTGGCGCCGCCGATCACCACGGCGTAGGGCCCTTCCCGCAGCACATAACCGCGCCCCTGCACATAGCCCTGGCGCATCAGGCTGGAGATATGGCTCGCCAGCGCCGAACGGCTGATGCCGAGCCTGTCTGCCAGCTCCTGCTGGGCAATCATGGGGTCCTGGCGCAGCAGGGCGAGGATCTCTTGCTCACGTTCCGTCATAGACAAACATCCAGTTACAAACGTTTGTCCATTATTTCCGAAAAACGTTTACCCGCCATCGCCTCGTGCAAAAATTGTCGGCTTGCGCACAAAAAATCACCGGGCAAAACCCGGTGACAGGAAAACGGTTTTCAGATGGTGCCCCTCACCCCAACAACACCCAGACCTCGCCGGCACTGTGCATCACCGGCCAACAGGCGACCCGCAATGCCGGGTCGTCCAGGCAGCGGCCATCTGCCAGGGCGTAACGCTGCTTGTAGAGCGGCGAGGCCACTACCGGCTCACCGTCGCAATCCCCCACCAGGCCGCGGCCCAACACCGCCACCCCGGTCAGGGGATCCACCGCGTCCAGCGCATAGACCCGCTCACCGAGCCGGAACAGCGCCAACGCCCTGCCCCCCAGCCAGGCGCTGCGCCCCGCCTGCTCCGGCAAAGCGGCCAGCTCGCATGCCCGCAGCCATTCGCCATGCTCCGATGGCAACATATCGTCCTTGAGTCTGTTCATCTCAACCTCCTGCTCTTTATGGCTGCTGCCCAACTCACAGCTCCCGTTCATACCACCGCCTTGACAGCGATATCCGGCACCCACTGACCCCGCTCCTCTCGCCGTGGCGGCATCTGGTCCTCGGGCCGGTTGACGAAGGCCTCGAACAGTTTGAGCTTGTCCGGATCCGCCAATGTGCTCTTCCACTCGCACTGCCAGCTGCCGACGATGCCCTCCATCATGGCTTCCAGCTCGGCGCCGATGCCGAGCCGGTCCTCGATGATCACCGACTTGAGGTAGTCGAGCCCCCCCTCCATGCCCTCCATCCAGACCGAGGTGCGCTGCAGCCGATCCCCGGTGCGCACGTAGAACATCAGCAACCGGTCGATGTAGCGGATCAGGGTCACCTCGTCGAGATCGGTGGCAAAGAGGTCGGCGTGGCGCGGCCGCATGCCGCCGTTGCCGCACACATAGAGGTTCCAGCCGCGCTCGGTGGCGATGACGCCGATGTCCTTGCTCTGGGCCTCGGCGCACTCCCGGGTGCAGCCGGAGACCGCAAACTTCAGCTTGTGGGGGGCCCGCAGCCCCTTGTAGCGGTGCTCCAGAGTCTGGGTCAGGGTCATGGAGTCCTGCACCCCGTAGCGGCACCAGGTCGAGCCCACGCAGGACTTCACGGTGCGCACCGACTTGCCGTAGGCCTGGCCGGTCTCGAACCCCGCCGCCACCAGCTCGCCCCAGATGGCGGGCAACTGATCGACCCGGGCGCCGAACAGGTCGATGCGCTGGCCGCCGGTGATCTTGGTGTAGAGGCCGTACTTGCGCGCCACCTCGCCTATGGTGATGAGGCCGTCCGGGGTGATCTCCCCGCCCGGGATGCGCGGCACCACCGAGTAGGTGCCGTCCTTTTGCAGGTTGGCAAGGAAGGCGTCGTTGCTGTCTTGCAGGGCGCGGTGGGGCTGCTCAAGCACGTGCTCGTTCCAGAGCGATGCCAGGATGGAGGCGACCGTCGGCCGGCAGACGTCGCAGCCCAGCCCCTTGCCGTGCTTGTCGCGCAGCGCCTCGAAGCTCTTCAGCTCGCCGACCCTGGCCAGGTGATAGAGCTCCTGGCGACTGTGGGCGAAGTGCTCGCACAATCCCTTGTCCGCCTCGACCCCGAGATCCTCCAGGGTCTGCTCCACCACCTGCTTGAGCAGGTTGCCGCAGCCGCCGCAGCCGGTGCCCGCCTTCGTGCAACTCTTCACCGCCGCCAGCTCGTGATTGCCCGCTCTGACGGCGGCCACCACGTCCCCCTTGCTGACGTTGTGACAGGAGCAGAGGATCGCGCTGTCCGGCAGCACCAGGGGCGCCGCCGCGTCGCCCGCCTCCCCCACCAGCAGGGAGAGCGGCGGCTGGGGCAGCGCTACCCCGTTCTGGTAGTACTGCAGCAGCCGCTCATAATCGGTGCCGTCCCCCACCAGGATGGCGCCGAGCAGCCGGCTCCCCGCGCCGTCGGTCACCAGCTTCTTGTAGATACCGTTGACCCTGTCCAGCAACAGCAGCTCCTGGGCGCCGGCGGTGCTGGCGTGGGCGTCGCCGATGGAGCCCACGTCCACCCCCATCAGCTTGAGCTTGGTGGACATGTCCGCCCCCGCGAAGCGGCTCTCGCCGCCGCACAAGCTGGCCACGGCGGCCCGGGCCATCTGGTAGCCGGGGGCCACCAGCCCGAAGATGCGGCCCTGCCAGAGCGCGCATTCGCCGATGGCGAGGATGGCGGGATCCGAGCTGTGGCAGCCGTCGTCGATGCAGATACCGCCGCGCTCCCCGACCGCCAGCCCGGATTGCCGGGCCAGACCGTCGGCGGGTCGGATGCCAGCCGAGAACAGCAGCACGTCGGTCTCCAGGTGAGAGCCATCCTTGAACCTCAGCCGGTGGCGGGCCTGCTCCCCATCCTCGATGCACTCGGTGGCCTTCTCCACCAGCACCTCGACCCCGAGCGCCCGGATCTTGTCCCGCAGCACGGCGCCGCCGCTCTCGTCGAGCTGCACCGGCATCAGCCTGGGGGCGAACTCCACCACATGAGTGCTGAGCCCGAGCAGCCGCAGTGCGTTGGCCGCCTCCAACCCCAGCAGGCCACCGCCGATGACCACGCCGCTGCGCGCGCCGGCGCAGGCATCGCGAATGGCGGCGAGATCTCCCAGGGTACGGTAGACGAAGCAGCCTTCCCGCCGATGGCCGGGAATGGGGGGCACGAAGGGGACCGAGCCGGTTGCCAGCACCAGCCGGTCGTAACCGAACTGCTCGCCACAGGCCAGGGTCAGGGTGCGGGTGTCTCTGTCCAGCACCTCCACCTCGGCCCCCAGCCGCAACGCTATGCCCTGCGCCTCGTACCAGGCGGGATCCGCCATGCGCAGCGCCTCGGGGGCCTTGCCGCCGAACACCTCGGAGAGGTGCACCCTGTCGTAGGCGGGATCCGGCTCGGCACCGAACACTGTCACCTCGAAGCGCTCGAGGCCACCGGCCGCCACCAGCTGCTCGACAAAGTGATGACCCACCATGCCGTTGCCTACCACCAGCAGCCGCTGTTTCTCCATCCTCTCAGACGACTCGACGCAGTGATGGTCCATCTCATCATCCACGCCGTTGCCCACCACCTGTACTCTCTGCTTGTTGTCCATATCTCTCTTCCTTGAATAGATGGGCTCAGGCCCGGCGCTGACTGCGAACTGGCTCGGCCACCTTGAGGGGGGTCACCTTGCGCTGCTTCTCGTAGAGAAAGCGCAGCACCTGCTGGCGCAGCTTGTGATAGTGACCATCATCCACCAGGGCGACCCTGTCCCTGGGCCTCGGCAGGTCCACGGTCAGGATCTCGCCGACGGTGGCACTGGGGCCATTGGTCATCATGACGATGCGATCGGAGAGCAGCACCGCCTCGTCCACGTCGTGAGTGATCATGATGACGGTGTTACCGAGCTCGGCCTGAATGGCCATCAGCGCGTCCTGCAGGTGGGCCCGGGTCAGGGCATCGAGGGCGCCGAACGGCTCGTCCATCAGCAGCACCTTGGGGGAGAGCGACAGGGCACGGGCGATGCCGACCCGCTGCTTCATCCCTCCCGACAGCTCGTGAGGCATCTTCTGGCTGGCGTGCTCCATCTGCACCAGGGAGAGGTAATAGTCCACCCGCTCCGAAGCCGCCCGCCGGTTCGGCTCCACCTGCCCCACCGCCAGCGCCACGTTCTGCTGGACGCTGAGCCAGGGCAGCAGGGCATGGTTCTGGAACACCATGGCCCGCTCCGGGCCCGGCCCCGCCACCTCGCGCCCGTCGAGGATGATGCCCCCCGTGGTAGGCTCCAGCAGCCCGGCCACCAGATTGAGCACGGTACTCTTGCCGCAGCCGGAGTGACCGATGAGGGAGACGAACTCCCCCCGTTCGATGCGCAGGTTGACCCGGCTGAGGGCCTCGAAGCGCCCCTGCTCCGTCTCGAACGAGATGCCGACGTCGCTTAACTGCAGATAACTCTTCATTGGCTCTTCTCCCGCCTGAATATGGAATTGGTTGTTAACGCAGCACCTGGCGCTTGTCCTGAAGCAAAGCCACTGCTGCAGGGCCTGGTTGCCTGCCGGCGGCCCTAGCGCAATACCTGGCGTTTGTCCCAGGAGAGCCACTGCTGCAGGGCCAGCATGCCCCTGTCCAGGGCGCAACCGATGAGGCCTACGGTGATCACCGCCACCATGATGCGGGCCAGCGAGGCCGAGCCGCCGCTCTGGAACTCGTCCCACACGAACTTGCCGAGCCCCGGGTTCTGGGCCAGCATCTCCGCCGCGATCAGCACCATCCAGGCCACCCCCAGGGAGAGCCGCAGGCCGGTGAAGATCATGGGCAGGGCGCCGGGCAGCACGATGCGCCGCACGTGGGTCACAAAGGAGAGCCGCAGCACCCGGCTGACGTTGTGCAGATCCCGGTCCAGCCCCGCTACCCCGACTGCGGTGTTGATCAGGGTCGGCCAGAGGGAGCAGAGGGTCACCGTCAGCGCCGAGGTGAGGAAGGACTTGGCAAGCCAGGGAGTGGGGTTGGCGTAGAGCGCGCTCACCACCAGCGTGATAAGCGGCAGCCAGGCCAGCGGCGACACCGGCTTGAGCAGCTGGATCACCGGGTTGGCGGCGCGATAGAGCCCCTGATTCATGCCAAGCAGCACCCCGCACGGGATGGCGATCAGGGTCGCGAGGCCAAAGCCGCACAGCACGGTGAGCAGGCTGGTCGCTATCTGATCGAAGAAGGTGGGGCGTCCTGTGTAGGGGCGCAGCTTCACCTCTGCTGCCGGGTCCGCGGCCAGCCGCTCGGCGTTGCGCACCCGCTGGCGCTCGAGGAAGGCGCTCGCCTTCTCCCGCTCGGCCAGGTGATCCTGACCCAGCGACCAGAGCTGGCTGGCGGTGGCGAGCGGCCCCGGCAAAGTGCCCAGGCTGGTCTGCACCTGGCTCGCCCCCCACTGCCAGAGGCCGAGGAACAGCAGCACGCCCAGCAGGGGCTGCACCAGGTTTTTCCAATCCATGATTTTCCACTGATGTCGTTTCATTGCGCGATCCTCGCTCATTGCACCCGCTCATCGCCCTTGAGGCCGATGGCGAACTGCTGCAGATAGGCGTTGGGGTGGCGGCCGTCGTAGATGAGGCCGTCGATGAAGCCATCCTGAGGGCCGCGATAGCCCTGCTCGCTGGCAAAGTCAGGGAAGTCCTGCGTCTTGAGCTTGCCCTCGGCGATCAGCGCCTCGGCAGCCTGGCGATAGACCTCGGGTTGATACACCGCCCTGGCCACCTGCTCGAACCAGGCGTCCGGCTTGGCCTCGGGGATCTGGCCCCAGCGCCGCATCTGGGTCAGATACCAGATGGCGTCCGAGTAGTAGGGGTAGGTAGCGTGATGGCGAAAGAAGACGTTGAAGTCCGGCAACTGGCGCACGTCACCCTTGCCGTACTCGAAGGTACCGGTCATGGAGCTGGCGATCACCGCCTCGTCGGCCCCCACGTACTCGGGCTTTGCCAAGAGTCTGGCCGCCTCGCGCCGGTTGCCGTTTTGCTCGGCATCCAGCCACCAGGCCGCCCGCAGCAGCGCCTTCACCAGCCGGACGTGGGCGTTGGGGTGGCGCTCGGCCCACTGCCGGGTGACGCCAAACACCTTCTCCGGGTTGTTGCGCCAGATCTCCTGATCGGTGATGACCGGCACCCCGATCCCCTTGGCGAGCGCCTGCTGGTTCCAGGGCTCCCCCACGCTGTAGCCGGCGATGGTGCCCGCCTCCAGGGTGGCGGGCATCTGTGGCGGCGGGGTGACTGACAGCAGCACGTCCGCCTGGCGCTGGCCCGAGTTGTCACCGAGCTTGGGTGCGTAGAAACCGGGATTCAGACCGCCGGCCGCCAGCCAGTACCTGAGCTCGTAGTTGTGGGGGGAGACGGGGAACACCATCCCCATGTTGAACGGCTTGCCCGCCTGCCGGTATTGCTCCACTACCGGCTTGAGGGCGGCGGCGCTCACCGGCGCCGGCACCTTGCCCGCCACCGGCTTGGGCAGTTGGGCCGCCATGGCGGCCCACACCGGCTTGGCCACCGTGATGGCGTTGCCGTTGAGATCCATGGCAAACGCCGTCACCAGCTCGGCCTGGGTACCGATGCCGATGTGGGCCGCCAGGGGCTGGCCCGCCAGCATCTGGGCGCCGTCCAGCTCGCCGTCGATCACCCGATCCAGCAGCACCTTCCAGTTCGCCTGGGCCTCCAGGGTGACGTAGAGCCCTTCGTCCTCGAAATAACCGCGCTCATAGGCCACCGCCAGCGGCGCCATGTCGGTCAGCTTGATGAAGCCGAGCTTGATCTCCTCCTGCTCGGGCGCCCCCACCACGGCCAGCGCCGGCAGTGACAGCACCGCCAGCAGCATCCCCGCACATCCTTGTCGTCTGTTCATGCCATTCCCTCGCTCGGTTCCTGTTCCGGGCTCTCGCCCGCCTGCCTCGTTGCAGGATGACGACCAAAAAAAAGCCCCACCGATCCGGGATCGGTGAGGCTTCTTTGCCCTGTTGCCGGTGAAGCCTTGCGGCCTCACCACTGCGTCTTGTTCTGTCTGTTCGTTAATTCACTTTCCGTGCCAATCTGGCCGAGCCGCCGCTGGCAGGCCCTGGGCGGCCCGGAGTGCCTCCCCTGCCCGTTTCTGCGCCTCAATGAGGCGCAGTTGCACCAAAACGGTTTGCCAGTCCCTTCAGAACCGGTTCGCGATCTGTCACGAGAGGTCGTCAGCAAGGTAAAGAGCAGCGCAGGAACCGGAGTTTATAGACATAAATGAGGATTCCGAGCAGCACATGAGCCTTGATCACGGCCTCACAGTAGGAGCGTGGACCCGGTTCTCAGGCGGGCAATGCCTGCAGCAGTTGCCGTGCCAGCTCCCCCAGGCTCAGGTGGCGGCTCATGGCGGTGCTGCGCATCAGCCGGTAGGCCTGCTCCTCGTCCAGCCCCTGATGGCGCATCAGCCGCCCCTTGGCCTGCTCGATGAGCCGCCGCTCTACCAGTTGCCGGCGCAGCTCGCTCTCGGTCTGCGCCAGCGCCTGCACCATGGCCAGCTGGCTGCGGGCGAGGCGCAACCACTGCTCCACCGGCTCTTTCTCCCCGCACGGATGCGGCACCAGCAGCACCCCCTGCTGCAACAGGGCTATCTGGGGCTCGGTGCCGATCCGCTCGCAAAACAGCAGGCGCGGCACTCCGGGCCAGAGAGAGAGACCGAGCCGCGTCTCGGCGTCGAAACGGCGACTGCTGACGAGCAGGGCGTCTCCCTGCCCATCCGGGCTCAGCAGCTGGCGAGCGTCGAGGATCCTGGGCTGATGGCCATACTGGCTGACCAAGAGGGCCAGCCGGTTGGCCTGACCCGGCTCGTCGGCGTGGATCAGCAGGCGGGAAACGGGGCCAGCGGGGCCCCCTGAAGTGAGAATGGTCATGGCGCTCCTTGCCAACAGCATTCGATTGGTCTGCCACCACTGTGGTCTGTCACCACAGAGGCAACATGAGCGCCAACTGTTTGAATCTACCCCCTTTTTATTCCTCTGGAGGTAGTAGAGGTAGAGGGAGAACGGCGGCTCAGGCCACCCGATCCAGCGCCTGTCCCAGCAGACCCTGCAGCTCGGCGCGAAGGCGCACCACCTCCCCCATGATCATCAGCACCGGGCTCTGGCCGAGCAGGGCACCAGCTACCTGCGCCAGCCCGTCCAGCCGGGTCTCATGGACCTGCTGGCGGGCGCTGCAACCGGCCACCACCAGCGCCACCGGCAGATCCGGTGAGGCACCGGCCGCCAGCAGCCCCTGCCGGATCTCGGCCGCCCGCTCCAGCCCCATGTAGAACACCAGAGTGTGGCCGGCCCGGGTCAGCCCCTGCCAGCCCTGATAGTCGCCCTCGTCCATCAGGTGGCCGGTGACCAGGGTCAGGGAGCGGGCCAGCCCCCTGTGGGTCAGCGGGATCAGGCTGCTGGCGGCGCAGCCGAGCGCCGCCGTGATGCCGGGCACCAGCTCGGCGGCGATGCCGTGGCGGGCCAGGTGCAGTGCCTCCTCACCACCACGGCCGAACACCAGGGGATCGCCCCCCTTGAGCCGCACCACCCGCTTGCCGGTGCGAGCCAGCGCCAGCAGCAGGGCGTTGATCTGCGCCTGACTCGGGCTCGGCTCGCCGCAGCGCTTGCCCACATCGAAGCGGGCCGCCCCCTGGGGAATGCGGGCCAGGATCTCCTCCCCCACCAGGCGGTCATAGACCACCACCTCCGCCGCCTCGATCCGTTGCAGTGCGCGCAGGGTCAACAATTCGAGCGGGCCTGGACCGGCCCCTACCAGACTGATTTGGCTCATCACAGACTCCTTGTATCCCATCTTAAGCGGTGGCGATAAAAACATGCTTGATCAACAGCTTGTCGATCTCTGGCAGGCAGGTGCCACAGTTGCTGCCGCAGCCGAGCAGGGCCTGCAGCCCCGCCAGCTCGCTCACCCCCTGCCGCACGATGGCGTCGACGATGCGCTGCTCCGACACCCGCAGGCAGGAGCAGATCAGCCGGCTCTCCCCCAGCAGGGCCGCGTTCAGGGTCTGGCTCAGGGCCCCCGCCTGCAAGGGCGTGCCGAGCAGACTCGCCAGCAGCTCGACCTTGATGTCCGGGCGCCGCTCCCCCACCAGCAGCAGGCCATCGATGCGATCCCCGGCCAGCGCCACGGCGAGCCAGCCCGACGCCAGCGGCAGTCGCAGCCAGCGCCCCTGGGTTGCCAGCCGCTGCCACAAGGCGTCGGGCGCCTCTGACCAGGAGGCCAGCAGGGTGCAGTTGCCCTCCGGCAACGGGCGCCTGGCCCACCAGTCCAGCGGCTCGCCCCAGTCTCGTCGACCTAGCCAGAGCCCCTGCCAGCGAGTCGGCTGCGGCTCGGCCCGCACCCGGCCCTGCTTGAACATGGGCTGGCCGGAAAGGGGATCCACCACGGCGGCAATGAGGCGATTGACCGCCCCCAGACTGCACTGGCTGTCGGTCCAGTGCATGGGCAGGAAGGCCTCCCCCTCCCTGAGCCCCTCGTCCAGCCCCACCAACAGCCGCGCCTCCCCGAGCTCGTTGTGAAGGCGCACCAGACCCCCCTCCTTGAGCCCCAGCGCCAGCAGGCTGGCGGCGCCGAGCCGCACCCTGGGCCAGGGCTCGGCCTCCTGCAGGCGCGGTACGTGGCCGGTGCGGGTCATGGTGTGCCACTGATCCCGCAGCCGACCACTATTGAGCAGCAAGGAGAGCCCCGCCGGCGGCCGTACCGCGTCTGGCGCGGCGACAGGCTCGGGGGGAAAGAACTGGGCCAGGGGCAGCAGACGGGCGCGGCCATCCGGGGTGGCGAAGCGCCCGTCCTCGAACAGCCGGGCCCGGCCCTGGGGCCAGCGGGCATTGACGGGCCAGCTCAGGGGCACCAGCGCCTCGAACTCGGTGCGGCTGAGATGCGCCAGACCGGAGATATCGAACTGGCGTTGCCCCTGATTCTCGAAGCCCGACAGGGCGGCGTGCTCACAGAAGATGTCGTGCTCGTGCTCATAGGCAAAACCCTCGCCGAAGCCAAGCCGGCGGGCCAGCCGGGTCAGCGCCCACCAATCGGGCCTGGCCTCCCCCGGCAGGGGCAGGAAGGCGCGCTGGCGGCTGATGGTGCGCTCCGAGTTGGTGACGGTGCCGCTCTTCTCGCCCCAGGCGGCGGCGGGCAGCAGCAGGTGAGCGAGGCGCGCCGTGTCAGTGTTGGCGGTCACCTCGGAGACCACCAACAGCTCGCAGCGAGCCAGCGCCTCGCGCACCCGGTTGCCGTCGGGCAGGGAGACCGCCGGGTTGGTGCCGAGTACCCAGAGTGCGCGGATCTCCCCCCGGTGCACCGCCTCGAACAGCTCGACCGCCTTGTGGCCGGGACCGCCCACCATGGTCGGGCTCTGCCAGAAACGCTGCACCCGATCGCGCTCGGCCTCGCCAAAGCCCATATGGGCCGCCAGCTGGGTCGCGAGCCCCCCCACCTCGCGCCCGCCCATGGCGTTGGGTTGCCCCGTCATGGAGAAGGGGGCCGCCCCCGGCTTACCGATGCGCCCGCACAGCAGATGGGCGTTGATGATGGCGTTGGCCTTGTCCACCCCCTGGTTGGACTGGTTGATCCCCTGGCAGAACAGACTGACCGTTTTGGGGGTGCGGGCAAACAGCCGGTAGAAGCCGAGCAGATCCCCTGGCGCCAGGTCGCAGCGCTGGGCCACCGCCTCCAGCTGCCAGGCCGGATCGTCCAGCACCGCTGCCAGCGCCTCGAAGCCGCTCACATGGCGCGCCACGTACTCCTTGTCCCAGCCGTCGTGATCGAGCAGGTAGCGGCACAGACCGTTCCACAACGCCACGTCGCTGCCGGGCCTGAGGGCCAGGTGCAGGTCCCCCTGCTCCGCCGTCATGGTGCGGCGCGGATCCAGCACCACCAGCTTGAGCTCGGGGCGCCGTGCCCGCGCCTGCTGCAGGCGGCGAAACAGCACGGGGTGGGTCCAGGCGGTGTTGGCACCGGTGATCACCACCAGATCAGCCAGCTCCAGATCCTCGTAGCAGGCCGGCACCAGATCCTCGCCGAAGGCGCGCTGATGGGCCGCCACCGCCGACGACATGCAGAGCCGGGAGTTGGTGTCCACGTTGGCGCTGCCGAGATACCCCTTCATCAGCTTGTTGGCGACGTAGTAATCCTCGGTGGTGAGCTGGCCCGACAGGTAGATGCCGATGGCCTGTGGCCCGGATTCGGCCAGAATGGCGGCGAAACGCTCCGCCAGGGTATCCAGGGCCTGCTCCCAGTCGATGCGCTGCCCCAGCCAGCGCGGATAGAGCAGGCGATCGGGGAAATCCAGACTCTCCAGCAGGCTGGCCCCCTTGACGCACAGAGCACCCGCGTTGGCCGGATGCTGCTCATCCCCCTGCAACTGCCAGTCATCCCCCTCCCGGCTCAGCCGGATGCCGCAGCCCACTCCACAATAGGCACAGGTGGTGTTCATTCCCTTGCTCCTCGTCGTCCGGCTCCCCATCCCTGGATCGCCGCTGCCATGGCCCATAAAAAAGCGCCCGCCCCCGCAGGGGACGGACGCCTTTGTCCGGATAAGCCGCATTCACTCTGTCCAAAGATGACTGCAAACCCCGCGCCAGGATGCAAGGTGCGCCTGGACGGTGATCGGCAGCGAGCGGCTGCGCCGGGACGGTGCAAGCGCCCCCTTGTTGGGCCCGTCAGGCGGGAGTGCATACCCAGGCTGGGCAAGGAGCGGCGCGGGAGTATAATGCGGCCGCCACAGAGGAGAGCGAGATGAGAGAGTCAGATCACGAATGCCTGCCACCACAGGGGGATGAGTCAGCACCGCACGGCGACGCAGGCTATTGCTGCATCGGGCTGGTCAACCCCAAGTCACCGGAGAACGTGGGGGCCGTGATGCGGGCCGCCGGCTGCTACGGGGCGGACGAGGTCTACTACACCGGCAACCGCTTCGAGCTGGCGCGCCGCTTCGCCACCGATACCAAGCAGATGGTGGAAAAGATCCCCCTGCTCGGGGTCGACGATCTGATGGAGATGGTGCCGGCCGGCTGCACGCCGGTGCTGGTGGATCTGATCGAGGGGGCCACCTCGCTGCCGGACTATGTGCACCCGGCGCGCGCCTTCTACATCTTCGGCCCGGAGGACGGTACCCTGGATCCCGCCCGCTTCAAGGCGGTGCAGGAGGTGATCTACGTCCCGACGCACGGTTGCATGAATCTGGCAGCCTCGGTCAACGTGATCCTCTACGACCGACTGGCCAAGCAACTGCGTGTCAAGTAAGCAGCAGATGCTCTACGTAACCACACCCAAGGGCTGTATGAATCTCGCCGCTTCGGTCAACGTGATCCTCTACGACCGGCTGGCCAAGCAGCTGAGACGCTGACAAAAAAGCGCCTGAACAGGTAACCAGCCCCCGGCGCAGGGCGCTTTAGTTGCCAGGGGCTAGCCTCTGCTCCTGCTGTTTGATGAAATCGCGGTAATAGTCGTAGAGCTGGTAGCGCCGGTAGATCTCGGCCAGGGTGCCATGTCGCACCAGATTGACCATGCCTTGATCCCAGAGCTGTTGCAGGCTGCGCCCCTTCTCGGTATCGGCAAAGATGGGATAGGTCGGGACCCAGCGCAGGAAGATGCGCTGCATGTTGGCGGGAATGGAATCCGCCGAGTAGAGCACCCCGGCGGTCAGGTAGTAGCGATAGCGCTCCTTGGCCAGCAGCTGCAGCGCCATGTCGTGGCTGTCGATCTCGTGCCAGCGCATGGAGACAGGTATGTACTTGTCAAAGGCCCAGCCCCGCAACCACACCACCCCCTGCCCGCTCAGACTGTGCTCCCCTTGCCACTGGGGCCGCCACTTCTTGAGCATCAGCACCGTCAGATCATCGGCCGAAGCGGGATGGCGGGGTTGCAGCACGCCACTCACCTCATCCCGATAGACCCCCATCGCCATGTCGCCCCCTTTCTGGGCGATCACCGCCAGGGCCCGCTTGTAGGGCACGATGCGCGGCATGACTTGGTAGCCATTGGGCTGATAGATGGCCCGCACTATGTCCAGATAGACGCCCCTGCCATCCGGCTGGCAGAAACCCGGCCAGTCATCGCAATAGACATAAAGGGGATCGGCCCGACCCGGCCAGCAAATCAACAACGTCAATGAAAGCAACAAACGAATCATGTCTTACCGTTTCTCCGCAGGCGATGCCATTTACAGCCGCGCCCAAGCCATTCCCCATGATATGAAGATCTGCCGGCAACGCACCTCTTTTTCCCGGTTTTGCGAGCGAGTCGAGGGTTATTGCCCGCTGAATCGGTATTATTGACAATAAGATTCATTAGTAACCCAACATAGGGGAGCCTTCATATGCCATCCATTAAAACCCTGCTCTGTCCGGTCGATTTTTCCCAGATGTCACAGGCCGTGCTCGACTATGCCGTATTCATGGCCCAGAGCCACAAGGCCGAACTCAAACTGGTCCACGTGGTGGATCAACTGCACGGCTTCGACAGCTACAAGATCCTGCACATGACCGCCATCGAGATCACCCACGAGATGGAGCGTCAGGCCAAGAGCCAGATGAAGGAGCTGATCGCCAGTCTGCCGATTCCTGCCACCTTCGAGGTGCGCTTCGGTCGCGCCGCCGACGAGATCGTCGTGCAGGCCAAGGAAGAGAAAGCCGATCTGGTGGTGATGGGCAGCCACGGTCGCTCCGGCATCAGCCATCTGCTGGTAGGCAGCGTGGCCGAGTCCGTGGTGCGCCATGCCCCCTGCCCCGTGCTGGTGGTGCGCAAGTAGCCGCAACGCCAGACTCACTGCAAAAGGCCAGCATCGCTGGCCTTTTTACTTGGGCTCGCGGGCTGGTCTCAGCCGTGGGCGTAGATGACGCTGCCCCCCTTGATGATGTCGATGATGGCCCTGGACTGCTCCTTGGGCAGTGCGGGGCAGCCCCAGCTGCGGCCCAGCTTGTCATATTTGCGCAGATGGCGCGGGCTGGCATAGTCGGCGCCGTGCACCACGATGGCCCGCTTGCGGGCATTGCTGTTCTGGCCTGGACTCAAGCCGTCGAGGCGCAGCGAATAGCCGTGCTTGCCCTGATAGGTCTCGGCGGTGCGATAGACCCCGAGCGAGCTCTTCATGGAGTTGAACTGGTTGGAAAACTGGTTGGCGGCCAGCTCGCCCGAGTTGCGGCCATGGCTGACCCAGGTGTGGTAGAGCAGCTTGTGGCGCTTCACGTCGATGACGAACAGCCGGCGCATGGTCGAGGGTTTGCTGTAGTCGATGATGGTGAGAATGGGTTTGCGCTTGTGGCGCACGCTCTGGTAACTGTTGATGGCCTTGCGAAATACCTGTTTGTCGAGCTTGCCGGCCAGCCCCAACTGGCGGTAGAGATCCTGATCCCAGCTGGCGTGGCTGTTGCTGCTGAAGCAGAGCGCCCCCAGCAGCAGCGGCAACCCCAGCCAGAGCGCACCCCAGCGCTTCATCCAATCTGTTTGCTTCATCCTTGAATCTGCTCCCGTTTTTGTGGCTAGCGCAGCGCTCAAAATATCGCCACACCTCGCTGGATAGTTATATGCAAGCCCCTGATAGCAGGCAAGAAAAAAGCAAAAAAATGCCGACCTTAGTCGGCATTTTCACACAGGACCCAAAAGGCGTCAGGCGCGACTCAAATAGTCCGCCAATCCCACCCACTTGTAGCTGGTGAGTTCGGTCAGCCCCATGGGACCGCGGGCATGCAGCATCTGGGTCGAGACCGCCACCTCGGCCCCCAGCCCGAACTGGCCGCCGTCGGTGAAGCGGGTGGAGGCGTTGACATAGACCGCCGCCGAACCGGCCCCGTTGACGAAACGCTCGGCATTGGCCAGATCGTTGGTGAGGATGGCATCGGAGTGGCCGGCGTTGTGCTCGCGCATATGGGCCAGCGCCTCGTTCACATCCGCCACCAGCTTGACCCCCAGGGTCAGCGAGAGCCACTCGGTATCGAAGTCTTCCGGGCCGGCGGCACGCAGGCTGTCGGCGCCCGCCAGCAGCGGCAGGGCCTCGGGGGTAGCGACCAGGGCCACCTTGCGCTCGTTCATCAGACCCACCAGCTGCGGCAGCAGGGTTGCGGCGACCTTCTCATGCACCAGCAAGCTGTCGAGGGCATTGCAGGCGGAGGGGCGCTGCACCTTGGCGTTGTCGATGACCGCCAGGGAGCGCGCCAGATCGGCGCTCTCGTCCACGAAGATGTGGCTGATGCCGAAACCGCCGATGATCACCGGAATCGAGCTGTTCTCCTTGCACATCTTGTGCAGCCCGGCGCCGCCGCGGGGGATGATCATGTCCACGTAGCGGTCGAGGCGCAGCAGCTCGCCCACCAGCGCCCGATCCGGGTTGTCGATGTATTGCACCGCATCGCGCGGCAGGCCGGAGGCCGCCAGCGCACTCTGGATCACCCGCACCAGTTCCAGATTGGAGTGGAAGGTTTCGCGGCCGCCACGCAGTATGCTGGCGTTGCCGGTCTTGAGGCAGAGGCTGGCGATATCGATGGTGACATTGGGACGCGCCTCGTAGATGACGCCGATGACGCCGATGGGCACCCGGCGGCGGGAGAGGCGCAGGCCGTTCTCCAGCACCCGGCTGTCAATTTCGGCCCCGACCGGATCGTCCAGAGAGATCACCTTGCGCACATCCGCCACGATACCGGCCAGCCGGGCCGGGTTGAGCAGCAGCCGATCCAGCATGGCGTCTGACAAGCCCGCCGCACGGCCGGCGGCGATGTCTTTCTCGTTGGCGGCCAGGATCTGGTGGCTGCGTGCCTCCAGCTCGTCGGCGATGGCGGCCAGCGCCCGGTTCTTCTGCGCCGTGCTGACGGTGGCCAGCTGATAGGCGGCTTCACGGGCCGCCTGCCCCATTTTCTCCAGACTCATCTCTCTTCCCTTTGGTTCTTGCGGGGCCGCCCGATGGCGGCGTCCCCCTTATCTTGATGTGCCGCGGCCCTTGCGTGGCAGCAGCTGGCGACTCACAGCAGCACCATGTCGTCGCGGTGAATGGCCACGGCGCCATAGCCGTAACCCAGCACCTGTTCGATGTTGTCCGAATGGACGCCGCGCAGCTTGTCCAGCTCCAGGTGATTGTAACGGCAGATGCCGCGCGCCAGCTCGGCCCCCTTGGGGTCGAGAATACGCACCACGTCGCCACGCACGAAATCGCCCTTCACCGCCACTATGCCCTTGGGCAGCAGGCTGGAGCCCTTCTCCTGCATGGCGGCCACGGCGCCCTGATCCACCTGCACTTCGCCGTGGGGAGGAGGCCCTGCCAGGATCCAGCTCTTGCGCCCTTCCAGCGGCGACGCCAGCGCCGGGAACAGAGTGCCGATGCGCTCGCCCTTGGCGAGACGGCCGACCACTTCCGGCATCTGGCCGGTGGCGATCACCACGTTGACGCCGGCGCGGCGCGCCACGTCGGCGGCCTGCAGCTTGGTGGCCATGCCGCCGGTACCGAGCCCGCTGACGCTGTCACCCGCCAGCTTGCGCAGGGTGTCGTCGATGGTCTGCACCTCTTCAATGAGCTGGGCATCCGGGTTGGTACGAGGATCGGCGGTAAACAGCCCCTTCTGGTCGGTCAGCAGGATCAGCAGATCCGCATCGGCCAAAATGGCGGCACGGGCGGAGAGGTTGTCGTTGTCGCCTACCTTGATTTCGGCTGTCGCCACCGCGTCGTTCTCGTTGATGACCGGGATGATGCGGTGATCGAGCAGGGTGCGCAGGGTGTCGCGGGCATTGAGGTAACGCTCCCTGTCCTCCAGATCGGCGCGGGTCAGCAACATCTGACCGATGTGCAGCCCATAGAGGTTGAACAGATCCTGCCATACCCGGATCAGCTGGGTCTGGCCGACGGCCGCCAGCATCTGCTTGTTGGGCAGGGTTGGCGCCAATGGAGGGTGGCCCAGATGCTCACGGCCGGCCGCAATGGCCCCCGAGGTGACCATCACGACCCTGTGGCCGTGACGGTGCAAGGCTGCACACTGTCTGACCAGCTCGACCATGTGGGCACGATTGAGCTGGGAAGATCCCCCGGTGAGCACGCTGGTGCCCAGTTTGACGACTATGGTTCTGTTTTCCATGGGAGCAAAAAGGCTGAAATATAAGGAATCCCTTTATACCCACGGCCCTGTTGCCCTGCAAGGCAATTAACACCAGGGCAGCGGCGGGCACAGGCAAAGCGGAGCAAGCGGCAAAGAAACGCCCCGCCAGCCGATGGGTGGCTGGCGGGGCGGCGGGTCATCAGGCGGCGGTGACGGTCAGCTCGTTGGTGACCTGCTCGGCGGGAGCGAGCTGGCAACCAAGCTGGTGCAGCTTGTCACTGATGAGCTTGTAGAAGTGGTTGAGGGTACGTTCGACTTCAGCCTGATGCTTCTTGGGCAGCGGCTTGTTGAGCCACTCCCCTTCGGCGTTGTAGAAGCCGACCTGATAGTGATAGCTGAAGCTGTGATCCTGCTGCTCCAGCACCAGCCACCAGCCCCAGAATTCCCGTTTGTCCGGCGCCGGCTTGGCGCTGACACAGACGGAAAGGCAGTCGAAACGGTAACGCCCCTCTTCACACAGGTCCTCACGTAAATAGGGGCCAATCGCGGCAAACTGCCTCAGCAGTCGCTTGTAGGTCACTCTTTCTGACATGTTAACCTCCCTGTTGAACAAGCCACATCACCCTGGGATGACGTTATATTTTAGCGCTATATCATGTACATAGGTGCTTCTTGAGCCAGTCGACCATCTCTTTCAACGCCTCGTCGTATACCTCCAGCAAGGGTTGTTTGTCGAACACCACCGCCTTGCCGTTGCGGCTGGCGGACGCCAATGCCCGGACATCCTGCTCGGGACAAATAAAATCTTTCTTGTGTCCAATACTCAATATCGGCACGGAAGTGCGAGTCCCCAGCAATCCTTGCGTCTTGAGTGAAAATACTTGGCACTTGGTACGCAGCGACTCCCACTGGGCTGCATCGGCCCCCAGCCGGTTGGCCAGCCCGTCCCGCATCATGCGCGGGCAGCGGGCAAACATCTCTTGATTGGTAAACACCTGATTGACGCCGGCGCCGATGCAAACCACGGTCCTGAGCTTGAACGGCTCGATGAAGGCGAGCCGTGCCGCCACATTGCCCGCCAGGCGAAAACCCACCATGGCGATGCGCTGGTGATCGACCCAGGCCACTTCGGACAGATGATTCAATACCGCCTGGTGCAGCCGGCTGGTGTCCTGCACCAACGGCCAGTGCTCGGCATAGCCGATGCCCGGCATGTCGAGCGACAGCATGCCGATGCCGTTGGGCTCCAGGCACTTGAGATAGAAATTGAGGAAGTCGACCTGCAGCGAATCGATGCCGCCGCTGACGATGACCAGAGGCACCGGCTTGTCGGTGGTCGGCAGATGGAGGTAGCCCTGAATGTGCTTGCCGCGAAACGGCACCTGCAGCTCCTTGAGCGGCACCTTGAACAGGCGTCCCGCCTCGCGGTAGGCCATGTTGCCGAGCAGTTGGGCCTGATCCGCCAGCTCGTCATTCTTCAGATGGGGATAGCTGGCGATGGAGTAGTAGCGCACCGCCTTGAGCAAACTTTTCAGTGCCGCTGCTCGCTCGCCCTGTGCCACCAGCTCGCGCCCCCGGTTGAAGTAGCGACCGGCCAGCTGGCTCCACTCATAGACCCAGTTGCCGGGCACATAACCCTTGATGGTATCCAGGAAGCGCTCGTGGGTACGCTCGCCCTCTCCCATGGCGATGCAGGCCAGGGTCTGCTCCACCTCGACCGGGTCCGCCCCCTGCCAGGCCCAGGTCGGCCGGCGCAGCAGACGATACCAGCGCGATGACATGGAACCGTCGATGAAGGTCTCATCGACATTGTCATCCTGCTCCGCGACCGGGCTGGAGTTGGAGACTTCCGAGGTCTCCAGCACCTTTTTTACCCGGGTAAAGAGCTTCTCGGTCAGGTTAAGGTCGTCGTTCAAGTCCAAAGCTATTACTCATACTGTCATGCAATGGCTCCATCTTAACCACTTTTCCCGCCCGGCAGCCAGTTGCACCACAAAAAAACAGGGCTCCATATAGGAGCCCTGTGAAGCTGATTCGCTGCTTACTCTTCGTCGCAGATCGGCGTGGCAAACTCCAGCGCCATATCCCACGGCTGTTCGATCCAGGTGTCCTGCGGAATGGCGACTTCGAAGTCATCCAGCAGTTGCTCACCCATCGGCTTGGCGAAGATCGCGATGAACTTGGCCTTGGGGTAGAGCTCGCGGATCGCTTTGGCGGTGGTGCCTGTGTCCACCAGATCTTCCACCACCAGCCAGCCTTCGCCGTCACCCGCGGTGGTGGCGGCCTTCACCACCACCAGATCACGCTGGTTGTTGTGGTCATAGCTGGAGATGCAGAGGGTTTCGACGTTGCGGATGCCAAGTTCACGCGCCATCAGTGCAGCCGGTACCAGGCCGCCACGGCTGACCGCGATGATCCCTTTCCATTGGCTGACGGGCAGTTGACGACGGGCCAGACGGCGCGCTTCACGTTGCAGGTTGTCCCACGATACGTAGAATTTTTTTGGCATGCTATCGTTCTCAACGAGTTATAAAAACAATCACTTACGACTTGAAAACCCGTGCTGACGCACGTGATTTCGTTAATGCTGACGGCCCTTTTTCCCAAATTCGGCTTGCACCACGACCGCCTCGGGAGAAGACCCTCGGCAGCAAAAACAGATGCAATGGAAGCAGGATGGGCAGAGCTGGCGGTCATGTCACAGAGGGGGCAGGACCGCAGACAGGCTGTTGGGCGGGCATGATACCATCGTTTGCGGATAAATTGACTGGCAAACGTATGCGAAATGCAGGAAAAAAATCGAAGCAAGTCCGGCTGACTCCCTCTTTTTCCCTCTCCCGGGCGACGCTTGCCGAGCAGCAGATAAAAAAATAGCAGGGGGAGGATGGGTTCCTCACTCGCCTGCTGTTTTCGATCTGCCTGTCAGCCCGGCCGGCAACCTGCCTTAACGGCGGCTGGCGTAGGGGTTCGGATAGTTGAAACCCTGGGTATAAAGAGACTGGGCGAACCAATAGGTTGAATTGCTGCCTGACATCATAAACTCCTGATTGCTTAACAAGTTACGTACCTTAATGCGGGTTCAGATCCTTGAACGGACACTCGGTTCCATGGAGGCGCACTTGCTTTGCTTCGGTTCCCTGGAGGCATTCATCGTCATCCTGACGGGTGGCGAACCACGGTCGTTAATTTACCAGCCGGCGCCATAAACTCAATGTTTTTGTGATGCGAGTCACAAATTTTCTTTTGTGCTGGTTCGTTTCGTCCATACCGGAGCTGTACGCTGCCATTCCCCCGCTTGCCAGCACAAGCCGCCCGCAATTTGCGCTGATCGCTCACATTTTTGTGTGATTGACTGTATTATCGTTATCCTCTTGCTCGCCCCGCTACCGGGGCCCTGTCATCTTCCGTGCTGGTAAGGAGTCCCGACGTGGCACAGCTTAGTTCTCTCTCTCCCAAACTGATTTGGCATTTCTTCGAACAGATCTGCTCTATCCCCCACCCTTCCAAGCACGAAGCCCAGCTGAGCGCCTGGATCGTCCAATGGGCCCAAGGGGAAGGTCTGGCGGTCAAGCAAGATGCCGTCGGCAACATCATCATCAAGAAACCGGCCACGCCGGGGATGGAAAACCGCAAGGCCGTGGTGCTGCAGGCGCACATCGACATGGTGCCGCAGGCCAACGCCGACACCCAGCACGACTTCACCAAGGATCCCATCGATGCCTACATCGACGGTGAATGGGTCACTGCCCGCGGCACCACCCTGGGCGCCGACAATGGCATGGGCATGGCTGGCTGCCTGGCCGTGCTGGCTGACAAGACCATCAAGCACGGTCCGCTGGAAGTGCTGCTGACCACCGACGAAGAGACCGGCATGACCGGCGCCTTCGGTCTGGAAGCGGGCTGGCTGGAGGGCGAGATCCTGCTCAACACCGACTCCGAAGAGGATGGTGAGGTCTACATGGGATGCGCCGGCGGGGTGGATGCCAATATCCGCTTCCCGCTGGAGCTGGTTGCCGCTACCGAGGGTGAAGGTTTCGAGCTGCAGGTCAAGGGCCTGCGCGGCGGTCACTCCGGGGTCGACATCCATCGCGGCCGCGGCAACGCCAACAAGCTGCTGGTGCGTCTGCTCAAGGCCGCCGAGCCGCTGGGCGTGCGTCTGGCCGAGATCCATGGCGGCACCCTGCGCAACGCCATCCCGCGCGAGGCCCGGGCCAAGCTGCTGGTGCCCGCCGCCAGCGTCAACGAATTCAAGGCCCTGGTTGACCGTTATACCGGCATCTACCAGAGCGAGCTCGCCGCCACCGAAGCCAACCTGACCGTGCTGCTCACATCCCAGGAAAAACCGGCCCAGCTGATGAGCGAGTCCCTGCAGGCCCGCCTGCTGGACTCCCTGATGGCCTGCCCGAACGGCGTCATCCGCATGAGCGATGCCATCCCGGGCGTGACCGAGACCTCCATCAACCTGGGTGTCATCAAGACCCAGGATGGCGAAGTGTATGTGCAGTGCCTGATCCGCTCCCTCATCGACTCCGGTCGCGAGAGCGTCGAACAGATGACCCGCTCCCTGTTCAATCTGGCTGGCGCCAGCTGCGAGTTTACCGGCGCCTACCCGGGCTGGGCACCGAACGTGGACTCCCCGGTAATGGCGCTGGTACGCAACAGCTACCAGACCCTGTTCGGCGAGATGCCGAATGTCATGGTGATCCACGCAGGCCTCGAGTGCGGTCTGTTCAAGAGCGCCTACCCGGAGTGGGACATGGTCTCCTTCGGCCCGACCATCCGCGGCGCCCACGCCCCAGGTGAGAAGGTGCACATCCCGGCAGTCGAGCGGTTCTGGCAACTGCTGGTTCACGTGCTGGAACAGATCCCGGCCAAATAAGCCTGCAGGTCAAGGCCGACCGGCCACACCACATACCCCGCCAGGTGCGGGGTATTTTTTTGCCTGCTCCCACCCACCCCTGGAATGTTTCCCCTCAAGACCGCCAGACTACTCTGCCGCGCCCCCATCCGCTGCTCACCCCGTCAGTCGGCCATCAAGTACACAACTTGAGAGCCTGCTGAAACCGTCTCCATAAGCAACCTTGGATTTGAAAACCCTTTCTATGATTTATGTAAATTTACAACACAAAAAGTTGATCCAGCTCACAGAAGGCCATAGGATCAAAGCGTGACCCAGGTCACAGATAACAAATCAACGACAGAGCAATGAGGTGAATATATGTTTGAGAATCTGGCAGTCCTGTTCCACCTGAAGGGTGTAACCAGCAAGAAAGGCGTCGTAGAGAAAGATACCTATGCGCCGGCAACCCGCAACTACTACTTCCGCTATGGCGCCTGATGCCGCCAGCGGGCAATTTCGTGAAAGCGTGATCGAACATTTAAGTAGTAAAATTACAAGAAACAACAATCCACACAGCAGCCATCCCCTTGCGGGGGAGCTGTCCTGCCCTGGCCAGATGTTCCACGGCCAAACCTGAACTCCAACCATGAAGATGGGGCCCGCAGGCCCCATTTTTTATTCGCTGTTTCCCGTGCCATCTTGCTGCGATGCGGGCACCGGCATCATACCGCCTTTCCCAAGGGGATGACCTCGGCCAGCGGCAACGGCGTGTGGCAGGCCACCTGATGACCGGCCCCGTCGCACGGCTGCAGACTCGGCGCCTTGGTGCGGCACAGCTCGCCGGCGTAAGGGCAGCGCTGGTGAAAGTGGCAGCCGCTCGGCGGCGAGATGGGAGACGGCACATCCCCCGTCAGCAGGATGCGCTGGCTGCGCCGGCGCGGGTCCGGCACCGGAATGGCCGAAATGAGCGCCTGGGTATAGGGATGCCGGGGTGCCAGATAGAGCGACTGGGCCTCGGCCAGTTCGACGATCCTGCCCAGATACATCACCGCAATCCGATCCGAGATGTGCTTGACCACCGACAGGTCGTGGGCGATGAAGATGATGGCGAGGTTCATCTCCCGCTGCAAGGTGAGCAGCAGGTTGACGATCTGGGACTGCACCGACACATCCAGCGCCGACACCGCCTCGTCACAGACCAGCAGCTTGGGCTTGAGGGCGATAGCCCGGGCGATGCCGATGCGCTGGCGCTGGCCGCCCGAAAACTCATGGGGATAGCGATCCACCGCGCTGCCGGGCAGCCCCACCTTCTCCAGCAACTCCTGCACCCAGACCCGCCGCTGTTCGGCGTTGCCCTTGCCGTGGATGACGAAGGGCTCCTCCAGGATCTGCCCCACCGTGTGGCGGCTGTTGAGGGATTCCGCAGGATCCTGAAACACGATCTGCATCTCCTGGCGCAAAGATCGCATCTCTTTGGGCGAGAGGTGGGTGATGTCGCGCCCCTCGAAGGTGATGGTGCCGGCGGTCGGCTCGAACAGCTTGAGCAGGGTGCGCCCCAGGGTCGACTTGCCGCAGCCGGACTCGCCCACCAGCCCCAGCGTCTCCCCCTGCTTGAGATCGAAGCTGATGCCGTCCACCGCGTAGACATGGTACTTCTTGCGCAACAAGCCGCCGCCCAGCTGGAAGTGCTGCTTCACGTCGCGCACCGATAAAAGCGTCTTCATACGGCTAGCTCCCTCCAGTGGTGGCAGGCCACCCCATGCCGCTCGGCGAGCTGCTCGGTAGCCGGAATGGCGCTCACGCAGATCTCGGTGGCATGAGGACAACGGTTGGAGAAACGGCATCCGGCCGGCATCTCGTGCAGGGCGGGCACCTGCCCCTTGATGGTCTTGAGCAGGCTCTTGGGCTCATCTTCCAGCCGCGGGATCGAGCTCATCAGACCATGAGTATAGGGATGGCGCGGGTGGTCAAACAGCTCGAACACGTCGGCCTGCTCCACCGCCCTGCCGGCATACATCACCACCACCTCGTCGCACAGCTCCGCCACCACCCCGAGATCATGGGTGATGAAGATGATGGCCATGCCGGTCTGGGCCTGCAGCGCCTTCATCAACTCCAAGATCTGGGCCTGAATGGTCACATCGAGCGCCGTGGTCGGTTCGTCGCAGATGAGCAGCGCCGGCTCACAGGCGAGCGCCATGGCGATCATCACCCGCTGGCGCATGCCGCCGGAGAGGTTGTGGGGATAGACGGCAAAGCGCTGGGCGGGCTCGGGGATCCCTACCTTCTGCAGCATGGCGATGGCTGCCTCCCTGCGCTGGGCCTTGCTGTAGTCGGGACGGTGGAGGCGAAACACCTCCATCAGCTGATCGCCGACCGTCTGCACCGGGTTGAGCGCCGTCATCGGCTCCTGAAAGATCATCGAGATGCGGTTGCCGCGCACCTTGTACATCTGATCCGGCGCAAGCGACAGCAGCTCCTCCCCCTGAAAGCGGATGGAGCCTGCCACCACCTGACCATGGGGTTTGGGCAGCAGCCCCATGATGGCGAGCGAGGTGACGCTCTTGCCACAGCCGGACTCGCCGACCACCCCCAGGGTCTGGCCGGGGGCCACCTTGAAGCTGACCCCGTCGAGCACCTTGATCTTGCCGCCATCGACGGCAAACTCCACCGCCAGATCGCGTACCTCCAGAATCGGGGCCTTGCTCTGGCCATCCCTCCCATGATCCCGGGTGCCCGGGTGAGGAGCCTGTGTGTTGGACATGACTGCAGCTCCCTTCTGTGCCATATCAATGACGTGCATAAGTCTTGTCGAGCAGGTTGATGGGCGTCAGCGCCTCCCCTGCCTCCTTGGCCTTCAGGGTCTCTTCCTTCACCTTGGGATCGAGCCAAAGCAGGCCGCCGCTGCTGTGAGGGTAGCCATCCATGGGCCAGTAGAGCAGATCCGGCGTGTTCTTGGTGGCGGGCACCTCGGGCAGCATCACGTAGCGCCAGCTGCTGGCCCGCACGTAGTTGAGCTGCACCCCGGGCACGAAGATGGCGAGATCATAGATACGCTGCTGGATCTGGCGAGAGAGCTCGGCCCGCTTGGCCATGTCGAACTCGACGTTGTAGGCGTCGATCAGCCCATCGAGCTCTTTGTCGGCCACGTTGAACAGGTTGTTGGTCTGCGGCTTGTTGGCGTTGGCCGAGTGGAACGACTCCCAATACTGCGGATAGAGACCACCGCCGGCCCAGCCCATCCAGGCCGCCTCGTGTTTCTTCTCCAGCATCGCCTTGAAGCCGGTGGCGCCGTCCACCAGGTTGAGCTCCAGATCCAGCCCCGCCTTCTTGGCCTCTTCTTTGAGCACGGTCAGTCGCTTGGAGTGCTCCTGGCTGGTGTAGGTGAGCGCGAGGGTCAGCCGCTCTCCCTTGTCGTTTTGCAGGATGCCGTCCGGCCCCGGCTTGGTATAGCCGCCCTTGGCAAAGTAGTCGCGCGCCTTGGCGATGTCATAGGCCCGCTCCGGCAGTTGCATGTCGGTGAACTCACCAAAACCCGAGCCGAAGGTGGTGGCTCTGTCGTAGTCGCCACGCAGCACGGTTTTAATCATCTTGTCGATGTTGAGGGTATGCTGGATGCCGAGCCGCACGTTGAGGTCAGCCAGCTTGGGAGTGGCGATATTGAGATGCAGCCCTTGACCGCCCTGCTTGGTGTCGGTCATGGCCATCACCTTCTGCACGTATCCCTGCTTGTATTCGGGAGTGACCGCTTTTTCATGCCACCAGTTGGGCAGGATCATCTCGAAGGTATCCAGCTCTCCTTTCAGGAAGTGACGAAAGGCGATGTTGTGATCGCGGATCACCTGCACCTTGATGGTGTCGAGGTTGAACCTGTGCTGGTTGTAGCGATCGTCCTTTGCCCACCACTCCTTCTGCTTGCTGAAGGTGATGGACTTGCCCTTCTTCACGTCGCTCATCACGTAGGGGCCGGTGGTGGGCACCACGGCCCAGTTGTACTGCTTCACCCAGTTGGGGGTCAGCTTGTAGTAGTGCTTGGGCTGCGGCCACAGCTCGGTGGTGTTGAGCAGGTCCAGCTTGGCCTTGCGGGTACCCGCCTTGACCAGAATGGTGTGGTCGTCAACCTTCTCCACTGCCACCACTTCGGTGGTGTAGTAGTTGTTGAACCAGGGCCCCTTGATGTCCTTGGAGCGCATCATCTCGTAGCCGAAGGTGTAGTCATCGGCAACCACCGGCTTGCCGTCGGACCACTTGGCGCGCGGATCCAGCTTGAAGTAGACGGTCTGGTTGTCCGGCGCGATGGCCCAGTGGGTCGCGAGCGACGGCATGGGGTTGCCGGTATTGGGGTGGAAGCTGATGAGCCTCAGCTGGTTGTCCATGATGAAGGAGCGGAACGCGCCGTTGGAGTCGGGCCCCACGGTGCGAAACGTCAGTGGAAAACTGTCCACGAACATGGTGATGCTGCCACCCGGCAGCGCCTTGGGCGAGGCGAACACGGGGTCGGTGTCATTGGTCTCCCACTTGAGATCCGCAGGCAGGCTGGCCGCCCACACCCAGGAGCCGTTCACCAGCACAAAGAGAGCACCTATCCATTTGATTTTATTTTTCATGTTTGACTTCCAGGTCATACCCCTGCACTGGGGGCTTGTCGATTCAAGGGTGAGCAACCGGGGCCACAAGCCCGCCCCAGGTCACTGATAACGGGTAAATTTACGCGGATCGAACGCCTCGCGGATCGCCTCGCCAATGAAGGAGACCATGATCAGCACCAGGCTCACCGCTGCCACCACCGAGCTCACGATCCAGATGGCATCCAGGTTGTTGATGCCCTGGGAGAGCAGCTCCCCCCAGCTCGGGGTGGGCGGGGCTAGGCCGAAGCCCAGATAGTCCAGCGCCGTCAGGGTGGAGATGTTGCCCACTACGGCAAACGGCGCCAGGGTCACGATCATCATCAGGGTGTTGGGCAGAATGTGGTGGAAGATGATCCGCCCGGTGCCGGCCCCCTGGGCCCGCGCCGCCATCACATAGTCCCGCGCCCGCTCCTTGTAGGTGAGGGTGCGCATGTACCAAGTGATGCCCATCCAGCCGAACAGCACGTTGATGGCCACGAACAGGCCGAAATTGGGCTTGGCCAGCGACACCAGGATCATGATGACGTAGAGGAACGGCACCTGGGACCAGATCTCGATAAAGCGCTGCAGCACCAGATCAAACCGCCCGCCGAGGAAACCCATCATGCAGCCGATGGTGACCCCGATGGCATAGCTGGCCACCAGCGCGATGAAGGCGAAACCGATGGCGATGCGAAAGCCGTAGACCAGCCGTGCCAGTACGTCGCGACCGCTGGTGTCGGTGCCAAGCAGGTGACGCTCGGCCAGGCTCGGCGCATAGGGAGGGTAGGCATCCTGCTTGAAATCCTGCTCATAGGGGTTCCAGGGTACCGGTGGCAACACCACCCAATCCCCCTTGCCATCGGTGGCGAATTTGGCTTTGAGCTGGCGATAATTGGTCTCGTACTCGTAATCGAGTCCGAACTGCTGACCCGGGATCACGTCGCCATAGGTGGGAAAATAGAGCTCCCCCTGATAGCTCACCATCAGTGCCCGGCTGTTGACCAAAAGCTCCGCCAGCAGGGAGAGCAGCACCAGGGTGGTGAAGATGATGAAGGAGTAGTAACCGCGCTTGATCGATTTGAAACGCTTGAGTTTTTTTAAGGTGACAGGGTTCATGCTCACTCTCCAAACCGTACTCGGGGATCGACCAGGGCCACGCAGATGTCGGAGACGATATTGCCCACCAGCATCAGCATGGAAGTGATGGCCAGAATGCCCATTACGGTGGGGTAATCCCGCTCGACGATGGCCTCGTAGCCGAGCAGACCGATGCCGTCGATGTTGAAGATGGTCTCGATGAGAAAGGAGCCGCCGAAGAAGACGGTGAGCACCGATCCCAGGTGACTGGCGATGGGGATCAGGCTGTTGCGCATGGCATGATCGGTCACCGCCTTGCGAAACGGCAGCCCCTTGGCCACGGCGGTGCGCACGTAATCCGCCGACAGGTTCTCCATCAGGCTGTTCTTCATGGTCATGGTGAGGATGGCGAAATCACCGATGGCGTAGGCGATGAGCGGCAGCAGGGCATGGGCGAAGACGGTGCGGATCTGATCCCAACTGCTCTCCATGCCGTCGAACTCGTCCCCCGGGAAGCCCCCCATGGGCAGCCACTCCAGATGAAACGCGAACACTGTGATGAGGAAGATGCCCACCACGTAGGCGGGCAGCGCATAGGCCATGTAGATGAGCATGGAGCTGAGCGAATCGAAGCGGCTGTTGTGCCTGAGCGCCTTGGCCACCCCGAGCGGGATGGAAACGGCATAACTGAGCAGAAAGGTCGCCAGCCCGAAGAAGGCGGTCACTGGCAACCTGTCCTTGATGAGGCCCCACACCGGCTCGTAATAGCGGGTCGATTCGCCAAGATCCAGCACTGCCAGCTTCTGCAGCCACTCCCAATAGGCGACCAGCATGGGCTTGTCGAGCCCGTAAAAGGCCTTGAGCTCCTCGATCTGCTCGTCAGAGAGCGCCTGCGCCCCCTTGCTGCCGCTGGAGCGGCCCGATTCGTTCTGAGAAACCTGGGCTTGCAGCAGCATGCGTTCGACCGGGCCGCCCGGCACGAAGCGGGTGATGGTGAAGACGAGCAGGGTGATACCGAGAAACGTCGGGATGATCAAAAGCATCCGACGTAAGAAATACGACAGCATGGTGGAACCTCGTCCTTGTTGTTCTTTTATGGCCAGTCACATCCGGTGACGGGCCTGTCCTTCCTGGCATTACTCACTGGATAGCCGGTTATTGACAGACTATCCGCTCGGTCACTGTAAAAGCTCTGCAACAAAAATCAAGTAGAACGAAGGGAATGACATGCCCCTTTGGCAAACCGTGGAATTTACTGTGAGTTTTTTATGAAAAAGCCAACTTCAAGATAAAAAACTGCGACATGAACAATTTAAATAACGTTTAAATTTTCAATCAAATTTACAAGAACAGCCAAACAAAAACATCTTTTTTATATAAAACAACAAGATATGATAAAACAGAATTAAATCACCCTTCTCTATATGGGCAAGCTGAAATCCGGCTCAACAATGCAATCTGAACCTCAGCCGAACACACTACCAAAACAGAAAATAATGCTAAAAAAGTCTTGGTTAACAATATAAAAACTAGCGAGACATCCCCCCTATCGATAAGTTCAAAATTAATCAATAAAATGGAAACCACTCATTTTAACATCGATTTCACATCGTAAAATATCATCAAGTCAGAATAAACCGCTGCGAAACCGGAAGTATTAAAACATAGTCAGCTTATTGCGCCCCCCTTCCCCATCCACACCGCCTCAATTGACGTCAACCGTCAAAGCTTGATAAGCCTTACGCATCGCTCCAACGAGGGCGGTATGGAAGCAAACAAAAAAACAACCAGGAAGGATATAAGCGATGCTTAGGAAAAGCAGACTCTCTGCTGCCGTAGCGTTTGCCTTGGCGAGCGCGGCAGTAGTAGCCACCCCTGTTTTGGCCGAAGAGGGTCAAAACGTCGAAAAACTCCAGAAGATCAAGGTCACCGGCTCCCGTATCTCGCGCGTCGACGTGGAAGGTGCCACCCCGGTTGTCTCTGTCACCAAAGCCAAGATCGAACAATCCGGTCAGCAGACCGTGGCAGATTACCTGAAACAGGCCTCCTACAACTCCTTCGGCGGCGTATCCCCCTCCTCCGGCAGCTCCTTCCAGTCCCAGTCTACTGTTGGTCTGCGCGGTCTTGGCTCAGAGCGTACCCTGGTGCTGCTCAACGGCAAGCGCGTCGCCGGTTCTCCTACCATGGGTGGTACCTCCATCAACCTCAACACCATCCCCATGGCGGCTGTTGAGCGGGTGGAAGTGAACCTGGATGGCGGCTCAGCCATCTATGGTTCTGACGCCATCGGTGGCGTCATCAACGTGGTGCTGAAAGAGGGTTACGAAGGTCTGACCTTCCAAGGGCGAATTGGTAGCCCAAGCGAAGACGGCGGTGACGAAAAGAGCGGTTCCATCGTAGCCGGTATTACCGGTGAAAAAGGCTCCCTGATGACTGTCTATGAGCACGACAAGAAGGACATCATCTACAGCCGTGACCGTGACTACCTAGCCAAACAAGGCAACGAATCACCCAGCGTTTACGGTCGCAACGTGGAAGGCATCACAGGCCTGGACGGCAATGGCGATCCTATCTGGACATATGGCCCGCTGGCAGGTTCCACCAATCCTGATGGCACCTGTAAAGACCCCTTTGTAAACGCTGATGGTGGCTGTAACTTCAACTACGGCCAGGTTGCTGCCAAGACTGCGTCCCGCAGCCGTGACACCCTCTATGTAAATGGCCGCTATCACATCAATGACAACGTCGATTTCGTACCCCAGATCATTGGTTCCCGGGTCGAGAGCTTTAGCCGCTTTGCACCTGCTGCAGGCGCCTTTGCCATAGATCCTGCCAACCCGAAGAATGCGCAATTTTTCACCGACAACGGCCTGGATGCCGCGGCAACCCAAGGACTGGGCGAAGCTGCTTACGCCTACTACCGTTTCAACAACGTCGGTACCCGTGACAACTTGGTCACAGACACTACTGGCAGTATGAACCTCGGCTTTGAGGGCACCATCACAACTGAAAGCGTTGGTGACATGCAGTGGAATGCCGGCTACATGTACTCCAAGACCGACAACAAGGAAAACGGCACTGGCTATGTGCTGAAGTCTGCCGCCCAAAAGGCTATCGAGGATGGCAAGTTTGTCGGTGGTGAATTTGATTCCTCCACCACGGCCTCCATGGCCGCCGACACCAGCCGCCGTTCCACCATGGACTTCTACCAGTGGTATGCCGGTGTCCAGTGGGACATGGGAGAACTGCCGGCAGGGCCGGTCAGCTGGTACGCAGGTGCCGAATACAACGACTGGGTCTATGCCGACAAATACGATGCCCAATCGGAAGCTGGCAACATCATAGGCTCCGCCGGTAACTCCTCTGGTGGTGTTCGTGACGTGACTGCTGCCTACATCGAGTCCCTGGTACCCATCACAGATCAGATTGAGCTCAACGTCGCCGGTCGCTTCGACAAATACAGCGACTTCGGCAGTGCCTTCTCACCCAAGACCAGTCTGCGCTACCAGCCGCTGGACAACCTGATGCTGCGCACTTCCTGGTCTCGTTCGTTCCGGGCTCCCAGTCTGAGTGATCTCTACTCTGCAGACTCCTTCTCGGCCGACTGGGCCAAGGACTATGTCTATTGCGAAGCAAACGGTATCTCGGCTGCTGCTTGCCCCAACAAACAGTACGATACCACGCGGACTTCAAACGAAAAGCTGAAGGAAGAGACCGCAGACACTTGGAACTTCGGCGTGGCCTACAGCCCGCTGGATGACCTGAACCTGTCACTGGACTACTACACGGTCAAAATCACCGACGTCATCCAGCTGAACTCTCTGCAGTCCATCATCTATGACGAACTGAACAACGGCAGCTCCAGCAACATCACTCGTAACAGCCAAGGCAAGATCAAGGGCGCTATCGCTCCCATGGTCAACCTGGGTGAACTGAACACCAGCGGCCTGGATTTCAAGGCTGACTACAAGTACGACCTGAACGTGGCAACCATTCGTTATGACTTCGGTGGTACCTACATCCTGGAATACAAGGAAGGTCTTTATGCCGGTGGGCCGGTTGTAGACAAGATTGGCCAGAACGGCAAGCCGCAGCTGCGCTTCAACTCCGGTGTCGGGGTCAATGTGCCGCAGTGGTGGAACATGGACACCTACCTGAGCGCCAGCTACATCGACTCCCAGAGCCAGGACTACATTGCCGATACCGGTGAGGAAGTGGGTCATATCGCCTCCCAGACCACCTGGAACCTGAACGTCGGTGTGGATGCCCCCTGGGACGGCAAGATCCAGGTCGGTGTGAAGAACATGTTCAACGTAGGTCCGTCTCTTGAGAGCGATGGTTTCACCTACGACGAAGATGTGTACAGCATCGATGGTCGTATCTACTACCTCGACTACACCCAGAAGTTCTAATCAACTCCCGTTGAGATATAAACCCAAGCCGGCCCGGTCGGGCCGGCTTTGCCCAACGTCCAAGGAAGTTACGGAGATAGGGTAATCCTATGAAAACAAGGACAATTACAATGAAGAAAGCGCTCCTCGGCAGCCTGGTTTCTGCTGCCTTGCTGACCAGCTTCAATCTGAGCGCCGCCTCTGCCAGCCAGGCAGTGGACGCTCAAGCCGCCACCGACAATGCATCCAAAGTGTCCCAGCAGAAGATCGACAACTACGCAGACTCTGCCGAATCCGCCCTCGCCCAGTACAAGGCCGCCCTGCGTCAGGTCGACAGCCTGCGTACCTACAACGAGCAGGTGGGCAAGATGGTCGACTCCCAGAGCAGCGAACTGGCCTCGATGCAGCGCCAGATCGCCCAGATCGATCAGACCAGCACCGAAGTGGTGCCGCTGATGCTCAAGATGATCGACTCCCTCGAGCAGTTCGTGGCGCTGGATCTGCCGTTCCAGAAGGTCGAGCGGGAGGATCGCGTCGCGGCCCTGACCGACCTGATGAACCGGGCCGACGTCACCATCTCCGAGAAGTACCGCAAGATCCTGGAGGCCTACCAGATCGAGGAGGGCTTCAGCCGCACCATCGAATCCTACAAGGCCAGCCTGGCCAAGGATGGCGGCGAGAAGACCTACGAGTTCCTGCGCGTCGGCCGCATCGCCCTGCTCTACCAGTCCCCGGACGGCAATGAGACCGGCATGTGGAACAAGAAGACCCGTCAGTGGGAAGAGTTGCCCCAGGAGTATCGCAGTGCAGTGGAACAGGGCCTTCGCATCGCCAAGAAGCAGGCGCCCCCCGCCCTCATCAAGCTGCCGGTTCAAACTGCGGAGAAAGCATCATGAAAGGAATCAAACTTGCCATCGCCTCGCTGATCGCGGGCGCTACCCTGATCACCCTGCCGGTGACCGCCGCCGAGAAACCGGTGGACCTGAACGCCCTGCTCAATCAGGTCAAGGCCGCCAGCACCACCGAATCCCAGCTCAACAAGGAGCGGGAAGCCCGCTTCCTGGCCGACAAGAACGAGCAGGCCGCTCTGCTGGCCAAGGCCAAGGCAGAACTGGCTGCCGAAACGGCCAAGGGTGAGCGGCTCAAGGCCACCTTCGATGCCAACGACAAGCAGCTGACCGAGCTGACCGAGACCCTGCGCCAGCGTGCCGGCAACATGGGCGAGATGTTCGGGGTGCTGCGCCAGTTCGCCGGCGAGTTCAAGGGGATCTTCAACGCCTCTGCCCGCCGGGTCGAACATCCGGAGCAGACCGCCCTGCTGACCCGCCTGGCCGAGAGCAAGGAGCTGCCCTCCAGCGATGACCTGACCGCCTTCTGGACCACCACCCTCAGCCGCATGGTCGACGGTGGCAAGGTCAGCCAGATCCCGGCCACCGTGGTCTATGGCGAGGGCAACCAGGCCGAGAAGACCGTCACCCAGATCGGCGAGTTCAACACCGTCTCCGAAGGCAAGTACCTGACCTTCGTGCCGGAGACCGGCAAGTTCGAACAGCTGCCCCGTCAGCCCGACAAGGGGGTGCTGGAGCCCATCGCCGAGTTTGAACGGGGTGGTGGCGGCGTCAAGCCGATCTTCGTCGACCCGTCCCGCGGCGTGATCCTCTCCCTGCTGGTGCAGTCGCCGACCCTGAAGGAGCGGATCGACCAGGGTGGTGAAGTGGGCTATGTCATCATGGTGCTCGGCGTGCTCGGCACCCTGCTGGCGCTGTTCTGCGGCGCTCGCCTCTCCCTCATCGGCGGATCCATGCGCAAGCAGCTGAAATCCGATCAGATCATCAAGGGCAACCCCATCGGCGAGATGCTGGGGGCCTACCAGAGCCATCGTGGCGACAACATCGAGGATCTGGAGTCCAAGCTCGACGAGATCATCCTGCGCAACGTGCCCAAGTTCGAGAAGGGCATCAGCATCATCAAGCTGATCGCCTCGGTCGCGCCGCTGCTGGGTCTGCTGGGTACCGTGGTCGGCATGATCGCCACCTTCCAGGCCATCACCCTGTTCGGTACCGGCGATCCCAAGCTGATGGCGGGCGGTATCTCCGAAGCCCTGGTCACCACCATGCAGGGTCTGGTGGTCGCCGTGCCCATGCTGTTCCTCTACACCATCGTGCAGACCCAGAGCCGTCGTCTGATCCAGGTGCTGGAAGAGCAGAGCGCCGGTTTCGTCGCCCGCTACCAGGAACGTCTGCACGCCTCCAAAGCCGCAGCGTAAGGAGTCACCCATGTGGTTCTGGTTGATTGAAGAAGTCGAGTCGGTCCGCCGGTTTCTGGGATTGGGGGGCGACGTACTGGTCGCCCTGTTCTTCCTGACCCTGATGATGTGGGCCCTGCTGCTGGAGCGCTGGTTCTACTTCATGGCGGTCTACCCCAAGCAGGTGAAGCAGACCAAGGCCGCCTGGCTGGCCCGCAGCGATCACCTCTCCTGGTCCGCCAAGCAGATCCGGCGCGAGCTGGTCTCCCGGGTGGCCATGGCGGTGGACAAGGGGATGCCGGTCATCAAGGTGCTGATCGCCCTCTGCCCGCTGATGGGGCTGCTCGGAACCGTGGTCGGCATGGTACAGGTGTTCGACACCCTGGCCATCACCGGCACCGGCTCACCGCGAGCGATGGCCTCGGGGATCTCCAAGGCGACGGTACCGACCATGGCAGGCATGATTGCCGCCCTTTCCGGCCTGTTTTTTGTCAACCAGCTCGATCACAAGGCCAAGCTGGCGGTCGAGAAGCTGGAAGACAACCTGAAACACGGTTGATGCAGGATGCACTCCCCCGCCGGGCCCGGCTCTGGCGGGGGCACAGAACAAGCAAGGAGTTTTTGCCATGAGAAAACGTCACAGCGACAGCAGTGCTGATGAGGCGGCCATCGATTTGACCCCCATGCTGGACATAGTGTTCATCATGCTGATCTTCTTCATCGTCACCACCTCGTTCGTTAAGGAGTCCGGCGTGGAGATCAACCGCCCGAGCGCCAGCACGGCCGAGACGGTGAAGAAGGGGAACATCATGGTCGCGGTCCGTGAAAACGGCCAGGTCTGGGTCGACAAGCGCATCGTCGAAGTAGGTGCCGTGCGCGCCAACATCGAGCGGCTGCGGGCCGAAAACCCGGAGAGCGCCGTGGTGATCCAGGCCGATACCGAATCCCGTTCAGGTCTGGTGGTCCAGGTCATGGATCAGATCCGCATGGCCGGTGTCCAGAACATCTCCATCGCGGCGAGCAAGAGCAGCTGATGCCGGAGCGAGCACCATGAGATACCTGATATCGTTGGCGGTCTCCTGTGTGGTGGTGTTCTTCCTGTTTCTGGGAATGAACAAGCTCATCACACCGGATCACCGGGAGTTGGTGGAGAAGGAGGACGTCAGCATGACCGACTTCATCCGCATCAAGCCTCAGGAGACCCTGCAAGAGAGACAACGCGAGCTGCCCAAGCCGCCGCCCCCGAACCGGCCCCCTCCCCCTCCCGAGATGGAAGTGGCCAGCACGGACCGGCCGCAGATGGAGAGCTCGCCGATGGACATGCCCAAACTCGACATCCCGGTCAACATCGGTGGCGGCAACGCCCTCGGTGCCTACAGCACCGGCGGTGGTGGCGGCGGCATGGGTGGCAACAACGGCGCCATTCCGCTGGCGACCTTCGAGCCCATGATGCCCCGCAAGGCGGCGCTGGCCGGCCTCGCCTCCGGCAAGGTGCTGGTGGAGTTCACCGTCACCGAGCGCGGCACCGTCAGCAACGTGCGGATCGTCAAAGAGGATCCCCGCAGCTACGACCTCGGCAAGGAGGCCCGCAAGACCATCGCCAAATGGACGTTCAAGCCGGCCATGGTCGATGGCAAGCCGCAGGCCACCCGCATGCAGCAAGAAATCGAGTTTGCGGTCAACTAAGGAAGGTGGCGATGAAAAAGTTACATACCCTGATCCTCGCCCCGGTCGCCATGGCGGTGCTGCTCAGCACCGCCGGCTGGGCCGCCGAGCAGCCTGCTCTCTCTGATCGCGCCTACCGCGCGGTCAACAAGGCGCAGGCACTGATCACCGAGAAAAAATACGGCGAGGCCAATGCCAAGCTGCAGGAGGCGCTGTCCGGCGCCGGCGAGCGGGTCTATGACAAGGGGGTCATTCTGCAGACCCTGGGCTTCGTGGCGGCGCAGCAGGAGAAGTACGGTCAGGCAACCAAGTACTTCGCCGACGCCATCGCCACCGGCGGGCTGCCCCAGCCGGTGGCCCAGCAGGTGCGCTACAACCTGGCCCAGCTCTACATGGCGGAGGGCAACTTCAAGGCCTCCATCAGCACCATGAACCAGTGGTTCGCGAGCCTGGGCAAGGACGAGAAGCCGACCCCGCATGCCTACATCACGCTGGCCAACGCCCATGTGCAGCTCAAGCAATATCGGGAAGCCATTCCGGCGGTGGACAACGCGATCAAGCTCTCCGCGGGCAAGGCGCCGGAGTCCTGGTATCTGCTCAAAATGGCGGCCCACTACGAGCTGAAACAGTACAAGCCGGCCACCGAGGTGCTGACCGCGCTGGTCGACCGCTATCCGGAGAAGAAGAAGTACTGGACCCAGCTGTCGGCCATGCACATGCAGGCAGGCAACGATGGCAAGGCGCTGGCAGCGCTGGAGGGGGCCTACAACCTCGGCATGCTGACCGAGGCGGCCGAATTGCAGCGTCTGGCCAACTACCTGGCCTTCGCCGGCATTCCCCATCGCGCCGCCCGCGTGATGGAGAAGGCGATGAAGGAAGGGACCATCGAGAGCAACGCGGCCAACTACAAGGCGCTGGCCAACTACTGGCACCAGGCCAAGGAGCTGGACCCGGCCATCGATACCCTGGCTAAGTCCTACAAGCTGGCCCCCAACGCCGAGCTGCAGCTCAAGATGGCGCGCATGATGATCCAGAGCAAGCGCTACCAGGATCTGGTGGCCTTCGCCGCCAAGCCCGCCGCCAATGCCAGCGGCGAGCAGCGGGCGGATCTGAAGTTCCTGACCGGGGTCGCCTATTTTGAGCAGCAAAAACCGAAGGAGGCGCTCAGCGCCTTCACTCAGGCTGCCCAGAACGGCAACGTCAGTGGCCGCGCGTCGCCCTGGATCAGCTTCTTGAAAGAGCAGCAGGGCGGCGCAGTCACCCAATAAGTAACCCAGGCGTGCCGGCCTGGGGGATTTTTTCCCGGCATGGCACGCAATGACACCCGGCAGGACGGGCACCCTCCCCGCCCTGCCGGTCAACAACAAGGGGGTCACCCCGCAGATTGCCTTGGTGGCAATTGGCCGCTCCCCGGAGCGGTCTTTTTTATGCCTCTGCCTTTATTATCCCGCCATAAAAAAATCCGGAGCCTGAGCTCCGGATTGGATCATTGCCTTGCGAGAGAACAGGCTAGGCAGAGTGCTGGCCTGCTCCTCAAGCGGTCATCAGTAGCTGCATACCAGTTTCCAGCTACCATCGCCCGCTCTGAGCTCGCAGCTGGTACAGCAGCCTGGACAACTCAGTAGCTGCACACCAGCTTCCAGCTGCCATCACCCGCCTTGGGCTCGCTGCTGGTCCACCAGTTGGCCTGCCACACCGCCTTGTTGTTGGTCATCCGATCACCACCGTTGGCGTGATCCCCCTGCGGCCAGGTCGGATAGGCCTTGTAGGCGGCCGGGTTGACGTTCTGGCTGCTGCAGGTGGCGCCGCCCGGGTTCTCACCGCCACCACTGCTGCCCAGCACGGCCTCCGGCAGGGTCGGGAACTCGGCCTTGAGGCCCGCAGTCTGGGTGCCGCTGATGATGCGGATACCGCTCGGCACACCGGCGGCCGGCAGATAGTAGGTCATCGCCACTTCCACGTCGCTGCCCGGCGCCCACGCCTTCCAGGTCGGCAGCGTAAAGGCCGCTTTGTGGAAGTCCTTCTCGTTGGCGATACCGTCGGAGTTCTGGTTGCCGCCGCTCTCCACCACTTTCAGCCCCATCCCGCTCTGGTCGGTGATGGTATCGGAGGTGGAGGTGGGCACCAGGAACTCGATGCGGGTACCGCCCGGAATGGTCTGGGTCGAGTTGTTGGTGAGCTTCAGAGTCGGGTTGATCGGGTAGTTGGAATCCCCCTCCTTGAAGCCGGAGAGGCTCACCGCGATGTCGAGCTGGGCGGTTGGCGCCGCCAGATCGTTCTGCTGGGTGTTGTACTTGGCTGCCTTGGCGAACTTCTCGTAGGCGAGCGTGGTCAGCGTGCTGCCCATGCCGTACTCGTTCTTGGCCGGATCGAAGGCGTAGTCACCCGCCATCTCCCAGAACATGACCCCACCCAGGCCCCGCTTGATGATGTAGTCGAGCTTGTGGCCCATGGACTCTTCATCTTCGGTGGAGAGGAACACCTTCTTCTCTTCGTTCCACAGCCAAGGCGCCTGCGCCTTGTCATCGTAGTAACGCACGTACTTGCCCTGCATCACGTGAGCCGGGTTGTTGGGATCCAGACCCCAGGCCTGGCCGTAGCTCGGCATGGTGGTGATACCCAGGCTGGCGGCGTTCTCCAGGTTCTTGGCATGCCACATGGGCACGGCGCCACCGCCGATCTCCTTGCCGTTCTTGTCGAGATCATGCCAGATGTTGTCGATGCCGACCGCCCCGTTGCCGCACGGAATGGTGCTGCCACCGGTACCCGGCTGACAATCGCTCTGGCTCGGCAGGGCTGCCTTGCCGGCAAGGCCGTGGGTGCCACCGCTGACCCCTTGCCAGCCGCGGGTGTAGTAAGGCACACCCACGTTGATCTTGCCGGCCGCCAGGGCGCCACGGAAGTAGTGGGCAGACCAGGCCGCGTTGAGGTAGCCGATGCCGCCAAACTGGCTCTGGGTATAGACGCCCCAGTGGGCAAGTTCGGCATCCGCCTTGTTGTCGAACAGGGCGGCGTTGTGACCGACGAAGTTGTTCCAGGCGCCGTGGAAGTCGTAGGTCATCAGGTTGACGTAGTCGAGGTACTGGGTGACCTGGAAGTTCTCCATGCCGCGCAGCAGGTAGGCCGAGGCCGGCGAGGCGATGGTCAGCATGTACTTGCGACCATCCTCGCTGCCGGCACTGTCGAGCTTGCTGCGCAGGGTCTGCATCAGCACCTTGTAGTTGGCAAACAGCTTGCCGCGGCACTGGTTGGAGAGCGGGAAGTCATTGGGGTTGCCCGCATCCTTCATGGAGGTGGGATATTCGTAGTCGACGTCGACCCCGTCAAAGCCGTACTGACGGATGAAGCTCACCGCCGAGATGGCAAAGGCGTTGATGCCGTCGCTGTTGACCGAGCAGTCACCCTTGGTGGTGGCGGTATAGAAGCCGCGGGTATCGGCCCAGCCTCCCACCGAGATCAGGGTCTTCACGTCCGGATACTGCTTCTTGTACTTCGACAGCAGGTTGAAGTGGCCCTTGTAGGCAAACTCCGGATCCATCTCGGCACCCGGCACGCCGTCCCAGGTCATCTTGGTCGCCGAGTCGTCCACCTTGATGGTGTGGCTCTGCTCGTCCACCGCCGCGAAGGCGTAGTTGATGTGGGTGATCTTGTCCCAAGGGATGTCGCTCACCAGATAGGAGGGCAAGCCGTTCTTGCCGGTACGCCAGGAGGTGAAGTAGCCGATGACCCGACGGGCGTGGTCATCCCCCATGCACTCGTAACCGTCCGGGCGGTAGATCTGACGGATATCGCAGGAGAGGTTGCCGCCGGTGGGCGGCAGGGCTGCCTCTTCCACCTGTACGTCGACCTGGCTCGATTCGCCGCTCAGGTTCTCCTTGTCGGTCGCCACCAGCTTGAGGCCGGCCAACCCCTTGCTCTGGGGCGTCCAGTTCACCTGCCAGGGGGCACTGGTGTCTTCGCCCACTTTCTTGCCATCGACGAACAGCTCGACCTTGGTGACATCGTTGTTGGCATCGGTGACGTTGCCGCTCACCGCCACGCTGCGACCCAGGGTCACCTTGGCGCCGCTAGCCGGGCTGCTGATGCTCACCTTGGGCGCCTCTGGCGCCACCACGGCGGCGACGTTGAAGCTCGAATCCGCCTCGCTCAGCACCTTGCCATCTTTATCCAGTGCCCGTGCCTTGAGGGCGTGGGCGCCGACACCGGCGGCACTCCAGCTGCCGTTCCAGGGCGAGGCGCTCGCCGTGGTCACCAGCTTGCCGTCGATGAGGTATTCCACCCGAACCAGCGCCGTCACCGGGCCGCTCAGGGTCACCGCCAGCGCGACGCTGGCCCCCTCGTTGAAACTGGTGCCGGCAGCCGGCGAGCTGACGGCTACGCCGAGCGCCGGAGGCGGCACGTCCCCACCATAGAGTTTCCAGGCATCGGCCCAGACCACACCCACCCCGGGGGCGTAGTGATAGGGCGAGGCCCCGCACCAACCGGAGTAGGGAAATTCTTTGCACTCATAGAGATTGCCGACGTTGCTGACGATGTCGCCGGCCTTGTAGGCGGTACCGGCCTGATAGGCGGGATAGGCGGCCTGTGCCCAGGCGGGCATGGCAGCCAAAGCCACCAGCATGGCAAGCCTGCTGGGCCTTAGGGTCTGTTGCATATTGTTATCTTCCTTGTTTTGTCTTGGCATTGGTCACCAAGGCAAAGAACAAGCGCAACCTGCGTGATGGGCGCAGACAACTGGCAATGGACCTGCCACAAACGTCACCCTCACCCTGGGAAGCCCCGCTATCTGGATCGCACGATCTGAAGACCGGAGGCATTGCGTCCCGGCATCTCGACCGGTTTGCCCTTTACCTGGGTTCCGTGAGGAACAAGCCGAGTATAGGAATCAACCAGCCGAGTCTCAATCTTCATTCTCGAGGAAAAATATGTGGATGCCAGCCAGATCACATTTTCACTGATGTGACGAAATAACTATTTTGTCATTAATTTCATACTGTTAGCCAAGTCAAAAAAAACCGGCATTGCCCTCATTTGTATCCCCGTAATGTGCGTTGGCTCACTGGTATGACATGCCAGAAATGTGACAATGCGCGCCCTTGGCCAATGCGCCAAGGCTATGGAAACACTGGCAAAAAATAAAAAAGGAACAGTTATGAAAGGAACACGTACCCTGCTGTCGCTGGCCGTGGGGCTTGCGCTCGCCTCCCCGTCCGTCTATGCCGCCGGCTTCAGCTGCCCGGCCGACAGTGCCCTCACCCCGATCCCGGTCATTCAGGGCAGCGGCGACAAGAGCCCGCTCATTCCCGCCGACAAGTTCGAAAGCCCCCAGAGCGTCATGGTCAAGGCGGTGGTCTCTGGCCTTGGCGAGAGCCTCAACAAGGGGTTCTACCTGCTGGATGTGCAGGGCGACGGCAACCCCCAGACCTCGGACGGCATCTTCGTCTTCCTGAACGACAAGAACTTCGCCAGCAAGTACCCGGACATCAAGCCGGGTGCCGAAGTCTGCCTGGAGGCCAAGGTTGAGGAGTATTACAACCACACCCAGCTCAAGCCGGTGTTTGACAGCGGCACTCCGCGCCTGCAGGTCGTCGCCCAGGGCTCGGTCCCGGCCGCCATCCCGCTGCGGGTGCTGGAAAACGAGACCCTGGCCCGGGCGCTGGAGCGCCACGAAGGGATGCGGGTACGGCTCGATGCCGACAGTGCGCTCAAAATCAGCCGCAACTTCAGCTATGACTACGCCGCCCGGCGCAACAACCTGGTGCTCTCCCACCAGGCGCCGCTGATGAAACCGACCCAGCTGCACGACGCCGACAGCAAGGCCGCCAAGGCGCTGGCCAAGGCCAACGCCGGCAACCGGGTGTTCCTCGAATCGGACTTCAAGGCCGCCGACGGCAAACTGCCCTGGCTGCCGGCCTGGGAGCCTGAGCAGGGTTACCTGCGCATCGGCGACGCCCCGGTCAATCTGGACGCCATGGTGGGCTACAGCTACAACGAGTACCGGCTGATCGTGCCGCAGGAGCAGGTGATCACCGCCGGCGATCTGCTGCGCACCAGCGACAACGACCGCCAGAGCGCCCCGGCCCGTGCCGACGGCACCGATCTGCGCGTCGGCAGCTTCAACGTGCTCAACTACTTCACCAGCCACTCCAGCGTGGGCGGTGCCCTCAACGTGCTGTGCAAGGATCAGGCGGATGCGGACAGCGCCAAGGGCTGCAACCGCGGCGCCAAGAACCTGGAAGATTTCCAGAAACAGCGCGCCAAGATCGTCAACGCCATCACCGAGATGGATGCCGACCTGCTCGGCCTGATGGAGATGGAGAACAACGGCTTTGACAGCCACTCCGCCATCAGCGACCTGGTGCAAGCCCTCAACGCCCAGCAGAAAGAGGCGGGCAAGCAGTACGCCTTCGTCACCCTGCCCAAGGCGCTGCTGCAGGGCGAGCACTACTTCGGTGGCGACGCCATCATGGTGGCCATGATCTACCGGCCGGCCAAGCTGGCACCGCAAGGGGACGCCAACGTCATCACCCTGCCGGTGCAGAAATACCTGGATGCCAAAGGGGTCGAGAAACAGGCCTCCCAGCGTGACTCCCTGGTGCAGACCTTCACCGTCGAAGGCAGCAAGGATCCGCTGACTTTGGTGGTCAACCACCTGAAGTCCAAGGGTTCAGGCTGCCTGGAAAACTTGGACGGCAAGGAGCCGGCCGATCTGCAGGGCAAGTGCACCGAGTTCCGGGTCAGCGCCGCCAAGGTGTTGGGCGAGGCGGTGAGCAAGCTGCCCGGTCAGGTGCTGCTGGTGGGCGACTTCAACTCCTACGCCCGGGAAGATGCGATCCGGGTGCTGACCGACTATGTGCCGACCGACGGTCAGCGCAAGATAGTCTCCGCCTCCCAGACCTTCCTCGGCGACCAGGTCTTTGAGCAGACCGGCAGCGAAGTGGCCAAGAGCTACGGCCTGGTGGACATGAACGTCAAGTTCAACAAGGAGAAGGCCATCTCCTACAGCTACGAGGCCGAGCTCGGCACCCTGGACTATGCCCTCGCCAACCCGGCGCTGGCCGGCAAGGTGATCGCCGTGGCCGACTGGCACATCAACTCGTTCGAAAGCAACCTGTTCGAGTACGGCCGGGACTTCACCGGCGACATGATCAAGTCGGACAACCCGTTCAGCGCCTCCGACCACGACCCCATCATCGTCGACCTCAAGCTGAAAGAGGAGAGCAACGGCGGTGGTGGTGCCATGGGCGCCCTGCTGCTGGCGCTGCTGCCGCTGGCCTGGCGTCGTCGCCACGGCTGATGACCCATCGCCATCAAACCAAAAGCCCGCAGCGATGCGGGCTTTTTTATGGGCCGGCCGGCACAACCGGTGTGCCGAGCACAAAACAAAAAGGCCACCGCAGTGCGGTGGCCTTTTCTACTTTCATTACGAAATATGGTGGAGCTACGCGGGATCGAACCGCGGACCTCTTGCATGCCATGCAAGCGCTCTCCCAGCTGAGCTATAACCCCAACTCACCTCGGCGCTACCAAAGTTATCTCCGGCAACGGAGGCGCATGATAGGCACCGACCGCTTTGCTGTCAACCCAAAAATAACGCCGATTCGCGCGTTTAGTCAAAATTCAAGCAGTTAGCCGATTTAACCGGCAATGACGCAGCTATCTCGCTGTTTTATGTCACAAAACCGGCCTTTGGCCAAAAACAAAGGGCCCCCGTACGGGAGCCCTTTCGCAAGCACTGGCTGGCGCTTATTCGGCGGCCATGCGCGCTTCGATGTACGCCAGAGCGCGGTCGATGCGGGCCAGTACCCGCTCCTTGCCCACCAGCGCCATCACGACGTCGATGGCAGGAGATTGACCCAGACCGGTGACGGCAATGTGCGACGGCAAGCTTACTCGGCAGCCATGCGTGCTTCGATGTAAGCCAGAGCGCGGTCGATGCGGGCCAGTACCCGCTCCTTGCCCACCAGCGCCATCACGGCGTCGATGGCGGGGGACTGGCCGAGACCGGTGACTGCCACACGCAGCGGCATACCGACCTTGCCCATGCCCTGACCCAGCTCGGCGGCGGTCGCTTCAATCAGCTCGTGCAGTGCTTCGGTGGTCCAGCTATCCAGGGCAGCCAGCTTGGCCTTGGCCAGGGTCAGCGGCTCGGCAGCAACGCCGCGCAGGTGCTTCTTGGCAGCCGCTTCGTCGATGGCCTCAAAATCTTCGAACAGGTAGCGGCTCTGGGCGGCCATCTCGACCAGGGTGTTGCAGCGCTCGGCCAGCAGAGTCACCACCTCTGGCAGTGACGGGCCCTTGCTGGTGTCGATCTTCTGATCGGCCATGTGCCAGGCCAGATGCTTGGCCACATAGGCCGGGTCCAGGCTGCGCATGTAGTGGTTGTTCAGCCACAGCAGCTTGTCGGTGTTGAACGCGGAGGCAGACTTGGAGATGGCATCCAGGCTGAACAGCTTGATCATCTCTTCCAGGCTGAAGATCTCCTGATCGCCGTGGGACCAGCCCAGACGCACCAGATAGTTCAACAGGGCTTCCGGCAGGTAGCCGTCGTCGCGGTACTGCATCACGGAGACCGCACCGTGGCGCTTGGAGAGCTTGGCACCATCGTCACCCAGGATCATGGAGACGTGGGCAAACTCCGGCACCGGCGCGTTCAGCGCCTTGTAGATGTTGATCTGGCGCGGGGTGTTGTTGATGTGGTCTTCGCCACGCACCACGTGGGTGATCTCCATGTCCCAGTCATCGACCACCACGCAGAAGTTGTAGGTCGGCGCGCCGTCGGTACGGCGGATGATCAGATCGTCGAGCTCGGTGTTGGCGAACTCGATGCGGCCACGGACGTGGTCATCGAACACCACGGAACCTTCGGTCGGGTTGCGGAAGCGAATCACGTGCGGCGCATCGGCCGAGTGATCGTGGGCGTGGTCACGGCACTTGCCGTCATAGCGGGGCTTCTCGCCGTTGGCCATCTGGCCTTCGCGCAGCGCTTCCAGCCGCTCCTTGGAGCAGTAGCACTTGTAGGCACGGCCGTCAGCCAGCATCTCGTCGATCAGGCCGTTGTAGCGATCGAAGCGCTTGGTCTGGTAGTAGGGGCCCTCATCCCAGTTCAGCTCCAGCCATTCCATGCCCTCAATGATGGCGTCGATCGCCTCCTGAGTGGAACGTTCCAGGTCGGTATCCTCGATACGCAGCACGAACTCACCGCCCTGGTTCTTTGCAAACAACCAGGAATAGAGTGCGGTACGGGCACCGCCGACATGCAAAAAGCCGGTCGGGCTGGGAGCAAAACGGGTTTTGACTTTCATCTTTAAGCCTTGTGTAGAGGGCCTTGGGCCAATTCGTTAAAAAAACCGTCGCATTTTAGCACCGACAATGACGGATGGGAAAACCATGCAGCCGCAGCGGGCAAAAGTAGGGGGTTGCACAGGCGTCCCAGCCGCTTGCCGCCTGATATTTGAAGGGGATCGCAAAACAAAATCCCGGTTTCCGTTTTGCTATGACAAGTGTTGGAGAGCTGCCTCCTCCGGCCGATATCCAAATAACGCTCACCAACAAGGAAGAGACGATGCAGTTCCGTTCTATCCAGAATCGCATTCTGGTGATGGCCGGGATCGCCATGACCGCCGCCCTGGTCATCCTGATCCTGCTCAACCAGTACTCGGGTCAACAGACCCAGAAGCTGACCATCAGCTCCAGCCGCGCCGCCCTGCAGCAGGAGGCATGGCAGAAGGTCAACGCCAACGCCCGTGCCGAGGCCGCCACCATCACCCAGCTGCTGCAAAAGGGGCTCTCCTATACCCAGCAGATGGCCAGCGCCCTCGCCCTGCAGCAGGAGGGCAAGCTGCCGCTGGATCGCCAGCAGGCCACCGATCTGCTCAAGGCCCAGCTCGCCCTCGAACCCCAGCTCTACGGCGCCTTCGCCGGCTTCGAACCCAACGGTTTCGACGGCCAGGATGCCAGCTTCTCCGGCCAGACGGCGCTGGGCAGTGACAGCAAGGGGCGCTTCGTGCCCTACTTCTATCGCGACAAGGAGAGCATCGGCACCGACCTGCTGCTCTCCATCGAGAAGAGCGATCCGGATGAGTTCGGCAATCCGGCCAACGACTACTACGCCTGCCCGAAACGGGAGGGACGCTCCTGCCTGATCGACCCCTTCAAGGTGGACATCAACGGCCAGCAGGTGCTGGTGAGCACCATCACCACCCCCATCATGGTGGGCGGCCAGTTCAAGGGGATCGCCGCGCTCGATCTGGCGGTGGACTCCATCAGCCGTCAGGCCCAGTCCCTCAACAGCAACATCTATGACGGCAAGGGCGAGACCCTGATCGTCAGCGCCGCCGGCGTCATCACCGGCACCAGCGGCGATGCCAGCCTGCTCGGCAGCCGCGCCGACAAGCTGCTTGGCAACGGCTGGCAGCAGTACCTCAAACCCGAGGTGCAGCGCCAGGAGCTCGACGATGCGTTTCGGATCTCGGTGCCCATCGCGGTGCCTGGCATGAGCCGCAACTGGGCCATCATCGTCACCCTGCCCTACAAGGTGGTGCTGGCCGGGGCCGACCAGCTGGAAGCCCAGCTGAGCGAGATGAACCGGGCCGCCATGACCCAGCAACTGGTGGGCGCCGTCGTCGTGCTGGTGCTGGCGCTGGCCACCATGCTGGTCATTGCCCGCAGCATCACCGGCCCCATCCGTCAGATGGTCAGCCTGGTGGATGACATCGCCGATGGCGAGGGAGATCTCACCAAGCGGCTCAATACCCAGTCCCACGATGAATTGGGGGACTTGGCCAAGGGCATCAACCGCTTCATCGACAAGCTGCAGGTGCTGCTGGGGGATGTGCTCAAGACCGCCAGCGAGGTCAACCGTCACGCCGGCGACACCGATCGCATCGCCGGCCAGACCGACACCAACCTGCAGCATCACCAGGCAGAGATGGAGCAGATGCTGACCGCGGTGCAAGAGATGTCCTACGTCAGCCAGGAGGTAGCCACCCACGCCAACAACACCGCCGACTCGGCCAAACAGGCTCAGGGGGCGGCGGATCAGGGCAAGGTGCGCTTCCAGCAGGTGATCCAGTCGATGCACAAGGTGGCCGCCGAGGCCGGCAAGGGAGCCGAGGTGGTCGAGGGGCTGGCCCATGACAGCGAGCAGATCACCAGCATCCTCACCGTCATTCAGGGGATCGCCGATCAGACCAACCTGCTGGCGCTCAACGCCGCCATCGAGGCGGCCCGGGCCGGCGAGCAGGGCCGCGGCTTTGCGGTGGTGGCCGACGAGGTACGCAAGCTGGCGGGCAACACCCAGCAGGCGGTGCAGAATACCCAGGAGCTGATCGAGAAGATCCGCCACAGCTCGGCCAACGCGGTCAACGCCATCAACCAGAGCCAGCAGCTGACCCATCAGGCGGTGGGCGAGGCGGATCTGGCGGAAGAGGCGCTCGGCAGCATCTATCAGGCCATCTCCACCATCAACGACATGACCTACCAGATCGCCTCCGCCGCCGAGGAGCAGAGCTCGGTTTCCGAGACCGTCTCCGGCAACCTGTCAAAAACCAACGCACTGGCCAACGACATCGCACTGGATGCGACCGAAACGGCCAAAGCCAGCCAGGCGTTGCGCCAGGCGGCCGAGCGTTTACAGCAATTACTGGGACAATTTCGTCTCAGCTGATAATTTTCCACCTCAGGACTCTCCCCCTCGGGGGCGAGTCCGTTTACCATAGGCACGAATTTGCCTGATGGCAGGCAATGTAGTGAGAGGTAAATGCCGTGCCCACCCCGGACCGTCGCCCCCGTGGCCACAACAGACGAGCCCAGCAGCGTCGCCAAGACGAATCACAAGGATCCCTGCTCCATCGTATCAATGCCGCCACCCTGCCCCTGCGTCAACGCATCGGCCAGGGCATGAGCGGACTTGGCCAACGCGGCCAGGAAGCCAAAACAGGCAAGTTCAAGCTGGCGAGCCCGCTGCCGCGCAAGCACACCATAGGGCTGCTGATCCTGATCCCGCTCTGGTTGCTGGTGCTGGCCTGGGAGCCGGCCGTCCCCGCACCCAAAGCCGCGCCGTCCGGTTCGCTGGCAGTCCCCATCGCCGTACCGGCGCAGGCCCTCACCGTCGGCAATGGCGCCACAGGCAGTGCACCGGCCGCAGCCAAACCGGTCGAAGAGAAGGTGGATGGCACCTGGCTGCAGCACGACGTGCAAGCCGGCGAGACCCTCTACTCCATCTTCCGCAAGTTCGAGCTGCCGGGCGCCGAGCTCAGCCGCCTGATCGCCATCGAAGGGCCTGATCGGCCGCTGACCCGCCTGCAATCGGGTCGGGCCGTGTTCATCCTGATCGATGACACCCGCCGTATCCAGCGGGTCGAGATCCGCTCCTACGGTCAGGCCATCTACCGCTACGACCGACAGGGTGAAGGGTTCGCCCTCAAGGAATAAAAAAACGGGAGGCCTGGTGCCTCCCGTTTTTTTGACCTGAATCCATGAAATAAGCCGCTGAGTTCACAATATTTTTAGCTTGCTCAAAAAATGAAAAGTGCCAAATTGACAAGGGATCGCGCTCACGTACAATCGTTTGTGCTTTAGACAGGGATTGTTCTACATGCTACTGGGACAAATTGACGTGGTCAGTCATGCTTCAACCCCTGATTGCTAAGCAAATGCTGCCCAACAAGGCTTAGTTTCATTTTGTTATAGATAGGACTTACCACATGTCTGACATTCGCACCGGCCAAGTAAAATGGTTCAATGAGACCAAGGGTTTTGGCTTCATCGAGCAATCCCAGGGACCGGACGTTTTCGTTCACTTCTCCTCCATCCAGAGCGCCGGTTTCAAGACCCTGGCTGAAGGTCAAAAAGTCCAGTTCACTGTGACCCAGGGCAAAAAAGGCCCTCAGGCTGAGAACGTTACCCTGCTCTAAGCCACGCCAGTGAGCCTGTAGGAGGAGCCATCGGCCCTCCTATTTTTTTGCCCACCGTTTCCCCTTCCCCGCCACGCTCACAAGCCTGCCCGCAGCAACAGCAACCCTCCCCACGACAATCATAAGCTTGCCTATAACCACAGCCCTCCCCAGCACCTGCGCACGAAGCGGCTACAGAAGACATGGGCCTGATCTGGCTGAACGCCGGACACGGCAAATCATCGCGGCGCGATATGATGGGCAATTCAAATGGATGATGAGAACTTCGAAGAGAGATTGGAGCGGGAAACGAGACTCGAACTCGCGACCCCGACCTTGGCAAGCGCGGATCATGCTCTACCAACTGAATATGGCAGCCATTGTATTGAGAAACTGGATTCGTGAGCTTGGGGGGAAAGAGATTGAATTTGAAGAAAGATTGGAGCGGGAAACGAGACTCGAACTCGCGACCCCGACCTTGGCAAGGTCGTGCTCTACCAACTGAGCTATTCCCGC